>JAHIUS010000034.1 GCA_018816885.1 Patescibacteria group bacterium | reverse complement strand
TTTTTGATCGATAAAGCTTGTGGTGTGTGTTTGCCGGTTTGCCAATTTGAGACTGTCATTTGTGAAACTCCGAGCATTTGCGAAAGTGCTTTTTGAGAGTGCAATCCTTCCATTTGCATCGCATGTGCGTATCTGTATTCGAGAGCTTCATTCCCTGCTACTTTTAATTCTTTTAGACTTGGCTCCTGCTCGAATTTGTGAGCTTTGATTTTGTGAGTTGTGCCTGTTCCCGGGATGAATTTCCCTCTGACTTTGAAGGGCAGGTTGACTAGAAGGTCTCCTTCTTTCAGTTCGCCGGCTTTTTTGGAGATTATTGTGTTTCTTGAGCGGATAAAGATGCTGTGGTCTCCTGTTGTTTTTATAACTCCTCCTCTGAAGTGGATTTTGTAAATTTTATCTGTTTTATGGCGGTAAACCGCTGATACTTTCTGCCAACTTGAGTTGCCGAAGAATTTGTGTTTTGAGTTTTTTGAGCACCCTCTGAATCCTGTTTTTTCAGGGTCGTAACCCAGTGTTTCCAGGTCATAAGTTTTTACTGCAAAGTCACTTTTTCCTTCTTTATAATGCTTATCTACTACTTCGGAAATCGGCATTAAGCGGGGGTAGCATCCATTTTCTTTGACAAGAATAGGGGTATCGCCGGTCACAGATGCTCCAACTCCTACAAACATCTCAACGAACTCTGAACCTGAAATGTTGAAAAACGGGACGTCCGCTTCGCCTGCAACTGCGCGGGCAAGTAGCGTTTTACCGGTTCCCGGAGGGCCTACCAATATTACTCCTTTAGGGATTTTGGCACCCATTTTTGTGTATTTGGTGGGGTTTTTGAGGAAGTCGACTATTTCTATTAGCTCATCTTTAGCTTCCTGTGATCCTGCTACATCGCTGAATGTGGTCTTTTTCTTTTTTTCCGGGTCCTGGAGTCTGGCTTGCGACTTCCCGAAAGACATTGCCTGGTTATTGCTGGAGTTGGCTTGTCTCATCATGAATACGAAGAACCCTATTATAAGTAAGAATGGGACGAATGAGATTAGCAGGTCTATCCATATTCCTCCCGATGTTGTGTCGACGATTTCTATTTGGATTTCGTCCAGCTTGCTATCATCTACTCCTGTTAATAATTCTGTTAGGGTTTCTGAGGTTTCTTTGATTGTAAAGAATTCCGCTCCTCCGGTTGTTGTGTAGTAAACCTTATTGTCTTCGACAGAGATTTCTTCGATTATTTCTGAGTCGAGGTCGCTTAAGAATGCGTCTAGTGTGACTTTTTCCGGTCCTTGCGGGCTTGGATTAAAGAAGGCATATAATAAAGTGAATATTAATGCGATCAAAACGATGTAGCCGAGACTTGAAGAGTGTCGCGGAGGTTTTTTGGTATCGGATGGCATATGGCTAATGGCTAATGGTGTGTGGCTTGTGTTTTTTTACCTTTAAATAGTAACCTTTTATTGGGATTCTTTGAAGTTGATTTTTAAGATTTGATTGGTCTTAGGTGTGATCTTGTATTTTTCTGCTATTGCGAGCCAGCCGACTGAGAGGATTTCGTTTTCCAAGGTAATTACGGGGATTTGTGTGCGGAGTTTTTGTGGGATTTTTTTGTTGGTGAAAAGGTCCTGGAGTTTCTGAGAGCCTCTTAACCCTAGTGGTTTTATTCGATCGCCGTCGCGCATGGTACGGATTTGCAGTTTTGAGGTTGAACCGATTTTGTCGAAGTTTAGGAAGACTGTTTTTGCGATGTCGAGCTTGTCGGGGTGTTTTTTTAGGATGCGAAAAGTTGTTTTGATCGCAGGTTTTTTAGGGTTGAATATAGCTTTTTCGTATTCGATTTCGATTTTCGTGTCGCCGAGAGTTCTTTTTTTACCGGTTTTGGCGGAGAGTAAGAATTTTCCGGTTTCTTGTAGTTGTTTTTGGGAAATTCCTTCTGTTGAGTCGAGTTGCTCAAGTAGAAATTGAGCTTGGATCGCCGGATGGAGTTTCTGGAAATCTTTGAGTTTGATTGTGTTTCCTTTGGGTGTTTCTGAAGACAGGAAGTTTTGGATTTGTTTTAGGTTCTCAAGGGTTGATTTAAAAGTTTTTTCCAGGTTTGGGTTGAGCTTTTTGAGCTCGGGGATGACTTCTGCGCGGATGCGGTTGCGGGAAAATTTGTTGTCGAGGTTTGAAGAATCTTTGCGGTAAGGAATCTTATTTTTCTTTAAAAATTCCAGGATTTCCGATTTGGTTACCCCTAGAAGCGGACGGTCGATTTTATCTGTTTTGATTCCTGTGAGGCCGTTTAAGCCGGTGCCTCTTGTGAAGTTTAATAAGACTGTTTCTAAGTTGTCGTTTAGGTGGTGTCCGGTATAGATTTTTTTGGCTTTGTGTTTTTGGCGGACTTCTTCCAGAAATTTATAGCGGGCTTTTCTAGCTTTTTCTTCGATTCCTGAACCTGTTAGTGAGATTTTTTTGGATTCGAATGGGAGGCCTTCGTTTTTTGCGATTTTTTGGCAAAATTTTTCATCGAGATCGCTTTCTTTACCTCTAAGGCCATGATTTAAGTGGGCGAGTATGGGCTTTTCTCCCTTTTTTAATAAAAAATATAAAAGGTACATTGAGTCGGGTCCTCCGGAGAAGGCCAGGATGTTGTTGACGCTTTTCATTTTTGCAAATAAGATTTGACGGTATTTATTTTAACTCTTTGATATGATTGAATCTACTGGAAATGCTCGGGTTGCTTATTTCGGGGGTATGCATGCTAGGTCGAATGCTGAGGCATTGGACCCTGATATTCCTGTTTTTGATTTATGTTCGCTTGGTGGTCTTCGTCGTGAGAACCCTGGCACCATTATTCTTGATATTTTAAGTTTTAATAGCAGATTCCATGATGAGATTGAAGACTTGTGTAAAGTTTGGAAGGATTCCGGAAAAAAGGTTGTTTCTCCTGAGGAGTTTGCTGCGATGATTGAAAAATCGCAATCAAGAGCTCTTAGGGCGGTGAGTTTGGCTTAGATGCTTGCTTCTCAAGGTTAATTTGTGTAGAATCGCGAACCTTATAAATATCAATTATGGTGAGCGAGTTGGGGTTGCAAATGCCTGGTGAATCGAACATTGTTGCAGTAACTGATGATGTTGAAAGCATGGCTCGAATGCGTGAATCTTCGATGTCTTTCCCGAGGACACAAAAGGAGGTTAAAGATGCGACAGACAATGTTTTTGGTGAGTTTCTTAAGGCGTTTAGCGCTCATAGTGATGAGGCGGATTTAGCTGTTTCCAGTCTTATAAAAACTCTCGATGAAGGGTTTTTCGCTGCTGATTCGGGTATGTATGAGTCGATTGTTTCGAGGATGGATGAGGTTTTTGCTTGTCAAAGGTTTGAAAAAGAAGAAGATGAGTTGGCTGCGTGTCAGTTTGTAATCGATTTGTTTAGGAATTTATATAATTTGTTGTATAGGCCCGTGCAGGCTGTACAAGAAGTTGCGCCTATAGATGCGGGAATGTTCCAAGAGAGGTGCTTGGTTGATCCTATTTCGCGGGATTTAACTCTGTTTGGGGTTGCGGCTTTTTGGGCCAAAAAGGCGATAAGGCGGTTTTATTATAGTCCGGAAATTACATCTTTTGCGCATAAGTTGTCTTTTAAATTTGAGCAAGAAGAAAAGGGTCTTGAATTGCCTGATGAAATTTCTATCAGACATCCTATAACGGAAGACACGGTAAAGTTGTGGCAGCAGCGTCAGGTAAGGGCTTGGAGGGAAGGTTTTCAGGCTCCTGCTATCGCGGATATTATTACTGATATTGATGCGAATCTTGATTATACTTTGAATCAGGAGATTATTTTTTCTGGAAACGAAGAGTATTGTGAGGCTTGCGAGGAGGTTGTTGCGTGGCTTAAGAGGGTAGGGAATTATAAAGATTTTCAGGTTAAGTCTGATGATGATTTGAGTTCCATGACTTTGTTTTTAAATACTTATGAGGAGCAAAGGCAGCTTTTTAGGGCTCTTTTTGTGATAAAACAACACAACCTGGAATTATATATAAAGATTCTGGGAGAGGTTCCGGGTCATTCGCATGCTCGGAATAGTGAGTTTTTTGGCAACACTCTTCATCTTGTTCTTGCCAATACAGGGAGTCGGTTGAGAGCGGCAGAGTGGCGTGATAGTGATGATACTTGGCTTGAGGCGCAGATGATTGAGGCTGTGACTATTGAGGAAAAGGACATGCCGTATCTTTTGCGAATAAGCCAGGAGAGTTTTAGTGAAAACCAATTGAAGTATTTTATGAGGCTTTACAGAGAGCAGTTGCAAGCGGTTGCGAGTCCTGAAGAAAGGACTTATTTAAATACCTTTTTGCTTCCTGTTCTTCTGCCTACATTGATTAATTACAACAAGGCGCGTTTGGCGGAAGGTTATCACGACAAATGGGTTGAGAAATTGCGCAGGATTGAGACTGCCGATCCGGATGAGTTTATTGAGATACTTCAGTCTTTGACTGGTTCAGAATTGAATGATCCGGAGATTAAAGAGGTTGTTTTGAGGAGAAGCAGTGGTGATTATTGTTCTGAAAAAACATATAAATATATGATTGGTACTTTGCAGGATAGGAGGCTTCGCAAAGGAGCGGAAGATATCATTGATGGCTTGAAAGAAACTGTGCTTCAAAATACTCCACCCGAAGTTGCGGCGAGGTGGATTTTGGAGAAGTTTATGAAGGTTGATAAGGGTGTTAGGAGGGATATTGTAAAGACTGATGGCAATATTCCTAACATAGAGAAGAATGACGAATTAATGGACTTTTTAGATTGTATTTCTCAGAGAGAAGATATTGCTGCGGAGGAATGGTATCAAGCTTATCGTTTTCTGGTGAAAAAATATAAGCCAGCATCTTTTATGTCGCGGGGGTTTGCAAAACTTGAGAGGCTTGTGGCCAATAATTTTTTAGTGTATTTGGATGTACCGATTGAGTTTGCGCGTTTTGCAATTCGTTTGCATGGCTCTGGGTATCCTGGGATTGTGTCTCTTGGAAAAGAAAAAGTCTTCAATCCGGCTATAGCTTTACTTGAACATGAGCTTATCAAAGAAGATGGTAATCTTAATTGGGTTTTGGATAATCTGCATGAGATGAAATTTCCGTCTCTTGAGGCGCGGGAACGTCTTTTGGGTTTGTGTATTGAAAGACTTCCTGATGCGGGGATTAGATTGGAGTATGTTTCCAGGTATATTATTCCTGCTTTGAAATCTGCCGACTTGGAGATTCAACAGAAGGCATTAGAGGTTGTGACGACACTAGGGTATAATGGTGTGATAATGGATAATGCAGTACCTTTTGGTTTTCCTGCTGAGGATGAGGAAAGATTGGTTGAAGCTGCGTTCAATTGTGCGGATTGTGAATGGAAGGAGGAATTTTTGAATGCTCACTGTATGATTGCTTCTCAGCATTTTTCTTCATATTATGCTTCGACTCTTAAGCTTCGTGCAATGGTTGGTAGCGATGAAGAGCTTGAGGAAATATTTGATGATATTTTGCAAGGGGAGTCATCTGAATTTCTGAGGAAGTTTCTGAGTAATTATTCGTCTCCGGAGCCTGCTGTTTGTGCGGAAATTCGCAATATGATTTCTGAGAATGATGATTCAACAATGCATGGTAAAAGAAAGCTTTTGCTTAGAATAGATGTTTTGTTGAGTGCTTTTAAATATCCTGCTTCTGAGAATGTTTCAGTTGAATCTTCCTAACCTCTTCTTGATCATCATCCTCTGCAACTATATTTAGCTGCTTTTTGCCGCATTCAAGACATTCATGGACGAGTTGGTAGCCTTTTTTGCCTTTGTATTCGAGGGCGATCGGTTCCATGAGTCCGTGGCATTTGGATTCTCTGTCCCCGGGGACGGAATTGTCTACATGAAGGGAGAAAAGACATTTCGGGCAGTGGTTTCTGCAGGAGCCTTTTAGGGTGGGGACTTTTTCTTTGCAATTTTTGCAAATAAATTCCTCATTTATGACTATGAAATTCTTTCTGATATTGGTCATATTTTTTTCTTGCTTACAGGTTGCTCACTTGATACAATCCCAGTAAAGCAAAAATACATCTTAAAACCAAGTTTTTATGAATCCACAAGATCTTATGTATACGCAGAGGAGGTTTTCACTTGTGAATTTGATCTCCTTTATCGTCTTTTTGGCGTTTTTGGTTTACGGCGGATACAATTATGTGAGTAAAGTTTCTCTCGAGAATAGTATTGCGGATACCGATGTTGATATATCTAATCTTGAGGAGCAGGTTTCTCAGCTTGAGGCTCAGGGTCTTGATGAAGCAACTATTGCTCGGAAGGTTATTTCTGCGGCTGAGGAGAATGAGGTTGTTTGGTCTGAGGTTGTCGGGAATCTTCTTGAAGTGACTCCTTTCGATGTCTATTACAGCTCGTACGGAGGTACTGAGAGCGGATATGTTACTGTCAATGCTTTGGCTGATTCTTATTATGCTGTTGCCGGGCTTATAGATGTTCTTGTCTCCGAGGCGAAGTTCAAGGAAGTTTTTGTCCCTTCTGTTTCTTCTCTAAGTGATGAGGATATGGTTTCCTTCAGTTTTGGGTTTACTTATGATGATGCGAAAACCGCTAGATAGCGGTTTAAGAACCAAGATGCCAAGAAACAAGATCCAAACAAGTTACAAATTCCAATAATCAATAATCCAACTAACTTCTAATCTCTAAATCATGAAAAAATCTTCTACGTTTCTGAATCTGTTATCGGTGGTCCTGCTTGTTGCGGTGGTGCTTGGGTTTGTTTTTTATGTAAATCCTTTAAGTCAGGATGTTGAAAGTCTTAATGCCGATCTTGAAGGTAAAACTGCTGAAGTTGAGGATTTGATTGCGCGTGTTGCGGAGCTTGAGGGGCTTTCCGAGGAGCTTGGGGCTTCCGGTGTAACGGAGGAGAGACTGCTTTTGCAGGTTCCGGAAGGAGAAAGTCAGGATGAACTGCTTTCCGATCTCGCGGATTTGGCGGCTGAGGCCGGTGTTGATTTAAATGGTGTGAATTTCAGTAATGTCGAGGGTGATAACAGTGGAGTTATCAATATGTCTGCGAGTTTTGATGGGAATTATGAAGATTTGATTATTTTTCTTGAGGCTCTTGAAGGAAATACAAGGAAGATTAAGGTTAATTCGATAAGTGTGCAGCTTTCTGAGGAAGGTTCCGGTGCTCACGCTAGTTTTGGTTTAACGATGGAGGCTTATTATCAGTAGTAATTTTTAATTTCAAATAAAATGGATGTTAAAGATAAAAGTATCGATCAGCTTCTGGCGGATCTGAATGCTAAGGATGCGCCGCAGAAGGATGAGAAGGTTGTGTACGGTGTCTACGATTCTCAGAAGCAGTCTTTTTGGGTTAGGATTAATGATTTTCTTGTTGATAGGAGCAAGGTGAATATGAAGGAGAAGTCTTATTTTTTCCATCTGCTTGCCGTTATGCTTGATGCGGGGATTCCGATTTTGAAGGCTCTTAAAATTCTCACTAATAAGGTTGAAAGCCAGCATTTCCGTCGTGTTATCAACACTCTTGCTTATGATGTTGAGCATGGGAAGAAGCTTTCCGACGCGATGTCGAAGTTCCCCGATGTGTTTACCGAGGCTGAGGTTGGGGTCGTCAAGAGTGGTGAATCTATCGGCAACTTGGAGAAGATGCTTTTTAAGCTTTCTGTTCAAATCGAGAGGATGTATGCGCTTTATTTGAAGGTTAAAGGGGCGATGATTTATCCGATTACTGTGCTGGTAGCGCTTATTGCGGCGATGTGGATTATTATGACTATGGTGATTCCGAAGCTTGAGGATTTCTTTTTGGAAAGCGATATCGCACTTCCGTGGATTACGGTTGCGGTGCTTACGATTTCCAGGTTTTTGGCAGATTATTGGTGGTTTGTTTTGATTCTTGTGCTCCTTTCTTTTGCTTTTTGGAGTTTTTATGTGGGGACGAAGATGGGAAGGTTAAGATGGGATCGTTTTAAACTGAATATGCCGATTTTTGGTGAGCTTATCAGGAAAGCTCTTTTGTCGCGGATTGTGAGGCTTCTTGGGGTTTTGATGCATGCGGGAATTCCGATTAATAAAACTCTTGAGATTCTCGCCGGTACATCCGGTAATGAGCTTTATAGGATTAAACTTCTGGATATTAAAAAGTCTGTTGAGCAGGGTGAGAAGGTTTCCGATAATATGGCGCAGGTTCCTTTCTTGTTTCCGGAAACCGTTACTCAAATGCTTGAGATCGGTGAGCAGTCGGCTTCTTTGGCGATGGCTTCCGAGAAGGTTGCGGATCATTATGAGATGGAGGTTGATCATTCTCTCCGGAATATGACTACGATTTTGGAGCCTTTTATTATTATTGTTGTTGGATTTGCGGTTGCGGTTGTGGCTTTGGCGATTTTGGGTCCGATTTTCTCTCTCAGTGATGTTGTCTAACGAAGTATTGTCTTGAAAATTTTTAATAACAAATCGGGTTTTACTTTAATCGAATTGCTGGTTGTTATCTCGATTCTTTCTGTTTTGGGGTACATTGCGATGGCGGATTATAACGGCGAAATCAAGAGGAATCGGGTTCGGATTGCGCAGGAGACCGTTTATAGTGAGTTGCAGGATTTACGGGTTAGGGTTGCGAGTGGTGAGCAGAATGAGGATGTTTTTCGATGCTTCGGGCTTGAGGTGACGCTCGATAGCGTTTCTCGGGTTTCTGCTCCGTATGATTCGGGTTGTGATTATAATGAGATGACGGAAGACGAGGATCTTAAAATTGCTTCTTCCGTGCCTGTTTTGAGTATCGATGATGGTGCGCTCTCTGGGGCTTATATTTTCTTCGTTCCGCCTTATGGAGATATGGAGATTTTTAATACGAATATGCTTCCTATAACGGAGGAGACTACTATTGTTCTCGGGCATTATGGTTATGAAAAAAGTGTTTTAATTAATCCTTTAACAGGTAATATCGCGCTTAATGAAACTGAGGAGTAAAAAAGAAGGGTTCACTTTGATAGAGATTCTGATAGGGGTCTCAATAATTGCCGTAACTATGACTGCGATGACGAATTTGGTGATTGTGAGTATGAGGGCGAATACTTTTAATATGAATACTTTGCAGGCTTATTATCTGGCTGAGGAGGGGCTTGAGGCGATGAGGAATATGCGGGACAGCAATTGGATGCAGAATTACGGGTGGAATATGGGTGAGGGGTTTGAGTGTGGGATGGAGGGGGGGAGTTATCGGTTTACGGCTTCCAAAGGGGATCCTTGGACGCTTACTTTGAATGGGGATCCGCAGCTTTATGAAGTTGATAATGTTTCTCATATGAGTTTTTCTCATAGTGGCGGGAAGGAGTCGGCTTTTTCCAGGTATATTCTTGTTGAGTATGAAGAGTGCGAATCCGGAGCGGCTAAAATCAGCTCGGTTGTAGAGTGGAGTGAGAGGGGGAATGATCAGAATATTACTTTAACTACTTATTTAACAGATTGGCGATAGCATGAATCTTTCCAGTAAAAAAGCGTTTACTTTGATCGAAATGGTGGTTGCCATCACGATTTTCACGATTTTTATCGGGATAATTTCCGGGACTTATCTGTATATTGCGCGTGCTCAGCATGATACGGGTGAGGTTAGGAAGGTTTATTCGGGGGCGAGGGATGTTATGGAGATGATTGTCGCGGAGGCGAGGACTTCTGCGCCTTATTATGATTGTTATGATTTTGGCGGCGGGGGGGAGATTCCCGAGTGTACCGGTACGTATAATCTTGAGCTTTCTGCGGTTGATGTATTGATTTTGCTTGGGCGCAGCGAGGATGAGATTACGGTTTTTTCTTCTGATGAGGGGGAGGTTTTTATGAAAAAATATGAGCTTGGAGCGGGAGATGTTTGGGTTCCGCAGATTGGTTATGAGCTTGGGGCTTTGCCGATTTCCGGGGATGAAGCTGTTTTTGAAGGTCTTTATTTTGAAATTTATCCTGCAATTTCTCCCGAGGTGAATTATGGCGACGTTTCTGTTCAATATCAGCCTCACGTTACTGTTTATATGAGGGTTGCGGGAGAGACTCGCAATACTTCCGAAATGATTTACGATTTACAAACAACTATTTCTTCAAGGGTTTATGAATAAAAATTTACTTACAAACAGGAAGGGGAGTGCGTTGCTTGTTTCTATATTGATTACGGCTGTGATGCTTGTTGTAGGGCTTGGGATTAACAGGTTGATTGTTGTTGAGCTTAGGGTTGAAAGGAGTCTTGTTCAGGGTGGGGAGGCTTATTATGCGGCTGAGGGGGCTTCCGAGCTTGCTCTTTTGGATATAAAAGCCAATCTTGCGGGGTATGAGGCTTCGGGAGAGGAGGCTACGCTTGATAATGGTGCTTCTTATGATTATGAAATTTCTGCGTTGGGGCCGGTTTGGCCTTGTGATGTTTATGGAGATAAGGTTTATGACAATGAGGGTGAATTGTGGCGGGTTCTTGAAGTCGAGGAGTCTGTTATTGTTCCGCTTTTCTCTGATGATGGAGAGGACTTGACTCATCTCGGGGATTTCAAGTTGGATATGACGATGGATGCGGGGCTTTCCGGTTCTTTGAGGTGGAAAATTTTGGGTATTAATGGGGCTAGCAGGTTGACGGAAGCGATTTCCGATTATGAGGATATTTATGGTGGAGGTTTTTATGATTGGGATGCGAATAATAAAACTGCCGGTTATTATCAAGATTTGGGAGGTTCATGGGGTGGTAGGCAGTATGTTTTTATTGAAGAGTACAATGTTTCTCAGTTTTTGAGGGATCATGAGTACAACTATTTGATTCTTACGAATTTGTCTGCGGGTGATTACGATGTTTATGTGCGGTTAACGGATGGGGATAGCGACTTCGTTTGCGAATATGTCGGAGTTGAGGCTGATGGGTTCAATGGCGATTTTGTGCAGCAAATTGATACTTTTGTGAAAGAAGGTGAGCCGCTGCCGGTGTTTGATTTTGTTCTCTGGGAGAAGGAGGTCTGATGTGTCTTCTCGGAAGCGGTTGATATTTCTCTTTTTTGCTTTGCAAAAAAATAGAAGCTCCAAATGCTTCCTCAAATCCACATCAGACCTGGCTTGTTTGAATGCGCTGCTAGTCTTTGTTCGGGAAAAAATAGAAGCCTCCAATGCTTACGGAGCAATTATCAATTCTCAAATGTTTGTATGTGTGGGTTTTCCTTTACATTTCAAACCTGATACCTAATACTTGATACAAGCTACTTAATACCAACTTCTCATGTCCAACAAATTCTATGTCACAACTGCTATTGCATATGTTAATGCGCCGCCGCATATCGGGTTTGCGATGGAGATTTTGGAGGCGGATGCTTTGGCCAGATATCATAGAATGATTGGTGACGAGGTTTGGTTTTTAACAGGTACGGACGAGCATGGGAGTAAGATCAAGAGAACTGCTGAGGAGCAGGGACTTTCGCCTCAGGAGCTTTCCGATAAGAATGCTGCGAAGTATGAGGAGCTCACGAAAGTTTTGAATCTTTCCAATGATGACTTCATAAGAACAACAGATAAGGGGAGGCATTATCCCGGGGCTCGGAAGCTTTGGAGAGAACTGGTTGCGGCCGGCGATATTTATAAATCTAAGTATGAGGGGCATTATTGCGTGGGGTGTGAGGCTTTTGTTACAGAGAAGGATCTTGTGGACGGCAAATGTCCGGATCATCAGAAGGAGCCTGAATTGATTACTGAGGAGAATTATTTTTTCAAATTATCCAAATACTCAGATCAGATTGCTGAGAAGATTGAGTCGGGGGAATTGAAGGTTTTGCCCGAGTCGCGTAAGAATGAGATGCTTTCTTTATGCAAGGATGGGCTTCAGGATGTTAGTTTTTCTCGGCCGGTTAAGACGCTTGAATGGGGGGTTCCCGTACCTGATGATGATGATCAAGTGATGTATGTTTGGTGTGATGCTTTGGCGAATTATATAACTGCTCTTGGTTATTGTGATGGGCATGAGAAGTTCGATAAATTTTGGCCCGCTGATGTTCATGTTATCGGGAAGGGGATATTGCGGTTTCATGCCGGTATTTGGATCGGGATGTTGCTTTCTGCCGGGCTTGAGCTTCCGCGTTCCATCTGTGTTCATGGGTATATTACTTCCGAGGGGCAGAAGATGAGCAAGAGTTTGGGGAATGTTGTGGATCCTTTTGCTGTTGTTGAGGAGGAGGGCTTAGACCCTGTGCGTTATTATCTTTTGCGGGAAATTCCGACTACTACCGATGGAGATTTTAGTAAGGAGCGGTTTAAGATTTTGTATGAAAGTGAACTAGCGAATAATTTCGGGAATCTTTTCTCGAGGGTTTTGACTATGACGGAGAGGAATCTCGGGGGTAAGGTTCCGCAGGTTGTTGGGGATGAGGTTTTAATGAAAGCTGTAAAGGATGGTTGGATTAAGTATGATGAGCATTTTGAAAATTTTGATTTAAAAAAAGCTGCTCAGGAAGCGGTTCGGCTTGGAGAAATCGCGAATCAGTATATTGATGAGAAGAGGCCGTGGGAGCTAGTGAAACATGACAGAAAGGGCTTTGCAGCGGTTCTTTATAATTTACTTGAGGTTCTGCGGCATACTGCTTGTATGCTTTATCCTTTTATACCTGAAACTGCCGATAAAATGCTTGCCGGGCTTGGTGTGCCGGAGGATTATAATCAAAGTGAGTTTACCGCTTTTCGGGAGTGGGGGAGGCTTCCTAGCGGGACGAAAGTTGAGAAGGGTGAGGTGTTGTTTCCGAAGGTAGATCAAAGACTCTAGATCAAAGATCATAGATCATAGAGTGATTGTGTTTTGCCTTTGGCAAAACGGTTTTTGTGTTTGTTATCCGAAAAGGTTGGTTTGCAGTAAGCTTGTTGCTGCCGAATCGATTGCGGCTTCGTCTGTTGTGAGTACGATCCTTATTACGAATCTCACGATTATGTAGGATAGCAGTATGATGAGCAGGCCTCCGATTGCCCAGAAGATACCTTTTTTGGCTTTTTCCGCTTCGTCTTGTCGTCCGAAGGATGTTGCGTACTTGAGTGCGTTTGATACTAAGAAATATACGGCCAGGACTCCGACGAGGGCCAGGACTCCGCTGATTAGGTCCCCGAGTAAATATATTACGGTTTCTGCGCTGTATGTTTCTACGGATTCGCTTGTTTCCACTATATTGTTTGGTTTGTATTCATCCGGTATTCCGTATGCTGCCATAGCTTTTTCCGCCAGGAGAATTATTGATATCAGTGATAGGTAGATTTTTTTCATAATTAAAAATTAATCTTGGATATTCCGTAAACGATTGAGTACGAGAGGGCTATTATGATAACTCCGATTATGCTGTAAATTATTATGTTTTGAGCTTTGTTGATGTCATCTTCGTTACCTTGACTGATTACGAGAAGGATTCCGGCGTATGCGAACGATATGAAAACTATTACTCCGGATATTCCAAGTAAAATATTGATTATTTGAGGAATGGTGTCCAGGGTGAGGTCGCCTTCCGGGAGGGATACTCCGTTTGCGTTTGGAGATTTTTCTATCAGGTTTTCTTGGGTTGGGAGTAGACTTCCTATCTCTATTTCATCGGCATATGCTGTGTGAATTTGAAGGAAGGATGTTGGTTCTTCGGGTGCCTCGAGTTGAAGTGAGCTTATTATTGAAACTATTGCGTAAGAAAGTATTGCCAAAATGAATCCGACGGCTGCGTATGTTGCTGTCTTTTTTGCGGCTGTGACTCTTTCGTCGTTTCCGTAAGCTGTCAGGAATTGTATCCCTGAGATTACGAGTGCCAGGAATGCCATGAGGCCGACAACTCCTATAAATCCTGCTACGAAGTCCGGAACCGCTTTTTCACGGAAATAGGTTGTTATTTCTGACTTGCTACTGCCTTCTGTTGGGCCCGGTAGGAACTTAGGCTTGGGGATGTTTGGCATTATGGAGGTGTTGTCTTCTTCTTCGGATTGAGAGTCTGATTCTTCGCTTCCTGCATTTGGATTAAAGTCGTCGCCTAATTCGGTTTCATTTAATTCATTTGTTTCATCCTGAAGAAGTGGATCGTCGCCTTCTAAAGATGAATAATCATTGCTTGCCGCTTCTTCGGCTTCTGCCGCTTCGATTGCGGCCATTCCTTGGTTTCCTTGTCCGTTGTTTTCTCCTCCATCTATACCTGAAAAGTCTGAGCCTGAAAAATCTTCGTCAGGTGCGTGATCTGTACCCCATTCTTCTTGTGGTGGCAGTTCGTTATTGAAATCTCCTTCATTATCTTCCCAATCTATGCCATCGTCTTGTGCAAAGGTGTAACTCGCTGCTGATGCAAATAGGATTATTGTTAGAATCAGAATGGTTAGGATTTTCTTCATTGTGGAGCCCTTCGGGCGGGTTAATTTTTTGGCCACTGGATCGCTTTGCTTCCTGTGGCTGTTATCTTGTAAAGAATGTTGGGTTGATTGTGTAAAGAATGAGTGCTGATAAGAAAAGGATTGCCAGTCCTGCGAGAGATTGCATTATTTTGGTCTTTGCGGATGTGAATTGTTCTTCGCCTCCCGAGGCTGCGATCTGTAGTCCGCTTATTGTGATTGTGAGTACCGCTATAATTCCGACTATGCTTGCTCCCCAGATGTAGATTTGCAGAGCGTAGAATTTGAGTAAGTTTATTCCGCTGTCGGAAACGATTATTTGGATAGGTTTGCATGAGTAGGCCAGATTGTTACAGTCATCGAGCTTTGTTGTGTATACATTTACATAAGATTTGCATTGTGTACCGCTTACTTCTCCGGATGGGCAGCATGCGCCTTTGTATGCGTTGATTAAGTGAGTATTGCCTACACTGCTGTCTTCTCCCGGCAATGGTTCACTTATTTCCACTGTTCTGGCTGTTTGGATGTCCAATCCCGATACTTTGCTTTTCAAAAATGCTGTGTATGAAAATTTTTCAAAATCTGTTATTGCTTGTCCTCCTTCACATTGGATCATTGTGTCTGAGGCATTTGCTGCGGATATTGATCCGAATGCGGTTAATATCAAGGTTGATAGTAGTATTGCAGCTAATTTTTTGGGTTTAAGATTGAACATAAAGGAGTGATTGAACGAGGGTGACGATTATGTAAGAGGCGAGGGCGATTATGAGCCCGATTATTGCCTGGACGATTATGGTTTTGCCTTTTTGGACTCTGCTGTCATCTCCTTCCGATGCAAGCAGAAAGAGTCCGCCGATTATGATAAGTCCGATTGCGACTGTACCTATAATTTGTGATAAAAAGTTAATTATCATCAGTAAAAAAGCTATTATCGGTGAGTTGTTCTCATCGTTCAAGTAAACTTGTTCCTGTTCTCCGGGTATTGTTAAATAATCTGTTACGCTGAAGCTTTCCAGTGCCGCAGTGTTTTGGGTTGCAGCTGCCGGGGCCGCGTTGCCGGCTTCCATTCCAGCGCCTGCAACGTCTGTTAATACGCCTTGGGCAAAGGTTATTGCTCCTGTTGATAATGAGGACAAGATTATTGCTGTTGCGGTTATTGAAATGAGTTTTTTTATCAGGTTCATTTGTGGCTTTTTAATCATATTATTATACCAGAAAAGGGTGTTTTGAGCAACTGCTTGCGTTCAGGTTGGGTCTGGGTTATAGTTTTTCTCGATTTTTGGGGCTGTAGCTCAGCTGGCTAGAGCACTCCCATGGCATGGGAGGGGTCAGGGGTTCGAATCCCCTCAGCTCCACCAAGACGGTTGTGATGAATTATCTCGCAACCGGATGATGTTTCTCTTTTCCCCCCGCCAAGGCGGGGATAAATGCTTTGCAGAAAATTAGAAGCCCCATATGGTTGCTCAATAATTATCAAAACCTTATGTTGAATGTGGATTGTTTTCGCGCCCGTGTATACTTCGCCTACCTGAAAGTAGGCTCGTCTACAAGGTTGCTCAAAAAGTCTTGCAAACCTTTTGTTCGCGTATTTTTGATACTTATTATATAATTTCAGTAACTTTAAAATAAAAACTTATGCATTGGATTTTTATTGCTTTAATGACAGCTTTTTTTTACGGACTTTATAATGTTTTTATAAAAATTGCCTCGGGACATATTCATGAGATAGTTGGGGCGGTGATTTTGCAGGTTGTCGCGGCTTTATTGGGTGGGGTTATTTTGATTGTTTTGAGATTCATGGATCATCCTTTAGATATTTCGTCAAAAGGTGTTTTATTTGCTGTTTTGGCGGGTATTTTTGTAGGGCTTGCTGAAATAACATCTTTTTATCTTTTTTCGAAGGGTGTGGCGGCTTCTGTAGGTGTTCCGGTAATTATTGGAGGGTCTGTTGTGATTGCCGCTGCTGTTGGGTTGCTTTTCTTGAAAGAAACTCTATTACCTTTACATTATTTGGCGGTTGTTATGATAGTGGCCGGGGTGGCACTTTTGACTTCTAAATAGATTCCCAGAGAAGTTCGAATAAAGCTCTTTGAGATTGAGCGAGGATTGGGTTATATATTTCGGTTCCCGATACTTGTCCTTCTCCGTACCCCGTCATGTAGATTTTGTCTTTGAGGGAAATTTTATGCAAATTCTGAGAAAGATACTGTTGATAGATGTCTGAGTAGTTATATTCAAGAAGAAGAAAGGCTTAATCTGAATTCCTTCATGGATTTCTGTATTGCTTTGGCCCACAGATTGCAGAAAGGTTAGTAGTTCTCAATCAGCCGCATAGCATCTTCTTTGCTTATTTTTCCTTCCGAAGCCATTTCCAGTAGGGCTCGTTTCATGCTTTTCATGCCTTGTTTGCGGTATTTTTCCAGCAGAGATTCTGTGTTGAGAGGGGTTTCTTGGTGGATTAGGTCGGCGATTTCCGGGTTGTTTATGAGTATTTCCGTTGCTTGGAAGGTTTGTACGTTTTGGATTTTGATGGCGGCTTTCAGCTCTTTTGCCAGGTCTTGTCCTCGGAATTCGTCGATTGTATCTTGGATGTTGTCTGCTTGGAGCGGTATTAGCACTAATTTGCCGGATTTGGAGGCTTGAATCGCTGCTTCAGGGTCTTCCAGGGCGATGATGTCGCAAGGGGTTTGTGAGTAGGTTTCTACCTGGTCGATTATTGATTTTTTGTTTTCTAAAGTGTGATCGATTGGGTCACCGGCGATAACTATGTGTTTTGTTTCGGTTTGATTGATTTCTTCGATAAATGAGGAGGTAAAATCTCTTGATATTAAGATGATCCCGTTTTTTGTGGTGGTAAATTTTTTGAGCTCTTGGGGTAGGGGAGGGATCTCTGTTGATATTTGCTGAAATACTCCTGTTTGGCCGTTTTTTGTCCTATAAATATTTGCCTTGAACCTTATCCCTTCTGAAAGTCGGAATGTGTTTTCTGAGAAATACTCTTTGGCCATTTCTTCGGTAACGATAGGGTGATCTTTTATCAAAGTAAGCTCTCCATTAATTCTGAGCGCCGGGTGTGCGCCTGTACTGATCAGGAGTGCTGATGCTTCGTAAGTTTGGGCTGTTTTTAGTAGTTTTTCTAATTTCATAGACCTTTTTATACCAGAAAAGGGCAGGGTTGACAAATGAAATAACATAACCTCCCCGGGTCAAGCTGAACCTGTAGCGGTAAGCCAATCCGTGAATTATACAATAATGTCGTCAAATATTTCCTCGATCTCTTTAAGCGATTCCACTTGCACAAGTTTACCTCGGAATTTTGAGGCTCCCGGGAAGCCTTTTATGTAGGCGGCGAGGTGTTTGCGCATCTCAAGTAAGCCTTTGCGGTCTTTGGACTCTATTGCCAAGCGAGCGTGCTCTAGTATTAGTGGGATTTTTTCTTCTAAAGATTGTGGGGGAGTGTACTTTTTTCCTTCGAGTGTGGCCTGTATTTCCGCCATTATCCATGGGTTGCCGAAAGTTGCTCTTCCGACCATGATTCCGTCAAGGTTTTTTAGGCGTTTTTTTGCGATTTTTGCAGAGGTGATGTCTCCATTTCCGATTACCGGTATTTTCAGGGTCTTTTTTGCGAGATAAATCGGCTTCCAATCGGCTTCTCCCGAGAATCCTTGAGATGTTGTGCGGCCGTGGATTATTAGCGACTCGATTCCCGCTTGTTCGAAGCGTTTTATCAGGTCCAGGAAATACTTTTTGTCATACTCTTTAAAACCGATTCTCATCTTTATTGAGACCGGTAGTTTGGTTGCTTTGACTGTTGTTCTTGCGATTTCTTCTGCGAGATTCGGATCTGTCAGTAGGGCCGAGCCGTGCATTGATCCGATAACTTTTCTGGCCGGGCAGCCCATGTTGATGTTTACTCCATCAGCTTTTTGGGCTTCTACAACCTGTGCAGCTTCTTGGAAGAAGTCCGGTTTTTTCCCGAATAATTGTACGATTAGAGGGCGTTCGCTTTCATCAAAATCCAAATACTCCATAGTTCTCTTGCCTTTGAACTTAATGCCGTCTGCACTGATAAGTTCAGTAATGCAGATTGTATCGGGAGCCAATTTTTTCACTATTTGGCGGAATGCCGAATCGGTATATCCGGCCATTGGGGCTAGGAAGAGTTTGTAATTAGTAATGAGTAAGGAGTAATTAGTGGGTGGAGTTTTGCTTCGCAAAACGGTTTTATTGATAGCTGAAAATCAGTCAATAGTTTACAGTCTACAGTCTGCAGTCGACAACCTGTTTATCTTTTGACTTTAATATTTGGGGTTTCTTCTTCCTCTTCAATTACGACTACTTCTGAAATAAGAGTGATGTTTTCTAAGCTTGAATCTCTGTAGTTCGGGTGGTCTGCCGGGCTTGCTCCCGTTGTCCAAAGGGTGTTTTCTCCGTTTTCTTCTTCAAAAACTCCCGCCAAAATGTACTCTTGGTTGCTTCCCAAATAGTTATCGTAAACGGCATATGAGTACATGAACTCTTCTTCGTCAAGCGGGTCGTAAGGGAGTTTTCCCAGTAATTCGCTCAAGTTTTTCGCGCTTGGGTAGACTCGGTGCTCTTCATAATAGCTCTCAAGTTCTTGTTCGATTAGGGTTAAATCCAGAAATCTTTGGTCGTTTCGCGATGCTGATGTGTTCTCTTCTTCGGGAAATTCCGGGGTTTCGATTTCTTCCGGGGAATTTTCTTCTTCTGTCGGCAAATCTTCAATTGCTATCGGTGGCGGTTTTATTTCGTAAGTGTCTTCCGGTTCCGATTTAAAAGATATGTAAGTGTAAGTTGCGCCTCCCAGTATTCCTACTGTTATCACGAGGATTATGAGATTTAAAAGTATTCCGTGAGAAGGTTTTTTCTCAGGGATTTGAGGATGCTCTGTTTCGATTGTGGTTACTTTTGGAGTTTGTAATTCATTTAAAAGTTGCTTTGCTTCTGAATTTTCCGGTTCCATTGTCAGTATTTCTTTTAATCCTTCGACTGCATCTTCAGTATTCCCGGCTTCTTTCCATGCTTTTACCTGAGTTAAAGCTGCATCGATTTCCGAGATACTTTCTTGAGGTTGTTCGTTTTGCAGGTTTATAGAATCCATTTTAAAATAGTTCTTCTTCTTTATCGTTGTTTATTTTCGGGATCACATTTTCAATGGCTCCCCATTCGCTTTCACCGTGATCGGGAACTACAAGTGTAATTTCGTCTCCGACTTCGGCTTTGAAATAGGTTACCGATGCTAGTATGACATTGTATGCTCGTCCTTCCGCGATTACTTTGTATTGGCCGTCTTCATAAGTTAGTATGCCTTTTATTGTTTTTCTTTCGATCGGTGCTATTTGTTTGTATAAAAATCCTCCGTCATCTTTTATTGTAAGTTTTAATCCGTCGCCGGGGATCATCTTCGATTTACTTGCGTAGTTTGCCGGAACGGGATAAGTCTTTTGGTTGGGGCCTATCATGTTTTGTCCGTCGAAAACACCTTCAATTATTTGACCTGTTTCGTCGTGTTCGCTGTTTAATTCCGCTACGGCTTTTTCCAGTTTTTCTTGTGAAGAAGATTTCCCTCCAGCCATTTCGTCCATGATCTGTTTTGCAGACCGGATATTTCTCTCAGCGGTTTCCAGCATTTCTTTGGCTAGGGCAACCTTTGAAGCGTTTGAGGCCATGTTTATTGAGATAACTTTTATTTTTGTTTTTCCGCTTTTATTTCAAAGCATCATGATATTCTACCAGATTTACCGGTAGATTGCAATATCTGAACCCCGTTTTATTACTTCGGCATATAGATCACTTTATCTCCCGATTGGCCTGAAATGCGAAGGTCGATGTAGCTTAGAGGGTCTTCGTATATGTTTATTTTTGGCAGAGCTTGTTTGAGTTTGTTGAGTTGTTCATCTACCTCTATTTGTGTGTCGAGCCATACATCGAAGTATCGTTCTGTTCTTAAATGGACTTCTCTGGCTGTTCTGTAGTATGTTGCGTCGAGCACTTGCATTCCGAATTTATTTTGAAAATCCGTTATTGCTTCCAGGATGAAAGCCAGAGAGTTTTCTTCCATCGCCATTTTCCCCAGAATCAGCATGTCCTCTGTTTTTATGTATATATAGGGGAGGGATGGGTCCTGTGTGTTTTCTTCTGTTAATAGGCCGTTTTCACTTATTATGAATTTTTTATTAACGCCTTCTGCTTGTTGTATTAAATTTGCCGCCAAGTCATAAGGGGAAAGTTCTAATATAAGTGTGTGCGGAAGCGATTTTTTTACCTCTATTTTTTTGTATTCGGGGTAAGTCTGTTTTAAATAAATTTCTTCATCATCAGTATTTATCAGCAAGATGTTTTCTCCTTTGAAATTTTGCAGGTAGTTGAGGATAGGGTTTTCATCGATAACTTCTATGTTGCTTGAGTCGTATTCGATTTTTGTTATCGTGAAAACTTCCGATATGAAGAGTAGGTGTGAAATTACATAGATAATAAGACCTGCGGCTATGATAATTATCGGTCTTATGGTTTTCTTGAATTGTTTTTGGGCTTGTTTGGTTTTGAGTACTTTTTTCTCGGTGTTTTTTTGTATTTTGTTTCGTTTTGCTTCGCGTCTTTTTTGAGTTGGAAGCGCAGTTTGTCTGTATCTTCCTTTTGAGCTGATGGTTTTTCCGATTTTTTTTCTTTTGAAAAGCCCCATTGTTTATTCAGGAAGTAGGGAGTAGTTGTAGTGGTAGTAGCAGTATAGCAGGGAACTCTATGATAGGTGAGCCTTTTTTGCTTCTGCGATTGCTTCTTGTCTGGCTTGGCTTTTTATTCGGGCTTTTTCTTTTTCTGCGCGTTTGCCGAGCTTGCTTTTTGGTCTGATGTTGCCTACGAGACAGTGTTGATGGCTTGTTCCTTTGTTAGTCATTGTTGTTAGTGAGGTAGTAAGTAGTAAGTAGTAAGTAGTAAGTAGTAAGTAGTAAGTAGTAAGTAGTAAGTAGTAAGTAGTAAGTAGTAAGGCGCGCAAGCGTGAATTCTTCCCGTTGCGTGTGTTATCCTCCGCATCCGCTGCACGAGGAACATGATCCTCCGCATCCTGATGAGATATTCGGATTGTCTATTTTGAACCCTTCATCATCTTCTATGTAATCGATTTTGCAGTCGTTTACCAAGGGTATGCTTTCTGTTGGGACGAATATTTTCACCCCCTCAGATTCTGTTTCGGACTCTTCTTTTTCTGCTTCTTTGGCGAAGTCCAAGTAGTATTGGAATCCCATGCATCCTGCAGGGAATATGTCGAATTTAAGGCCGTAACCAATCTTTTTTTCTTCTTTTTGCATCTTTTTGAGTTCTGATGCGGCCTTTGATGTAAGGGTTATTTTGAAGTCCATTGCCGGCATAGATTAGTAGTTTTTCATCTATTTGTAAATATTATTGCATTTTCATAGGTGAGAGCGTAAGATTTCCCCACTATGTTTAAGCTCATTAAAAGGAGGAAATACTGGTTTTTGGGGGGAGGGGTTTTGCTTGTCATTATTTTGACAAAGTTTATTTCCGGTAATGGCGAGGGAGTGGTTTATGAGTTTGCAGAGGCCTCTTATTTGGATATTGTTCAGGAAGTTTCCGTTACGGGAACTGTTGAGGCTGATTCTAAAATCGATCTTCGGTTTCAGAGGGCGGGAAAGATTAATTCTATACCGGTAAAGGTTGGCGATTTTGTTTCAAAAGGAGATATGCTTGCAAGTCTTAACGCTACTTCTCTTGCTATTCAACTTGATTCCGCTCGGGCGAATTTGGCTCTTGCTCGGGCTAATTATGATCAAGCTGTTGCGGGAAGTACCGATCAAGCTGTTTTGATTGCCGGGGCTGCTTTGGATAAGGCTCAGGCGGATTACAATCAGGCCGTTATCAGTCTTTCCAGTACTACCGTTTTGGCTGAGGGGGCTGTTTATGCCGCGGAATTGGATTACCGGACTGCTTTAACCAATTATGAGAATGCGGTTGCCACTTATGGAGAAGAAGTTATTCATACTTATGAGGATGCTTATAATGTTATAGATGATATTCTCGGGGAAGTTGATGATAGTCTTCGTGATATCGATAATATACTCGGAGTTGATAATGAGACTGCAAATGATGATTTCGAGCTTTCTTTGGAAGCTACCAGCAATCAATATACCGATGCTCGGAATTTATATTCTGACGTCTCTGATGATTTTTTTGTGGTTTTTGATGCTCTGAGTGAGATTTCCGCTTCCGATTATGATGAAATTGATGAGATTCTTGTTTCTGCCGATGATCTTCTCTCCGATATGGGAGATCTTTTGGATGATGTTGATGATTTACTGGTTGATTGTCCTGTTATTGGAGGGATGTCGATTACGGTTAAAGATTCCAAAAGATCTATTATTGCTACCGAGATCGATAATATTAATACGATTTCCACAAGTCTTGATAATGCGGCTCAAGATGTTGAGTCTGCCGGTACCGATAAAGATGCGAATTTGAAAAGTAAGGAAGATGCCTTGAATGAAGCTAATCAGGCCTTAGCTCAGGCTGGGGCTCAGGCTGATTCTGATATATCAACCGCCGAGGTAAATGTTGCTATTTATTCGGCTTTGCTGGCGCAGGCGGATGCTTCTCTAGCAGAGGTTGAAGCCGGTCCCAGAGATGTTGATTTGGCTTCTCTTGAGGCTGCTATTGCAGCTGCTAACGCTTCGGTGGCTTTGGCACAGTATAATTTATCGGAAGCTTATATTTATGCGCCTGTTTCAGGTGTTATTACTGAAGTGAATTTTGATGTTTCCGAGAATGTTAATGCTAATGATGATTTTCTTGTGATGGTGTCGCAGGAGTACCAGATTACCGCTAATGTTTCCGAGACGGATATTTCCAAGGTTCAGGTTGGAGACAAGGTTATGATGACTTTGGATGCTTTTTCTTACGATAAAGAGTTCGAGGCGGAAATTATCGAAATCGATCCTGCCGAAACTGTTTTGCAGGGGGTTATTTATTATCAGATTACTGCGGCTTTTACTGCTGAAGATACGGATATTAAACCCGGTATGACCGCAAATATGGATATTGTGACCGCTGAGCTTGAGGGGGTACTTGCCGTGCCTGTCAGGGCTGTCAAATACGATGGTTTGCGGACTTATGTTTTGCAGGTTGATGCTTTGGGACAGACTTATGAAACCGATATTGAGACCGGGGTTAGAGGGGATCAGTATGTTGAGATTCTGAGTGGGCTTTTTGAGGGGGAGGAAGTTGTAACTTATGTTAGGTGAGAACCAAGAAGCCAAGAAACAAGAACCAAACAAGTTTCAAGCTCCAAATTTCAATGTGTGGCTTATGGCGGATGGTGTGTGGTAGAAACTATTGGACCTTTGTTATTTGTTTATAAAATTCATGATGAGCAAGATTATAGACTCTTTTTGGGTTGGGTTGCTTTCTGCGACCAAGAGAGTGAGAGCGACTAGGGATGTATTGTCGAATTTTCTTTCTCCTGTTGTTGTCAGGAGGTATTTGTTTTGGGCTAGGAATGTGATGAATAGCATTGCGCCGATTCGTTTGTTGCCGTCTGTGAATGGATGGTCTTTTATTGTGAAGTAAAGGAGGTGAGCGGCTTTCTCTTCGATGCTTTTGTAAAGATCTTTTTTGTCGAAGGTTTGATAGAGGGCTCCGATTATTCCTTCGAGTGATTGATCTTTTTGTCTTCCGAACAGATCGCTAGCTGTGAGATTTTTTTTAAGTTGATAGATTGCATAGAGAGTGTCGTTGAAGGTTAGTTTGTATAGAGGTTTTTGGTGTTTTGCGGGTGGAGTGAGGGAGTTTTCGTCGTATTTTTGGAGGAGGAGCCAGGATTCTGTGTAATCTGTTATTATTTTGAATAGTCCAATGGCTTCATCTGTTGTGAGATTTTTTGTTGAGATTGTGTTTTTGATGAGTGAAAGGGTTTGTTCGAGTTCCTTCAGGCCTGTTTTTCGGAGGCGGTTTTGGTTTATGGTAAAGCCTTTTAAAATGTGGTTTCTGAGGACTTGGGTTGCCCAGATGCGGAATTGAGTAGCTTGAGATGAGTTAACTCGATAGCCTACTGATATGATTGCATCTAAATTGTAAATATTGGTCTGATATTTTTTGCTATCGCTTGCAGTTGTTTCCAAAATGGAAATAACTGATTTCTTGCTTAATTCGTTGGTTTCAAAGATATTTTTTAAATGTTTATTTATTGCAGGCACTTTGACGTTGAATAATCTAGACATCTGTTTTTGTGTGAGCCAAACTGTTTCATCTTGCAGTTTTACATCGATGGATAGTTGGCCTGTTTTGGTTTTGTAGAGGATTATTTGGTCATTTTTTTCGCTGTGCATTGGAGAGTTTTATAGGATAAGTACTCTTCCCAATAACACATCGATATTAAATCTATGTTAAGAAATAGGGGGGTGGTTTGTAATAGATAACAGGTAACAGATAACAGTAGGGTTTGGCATGTGGTGTGTGCAAAATTTGCAGATACCACAAAGCAATATGCAAAAAATGCATACTACAAGTTGTGGTTCCGAATTCCCTTGTGATTTTTTCGGGCTGCGGTTAGAATTTTTTCCGAATATTTCTTTAATAAAAAACTACCATGAGTATGGAACGAACAATTGTTCTGGTTAAACCGGATGCGATTCAGAGAGGTTTGATTGGGGAGATTACTACGAGGTTTGAGAAGAAGGGGCTTAAGCTTATTGGGCTCAAGATGATGGAGCTTGATGATGTTTTGCTGAGAGAGCATTATGCTCATCTTGCGGATAAGCCGTTTTTTGAAAGTCTTAGTAACTTCATGAGGAGTACTCCTGTTGTTGCGATGTGTTGGGAGGGTGTTGAGTGTGTGAATGCTGTGCGTTTGATTTGTGGGATTACTAAGGCTCGTGAGGCTGAGGCCGGATCGATTCGCGGTGATCTTGCGATGAGTGTCAGTTGTAATGTTGTGCATGCTTCAGACAGCGTTGAAAACGCCGAGGCTGAGGTGATGAGGTTCTTCAATGAGGATGAGTTGCACGGCTATGACAAGACGGAGTATGCGCATGTTTATGCTGATGACGAATTAGCTTGATGAATTGTTTCGCTCACTGTTGATGTTTCTGTTCTTTTTGCTGTGCAAAAAAACAGAAGCCCCAAACGTTCGTTCAGCAATTATCAAGCTAATAATGTAGAAGAGCTATTTCATTGGTTTTTTGAAATACTAAACGAAACTCGAAACTGCAAATGTCAAATGGGATTTTTTGACTTTTGGAAGGGGTTTTCTGTATGTTGGGGCTGTTTTACATCTTAAATTTTTATATTATGCCTGGAGAAAATTCTGATTACAAAAAAGGTGATAATGCTGGACCCGATTTTAGTTGCTTTGGTTTTGCTCCTGGCAGACCTCCGCAAGAGGTGGGCGCGGAAGCTTTAGATAGAATTCAGAAGGCTATTACTACTTTTGGTGAAAGCCAGGATGTTGATATGCTTCGCATGCAGTTAAGGTTGTCTTTTCAACATTTGCTTAAAATGTTGGGGCCTTCTTCAATAGAAGTGATGAGGCTTTTTAATGAAAGCATAAGGCAATTCCGAGAATCTGAAGGATTCAAGGAAGGTAAAGCAATGCTGGATGCATTACTTGAGCGACATGATGTTAAGGCTGATGCTTCCGGTTTAAGAAAGCTTCGGAATGATTCGGAAGCCGCTAAAGAACTTGAAGAAATTTTGGCCAAGATTACTGAAGGCGATAGTATCTTGTCGGCATGGATGCAGAGATGTAGGGAAAATGCTCGCTTAAAAGCTGCTGAGTTGCTTGCTAAAGATGCAGGAGTACAAAAGTCGGAGAATCCTTCTTTTGCTGATGCTAGGAGCTTACATGATATAAGGTGGGCGCCTTCGGGTGGTGTACAGGAAGATGCTGAAGCGCGTGAATTGGATAAATTATCCGGAGTCAAATAGCCTAAAGAATTTTTATCACTTAAAAAACAATACTATGCCTGAAAGAACTCAAGAAGAAGCAGATGTTGTACTTATTGCCGGGTGGAATGAGATTCATGCTCAGCTTCCTGAATCGATTAAAGAGCTGGTTAATCCTGTCGAAGAAGGTTCTCAAAGATATATTGATATGCAGAAGTTGCGTGGGGAATTGCTGGAGAAATATGGAGAGGATAAATGGGCTGAGATAATTAAAGGGCGTGCCAATAAGCTTGCTGAAGAGCTTGAGCTGACGTCGAATTAGTTGTGAAAATCTCGATTTTTCGCTAGATTTGGCTTTGCAATTAAGTCAATTTTTATGAAATATATTTATTCTTTCTGTGAGGGGGATGCAAGCATGAGGGATCTTCTCGGGGGGAAGGGGGCGAATCTTGCTGAGATGACGAAGCTCGGGTTGCCTGTTCCGGGGGGTTTTACGGTAACGACCGAATCTTGTAATTATTTTTTGAAGAATGAGGGGCATCCTGTTGGTTTTTTTGAGGAGCTTAAAGAGAAACTTGCGGAGCTGGAGAAGAGTATGGGGAGGAAATTCGGTGACAGTGAAAATCCACTTCTGGTTTCTGTTCGATCGGGGGCGAAAGTTTCTATGCCGGGGATGATGGATACGGTTCTCAATCTGGGGCTTAATGATTCTACTATCCAGGGATTGATTGCGCAGACCGGGAATGAGAGGTTTTGTTATGATGCTTACAGGAGATTTATTCAGATGTTCGGGGATGTTGTTCTCGGAGTTTCTCATGATAAGTTTGAAGAGGCTCTTTCGGCTTTGAAAGAGAAAAAAGGGGTTACTCTCGATACTGAGCTTGAGGCCGGTGATCTTAAAGAGCTGACTTTGACTTTTAAGGCTATTATTGAGGAGGAGCATGAGTTTCCGGAGGATCCGATGGAGCAGCTTAGGCTGTCGATTGAGGCGGTTTTTAGTTCCTGGAATAATAAAAGGGCGCGGACTTATCGGAATCTGCACGGGGTTCCGCATAATATCGGGACTGCGGTAAATATTCAGGTGATGGTCTTCGGGAATATGGGAGAGGATTCCGGGACGGGGGTGGCTTTTACAAGATGTCCTTCGACGGGAGAGAAGAAGTTTTATGGGGAGTTTCTGATGAATGCGCAGGGTGAAGATGTTGTTGCGGGGATCAGGACTCCGAAATGTCTTTCTGAGATGGAGAGGGATTTGCCTGAGATTTATAAGGAGCTTTGCGGGTTTAAGGATCTTTTGGAAAAGCATTATAAGGAGATGCAGGACTTGGAGTTCACTATTGAGAAAGGGAAGTTGTATATTTTGCAGACTCGCTCGGGGAAAAGGACTGCTCATGCGGCTATTAAGATTGCCACTGATATGGTTTCGGAGGAGCTTATTGATAAGAATGAGGCGCTTAAGCGTATTGATCCGAATCAGCTCAAGCAATTGCTGCATTTTTCGATTGATCCTAATGCGGAGTATGAGGTTTTGGCGAAAGGGTTGCCGGCTTCTCCGGGAGCGGCTACAGGGCGTGTTGTTTTCACCGCGGATGATGCTTGTGAGTGGACCGAGCGCGGCGAGAAGGTGATTTTGGTTCGGAAGGAGACCAGTCCGGAGGATATTCACGGGATGAATGCGGCTCTGGGGATTTTGACTTCTACAGGAGGGAATACGAGTCATGCGGCTGTTGTTTGTCGCGGGATGGGGAAGTGTTGCATTGCCGGTGCGGGTGATATTACCGTTAATAAAAAAGACAAAAAATTCATTGCTTCAGCGCTTGGAACTCAAGTTTTGGAGGGTGATGTGATTACTTTAAATGGGACTACAGGAGAGGTTATTCTTGGGGAGGTTCCGGTTTCTGAGCCTGAGCTTTCCGAGGATTTTGAGGTGCTGATGGGTTGGGCGGATAGTGTGCGCCGTTTGAAGGTGCGGGCGAATGCGGACACCCCTGAGGATGCGAAGTTGGCGCGCGAGTTTGGGGCTGAGGGAATCGGGCTTTGCCGGACAGAGCATATGTTTTTCGGGGAAGGGCGTATTGATCTTATGAGGGAAATGATTTTGTCTAAAGATGATCCTGATAGGCGGCGGGCGGCTCTTTTGAAGCTTTTGCCTGTGCAGAAGGAGGATTTTATGGCGATTTTTGAGTCGATGGAGGGGCTTCCGGTAACGATTCGGCTTCTTGATCCGCCTTTGCATGAGTTTTTGCCGGAGACGGATCAGAGGGGGAAGACTGAGAAGCTTGCCGGGGAGCTTGGTTTGAGTTTTGAGGAGCTTAAGGATGTTATTGAAAATCTACATGAGGTTAATCCGATGCTTGGTCATCGAGGTTGTCGGCTTGGGGTTACTTGTCCGGAGCTTTATGAGATGCAGGTTAGGGCGATTTTGACTGCCGGGATTGATTGCAGAAAGCGTGGAGTTGCTGTTAGGCCTGAGATTGAGGTGCCTTTGGTTGGAGGGATTTCTGAATTGCAGGTTATTAAAAAGATTATTGCCGGAGTTGCTTTTGAGCTTAGGGATGAGATCAACTTCGAGTATAAGGTCGGGACTATGATTGAAATTCCAAGAGCTTGTTTGACTGCCGATGAGATTGCGAAAGAGGCCGATTTCTTTTCTTTTGGGACGAATGATTTGACTCAAATGGTTTACGGTTTTTCTCGAGATGATGTTGGGAAATTTTTGCCAAAATATCTTGAGGACGGGATTATTACGGAAGATCCTACCGCTACGATTGATCGGGAGGGTGTTGGAAGTTTGATGAAGACTTGTGTTCAGCTTGGGCGAAAGATTAAACCTGGGCTTGAGATTGGGATTTGCGGTGAGCATGGTGGTGAGCCTAAATCTGTTAAATTTTGTCATGAGCTGGGGCTGGATTATGTGAGTTGTTCGCCTTATCGAGTGCCGATTGCGAGATTGGCGGCGGCGCAGGCTGTGCTGGCGGATGGCTAATGGCTTATGGATTGTAGTTTTTTTGAAAATTTGACAGTTTTTCAAGTAAATCTTAGGATGATCTCCTATTTTTAAAATAAAAAAATATGTCTGAAACATCGCGAAATAATGATTCGGTTTTGCCTGAGGGGACGCTTTTCCCTCCTGATAGTGCTTTTGATTTTGACGCAGAACCTGAGCCTTTGAGGCCTGGGCTCCGGGATCGTTTAGTGAGGATGCATGATGTTGCTGCTGCTAAAAGTATAATGAAAAGTGGTGGGATTATTGAGGATTCTGTGAGGCAAGGACGTATTCTTTCTGCGATGATTATTAATGATGATTTGAATTCTCGAAGGTCTATGGACTTTTCTGGCGAGAGGCCTTTTTTTCAATTGGATGCCGGCAAGGCTGCGTCATTTGGGCTTATTGATCGCGAATCTTGTGAGCGAGTTTGTAGGGGGGCGCTTCATAGACTTCAACTTGAGTTTGCTGTTCCATTGAGTACGCGAAGTCATGTTTCTACCGGGTTCTCGGGGGCTGCTCTTTTTACTAATCCTGATGGGTCGGCTACGGTTGATAGTTATGATGAATTTCATAGGTGTTTTGTATTTACTTTGGGTGATGATGGGTCGATTAGCGTTTCCGGAAAGATTGTGAAATCTCATAAGACTCAGGGTGTATTGATTGTTTCCGGAGAGGAGATTGTTCTTTAGAACTCAGCTCTGGATTTTTCACACTATTTCTGCTATAATTTACAGATAAAATTATAGCTTTATTCATGGGTGACACATTAGAAAGTCAAAATTTAGATAAGCAGCAGGATTCGCAAACACTTGATCTTGGGGAGCTTGAATACCAGAATCAGGCGGAGATTGATAGCGATCTTGAGAGTGGCGGACAAGGTGTTCTTGAGGATGCTCAGGAGGATGCGCAGGATATTAGAAATGAGATTGAGCGAAGAGGGATTGAATCTGTTATTGAGCGGAAAGTTGAGGCTATTTCGGACTTGCGGGAGCTTTCGATAAATGAGCTTTTTGGTCTGGAGGAGAAGTATGAAGGGATTCTTTTTTATGCTTTTACGGATTTTGAAGATGGTGAGCGGAAGGTGGATTTTGACAAATGGCAAAGTTCTTACAGATCTCCTCAGGAGGGGGATAAGTTTAAGATTAATTTTTATGGGAATCAGGAAGCTTATGCGAAACTCGGGGCTGCCGATATTTTGCCTCCTTCTGTTCGAGGAATTACGGTTTTGAAAGGTGGTGATGAGCTTCAGAAGCGAGTGAGCGAGAGGAGGATTGGGCTTAAAGGTAGAGTTGATCGGGATGGCAGCGGTTTTTTTGATAAAAAAGGTTATATTCCGGTTTATTCCGGTGATATTGTTGTTATTTCCGGGGTTAAAAAGGTTTTTGATGAAAAGTATAGAAAGGGAAATGATGAACTTGATTACAAATCTTATGAGTCTGATTATGGTGCTTCCGATAAACAGTATTTAGGGGCTCTTTCTCCTGATGTTCGCAGAAGCAAGTATCATTATGGTGACTCTTTGGACTCTGAAATGAAGCAGAAGGTAAATTTGGATACGGGTAAGGAAAGGAAGCTTTTAAAAAAAGCAATAAAGGAGAATCCGGACATGTTCAATTACATGAGCAAGGCGCGTGAAAGATATGCTTTGCAGACCGGGATTGATATTCCGGAGAGTATTATGTTCGGGATTATGAAAAGGGAGTCTTCGTTCAAGGTTGATGCTCAGAATCCTAAGTCTTCTGCTGGAGGGCTTTTTCAGTTTTTGAATGGGAGTTGGAACGACTTCTTGGTCGCTCCTGAAAATCAGGATATCGTGAATCGCTTGAGGAGTGACCCTGTTTGGGGGAAAGTTGATCAAAAGGATTGGAAGTTCAACCCGGAGGCTATGATTATGGCGGGGTATTGGTATGCGGCTAAGAATATGGCGGTTCTCAGGAAAGAGAGGCTTAGATATAGCTTTAGGAACTTTCAGAATAGCAGTTTGGTTAAAGAGCAGCCGGGTGAAGATGGCCAAATTACATTGAAACCTAAGGATGCTTGGATTGTTTATTTATGTCATCATGATGGGCTCGGTGGAGCTAAGAAAATGCTTCGTTATAAGAGTGAGATGCAGGAGAAACCGACCAGCAAGCCTAATGAGGTTGCCGGTAGAATTGGATTTGCTTCATGGCAGATGCCCCCCGTTGAGCATTGGAATTTCGTTGTGAATAATCCTGGGGCGGGGGCTAATGTCACCGCTTCGGCTCAAGCTTATGATGCGACTTTGCGAGGGGTTGAGGCTACTTCTGAAAAGGGGTGGGGTTGGAGCTGATTGTTAGTAAGGAGTAATGAGTGCCAAGTGCCAAGTGCCAAGTGATTGGTGTTTTTTGTTAAAAATAATTCCCCTTGTATTTATTGAGCATATTGCGTAATTAATTAATTAACCTTATATATTTGTAATTAATATTTATTATGACTTTTCTTTTCCCGGGTGGAGATTCCATTGAGTCACGTAGAGCAGTAGCTGATCCATGTAATATGTTGCCAGAGGATTTGAAGGATGAGTTATGTGCTATGGCTCTTGCTTCGTTGACAGGTAGAGCTTTTGAGGAAGAACGGATTCGATTGGTTGTTAAAGAAGTAGAAGTGTGTTTGAGAAATTGTGATCTTCCTGTGGGTCCGAATGATGATATAGGTTATGAAGGAATAATTAGGAATTTAAGGAAAAAGATCGAAGGGTAAATTTATGCATAACACCGAATACTCTATACGCGATACGCTATACTCGATACGTTATCTGTAGTATATTAACCTCCGCTCTTAATTCTTTTTTATGTTCATGCGGGGTTTCAAAAGTCAGGAAGAGTTTGGGGATTTTTTGATTGCCAAGGGGGTGACCGGCGGTGGAGTTATGCAAATGAGCGGTAAGGGTGTTTTGAATATCCTGGAAATTCCTGAAATTGACACTAGAGCTGCGAATATTTTGAAGCAGGAGTGTTTGTCGATCGGGGCGGAACTGGCTTTGCCGAAAGAAGCGGCGGGTTTTAAGCAGGGCAAGGTTTGGGGGGCTTTAATTTTGACCAATAAACAGGCGGAAAAACTATATGAGAAACTCCAGGCGCAGCCGTTCGGGCTTAAGGATTTGGCTCAGGAAATGAGAGATATTCTTGGGAATTATGGGAGGACTGAGTTTGCGCTCAAATCTCCTCACGGAAGGGAGGTTTCACTCGAGAATACGCAAGTTATGGGGATCTGTAATGCAACTCCTGATAGTTTGTTCGATGGTGGCTCGGTTCGAGAGATGATTGAGGCGGGAGCAAGTATTATCGATATTGGCGGCGAGTCGACCGGTCCGGGTTCCAAGGACGTTTCCGGAGGTGAGGAGCTTGAGCGGGTTTTGCCTATTATTACGGAAGTGAGGCGGGATTTTCCGGATGTTTTTATTTCGATTGATACTTATAAAGCTGATGTTGCGGCTAATGCTATCGAGGCTGGCGTCGATATGGTGAACGATGTGACTGCGGGGAGGGGAGACGAGCGGATGTTCTCGGTTGTTTCCGATCTTGAGGTGCCTTACATCATGATGTATGCGAAGGATGCGACGGCGCGGACGACGACTGACGAGGTCGAATATGAAGATGTGATGCGGACGATTATCGAATTTCTAGAGTCTAGAGTCCAGAGTCTGGGGTCTAATGTTATTGTTGACCCCGGTATGGGGGCTTTTGTGAGCGGAAATCCTAGGTACAGTTACGAGATTCTTTCGAGGCTTGATGAGCTTAGGGTTCTTGGTTGTCCTGTTTTGGTTGGGGCTTCGAGGAAAAGCTTCCTTGGAGGAGAGGTTTCGGATCGTTTGGAAGGGTCTTTGGCTGCGGCTTGTGCTGCGGCTATGAATGGAGCTAAGATCATTCGGGCGCATGATGTAGAGCAGACTGTAAAAGCACTTAAAGTATGCAACAATTTGTACAAGTAGAAGAAAAACATCTCTCTCAGACACAGCAGATTTATAATTATTATGTTGATAATTCTATTGCGACTTATGCTTGCGAGCATGCGGATTTGGAGGCTGTCAAGTCTATGGTTTACTTCGAGAATTCGAGGTTTTCTGCTTATGTTGTGGCTGTCGGCGATGAAGTTTGCGGATTTTTCATTTTGGGACCTTTTAATAAAAAAGAAGGATATGCCAAGACGGGAGAGATTACGATTTATCTGAAAAATGGTTTTACAGGTAAGGGTGTTGGTGAAAAGATTGTTGAATTTATAGAAAATGTTGCGGAGGAAAGGGGTTTTCATACTCTTTTGGCTCATGTTACGGTTACAAATGAGCAGAGCGTTAATTTGTTCAGGGGTTGCGGGTATGAGGAGTGTGGTATTCTTAAGGAGGTTGGGCATAAGTTTGGAGAGGTTTTATCCGATTATTATTTTCAAAAAATTCTATAAATGCTGGTTTCCAGAGATTTTAAATTTGATGCGGCTCATTATCTTCCCAAATATCATGGGAAGTGCGAGAAGCTGCACGGGCATACTTATAAGCTCCGGGTGACTCTTGAAGGGGAGCCTGATTCTGAGGGGATGGTTTTTGATTTTGCGGAAATTAAGAGGGTTGTTGCGGAGCGGGTTCTTGAGGAATTGGATCATTCGAGCTTGAATGATGTTATGGAAAATCCTTCTGCTGAAAATATTGCGATGTTGGTTTGGGAGCGGCTTTTTGGAGAGTTTGGGAGGGCTCGGCTGCATGAGGTGAGGGTTTGGGAAACGGAGGGTTGTTTTGTGAGTTATTTAGGGTAGAGCGATGACGGGAGGTTCATCTTGAAGGGGAGGATTTGCGAGTGCATGAGCCTTTGGTTGGGTATTTGAACCTTATGGGGATTCCGCTTGATCCTGTGGCTAGTCGAGAAACCAAGGAGCGCAGGGATTTGCCGCAGATGCGGAAGATTCTTGAAGTTGGTGGTTCTTGGCCGAAAGGAATGTTGAGAGAGGGTGTTGGAAAAGTGGTGGAAACTATTTAGGAAGGTTGGAATAGGTGGTTTCAGCGGTAGTTGTTTTGGAGGATTTGCGTGGATGAGCGGGCGTGGAAAAGTGATTAAACCCTCACCCCGCAAAATGTCCAGCCAGAATACTTGATTTACTCCTGTTAAAGGGGTAGTTTTTGGGTAGAAATTAACTACTCGAAAATGACTGATAAAGAACTGTTTGATTTGTGCCAAAAATACGGGGGAGAAATCCGCAAATGGTCGAATAAATTCGCCGCATTATTACCTGAAGTGCAAAAAAGAAGATTGTATAGAAAACATAAATGCTGCTCGATAGAAGAGTTTGCAGCAAAGATTGCAGGATTTGACCACGATAAGACTAGAAGGATTTTAAGTTTGCATAAAAAACTTGAAGATAAACCTCTATTAAAGGCTCAAATTGAAACTCAGGGTTGGAGCAAATTAAGAGTTGTAGCGAATATTGCGACACCGGAAACCGATAAAGAGTGGTCTGAGAAGGTAGAAGCCTTGCCGAAGAAAACATTGGAAACGTATGTTTCTGACCTGAAATCCGTCCCCGGGGACGAAACCCAACCTGCAAAATGGTCAAAAATGAATTTTAAAGTAAAACCCGAGACCGAGCTCAGGCTCAGAAAGTTCAGACAAGAACTGGAAAAAGAAAGAAAAGAGTCAATTACACTCGGGGAGGCGCTTGAAGAACTCCTCAACCGGGCAGAGCAATCCAAGAAAACCTATAAACCCAAT
>JAHIUS010000033.1 GCA_018816885.1 Patescibacteria group bacterium | reverse complement strand
TCTCACATCAAACAAAAAGTTCTCATTCATCGTGGCATTTCTAAGCAACGCAGGAAGAAAATGATTGATTACATGCTAGAGAATTTCTAGCAAAAAACGTGACACCTACACAGCAACTATTTTTTCCCTATATCCCAAAATATACACCCTACAACCTCTAATCCTCAACAAGAAGCATTGTGTTTTCCTATCGATCATGGTAAAGTATTACATAGAACGGATCGATAATAAAACCGTATGACAACCGCAATTATTTCCCCAAAATTCCAGGTGGTCATCCCTAAGGCCATCAGAGAGACAATGAACCTTGCCCCGGGAACAAGGGTTGAGATGATACCGTATGGTAATCGGATCGAACTTATACCCGTTGGTTCAATCAAAGACTTGATGGGTTCCTTGAAGGGGATGGATACCACTATAATTCGTGAAGGCGATAGAATATGAATCTTGTAGACTCATCAGCATGGCTTGAATATTCTGCTGGCACCGACAATGCTCTTAGTTTTACGAAAGCTATATATCGACTGGACACGCTACTTGTACCAACACTTGTTATTTATGAAGTTTTTAAACAAATCCTGGCCAAACGCGGTGAAAATGCCGCTCTTCATACAGTTGCCTATATGAAACTTGGCAATGTCGTCGATCTGGACCTGGAAATTTCTCTTCAAGCGGCAAAAATAAGCAAAGAACATAAACTCCCTATGGCAGATAGCATTATTTTGGCTACCGCCCGGAAGCATAATGCAACCATCTGGACTCAAGACAAAGATTTCAAGAATTTCAAAAAAGTTAAGTATTTTGCCAAGCGATAATGGGGTATAATGCATCCCCATGCGAATTTTACTGATCGACAATTACGATTCGTTCACCTACAACCTCTACCAGCAGTTATCCAGGCTGGGGGGCGACACTGAAGTTCGGAAGCATGACCAGATTACTCTGGATGAGATTTGGCGTGGGCGTTTCAACGGGATCGTAATTTCTCCGGGGCCCAAAACTCCTGCCGATAGCGGAATTTCCCGCGAGGTTATTCGGGAGTTTTATCGGTATTTGCCTATCTTGGGGGTATGTCTCGGGATGCAGTGTATGGCGAAAAAGGTTGTCCATGCGCCAAAGGTGATGCATGGCAAAACGAGTAAGATACATCATACCGGCGAGGGCATTTTCAAGGATGTTCCTAACCCGTTAATTGCCGCAAGATACCATTCTCTTGTCATCGATCGAATCCCCAATGGCTACCGCAAGACCGCCTGGACTACGAACGGCGTCATTATGGCGATTACTCATGAGGAATACCCGACTTCCGGGGTGCAGTTTCATCCTGAGTCTTTTTTGACGCCTGATGGCGACATAATTATTAAGAATTTTTTGAATGGAAGTTACTGAGATTCAAATTCCGGAGTTTGATCCTATGCGGTTTTTCTTAAAATTGCATGAGGAAGGCGTGAGTTTCCTGCCGAGCGAGGATCATACGATTATTGCGTGGAATCCCGTGAAGAATTTCCGGTCTTGGGATGGCTTGAGAGAGGAGTTTTCTCGAAGGCGGGGACTTAATCCTCACAAGGTTCCTTTTTGCGGAGGTGCTATTGGGTATTTCGCTTATAACGGGTCTATTAACTTGTATTTTTATGATGAATTCCTTTGTTTTGATGGAGAAAAAATATTCACGAGTGTTCCCGATAAGGTTCGCGCGATTTGGTCGCGGGATTTGCCGGCGGTGACGGATTTTGATTTGGATTTTAAGCCAAATTTTACCGAGGCAGAATACAAACATGCTTTTGCAGGGATAAAAAAATACATTTTGGAAGGAGATATTTATCAAGTTAATTTAACTTATCGATTTTCGTCAAAATTTTCCGGAGATCACAAGAATCTTTTTGCAAAAATTTATGAACAGAACCCTGCTCCATTCTCGGCATATTTGGACTGTGGCGATACCAAGATTTTAAGCGCTTCACCTGAGAGGTTTTTAAGATTAAAGGCGGGGAGGGTCAAAACTTCACCTGTGAAAGGCACCAGACCGCGAGGCCCGGGAATGAAAAAGGCGCTTCTTGCTAGCGAGAAAGAAGAGGCGGAACTCAACATGATTACGGATCTGATGCGCAATGATATCGGGCAGGTTTGCGAAATTGGAACTGTCGAAGTCACCGCTCACCGCGCCCTGCAGAAATGTCCGACCGTCTGGCACACTTACTCGACCGTTGAGGGAGTTCTGCGAGGAGATCTTCATGCTATCGACTTAATGCGAGCTTGTCTGCCGGGAGGATCCGTTACCGGCTGCCCGAAGAAACGAGCGATGGAAATTATTGCGGAGATCGAGAACCGCCCTCGAGGAATTTATACAGGTTCGATCGGCTACATCAGCGATTGCGGAGATATGGACAGCAATATTGTGATCCGAACTCTTATTGCTCAGGATGACAGGCTGGATCTTGATGTTGGAGGCGGAATTGTTGCGGATTCCGATGTTTCTGCGGAATATCGTGAGGTTTTTGATAAAGCTAAAACTTTCTTTGATCTATGATCTTTGATTTTTGATTTATAATTTTTGATTTATGAAAGGAGTTTTTGAAACAATGCGGACTTACGGGGAGGAGATTTTTAAGTTTGAGGAGCATATGGAGAGGCTCAAGAGGTCTGCTGAGATTGTTGGAATGGAGCTCCCGGTGGGAATTCCGGAGATTCGGGTTGATAGGTTTCCTTCAAGGATTAAGGTTACGGCGACTCCTGAGGGATTCGAAGTTGAGGTTCGAGACTTGGAGATTGACGAGGCGGTTTATGATGGGATTGAGGTTGTTTTTGTCGAGGCTGAGCGCAGTAATCCCGAGGCTAAGGCGTTGCCTTATGATGTTTGTCATGATGCGCATAAATTGGCTGAGGATGCGGGTTGCGGGGAGGCTGTTCTGGTGGATCGCGATGGTTTTGTGACCGAGGGTGCTTATTCGAATGTTTTTTGGGTAAAAAATGGCGAAGTTTTCACGAGGGAAGATGGGGTTTTGCCGGGGATTACAAGAGGGGTTGTTTCTGAACTTATTCCGGTGAGTTTTGGCAAGGTTACTCCCGATGAGCTTAAGGATATGGATGAAATTTTTATTACAAAAACTACTACCGGAGTTGTGCCTATTGGTCGGTCGGGGCCTATTACGAAGAAGTTGATGCAGTACTTTTTTGATCTTGATTTAAAGGGGCAGAAAAGGTAAAAGTTGTATGCTAACGCGGAGAGGTACCCAAGTGGCTGAAGGGGCGGGATTGCTAATCCTGTAGGTCGGGTTTCCCGGCGCGAGGGTTCGAACCCCTCCCTCTCCGCCAGAGAATTACGGCCCTGTAAAACAGGGGCGGGATTCTCTGTGGGGGTGCGAACCCACAGGGTTCGCGCTTCGAGGATAGCGAGAGTAATAAACCCCGCCTTGGCGGGGGAGATTACCGAGCGACGCAGAAGCCTAGCTCCGCCGAAGGCGGGGCGTCATCCCCTCCCTCTCCGCCAAGATCTGTACCCCAAAAAGTGGACACGGGTACACACAGCAAAAGAATTCCCGATTTTGCGCTTAAAAAGGGATTATTTCATCAAATATCTCGCCCCCTTTTTATCTCCTTCTTTTTTGACCAATCCCTTTTTCATCAACCCCGCTAAATATCTTTGTGCAGTTCTCTTGGAAACCGTTAATATTTCAACAATATCTTTACTTGTAATATCATTCATGTCTTGCAGGAAATCCAGGATTTGAATTTCCTGTTTTGAAAGTACAATTTTTTCTTGCGATCCGTTTTTCCCAAGGTATAAAAGATGCTTTATTTTGTCCATCACCAACTCCATCTCCCATAAAAACCCAGATGTAAAATATTCCAGCCAGTTCGTGAGGTCACCTTCGCTGCGTTTTTTATAATTTTTGCCCAAATGAATGGCATCATAATAAGCCGGTCTATTACCATTGTAGTAATTTTCTAAAGCAAACAGTTTGCGGAAATCGTATTTTTCAGTATATAAAATGAGTGTGGCCAACAAACGTGCTGCACGTCCGTTCCCATCTGCAAAAGGGTGTATTGCAGCTATTTCCGCATGGGCGATTCCTGCGATTATGATTGGAGATAGCTTCTCTTTGCTAGATGCATTTATCCACTTGCATAAATTCCCTACTAATGTTTTTACTTTTTTATCATCCGGAGCTGTATAGCGAATTTCTTGAGAACTTGGTGTTCTGGCAACTACATAAACAGGCTCTTTGCGATACTTTCCGCTTCTGTTTTCAGGCAAAATTTTCATACTTAGCAGCCTATGAATTTTTAGGACATCTTTTTCTGTTATAGAAGATGATTTTCTGGCAGAAATCCAATCCAGAGCTTTTTTGTAATTTTTAACTTCATATATTTCGCGAGGCAGCGCATCTATTTTCCCCCCTGCCAGTACTTTTTTGATTTCAAATTCATTTAAAGTGTTGCCTTCGATTGCGGTAGAGTGATGAACCATGCTAAGCATGGCGGCTTTTTTCAACCTGTATTCTTCCTTTGGATGAATTCTGCATTTATCAATATCGGCCTTGAGAACCTCTATGCGATTCAGTGCATTTAAGATTCCCGGTGTTATTTTAAATTTTGGATCGAACATTGGTGTCGCTTAAAATGTCGCTTATATGTCGCTTATATCATACATCAGTTTGCGGTAAAAATATAATAATTTCAGGTGATTAGGCAATCTTTTTGTCGTTTTGTCGCGAAAAGTCCCGGGGTTTTGCGTGACTTTTTCGAGGGATGTTGTAGAGTATGGGCATGAGTAAACGTTTAAAAGAAGTTTCGGGCGGGCCTCTGCCGACCTGCCGCGTGCGCAAAGGAATCGATCGTGTACAAAAGATTATAGACGAATTTCGCCCTGGAGGATGTGTGGACGTTACCCCTAAGCCAAAGTGTCCTTTGAAGCTTAGTCGAGAGCCCAGAAGAGTGATTGATGTGGATGAATCGCAAAAGGTTATTGAGGATGTTCGAAATAACGCTCGCGATGCGGTCGCGAAACACACTTTAGACAAAATTTCTTAATTTAAAATTATGCCTGATAAATTAATCCCCCTATCCATTGCTGATGATCATGAGGCAGGTGGAGAGGATCTTGTATATGAATTACCTCCCGCTGAGGCTCCTACACCGGCTACCAGCCGGGAACCATTACCGGATAATAGTTATTATCCATCGCAAGATTTTACTGCGACGCAAAAAAAAGTGCTTGATTTAGCCTTAGTTGCCAGAGGCAGACTCGCAAAATTAAGCATCCCCGGCTATGGCGATGGTATTGAGAAGATAGAAGATTAATTTTGTAATAAATCCATTATCCCGCATTATATAGGTGTAAAACCTTTTAATTTTTACCTATGGATTCGGAACAGCAACTAATTGAAGCTGCGAAATCCGATAAGACGGAGTTTGTGAAGCTTTACGATAAGTATTTCGATCAGATTTACAAGTATATGCTCACTCGAGTCGCGGATGTCCAGTTGGCTGAGGATTTGACCTCTCAAACTTTCCTCATCGCTTTAGAAAAAATTGACGGCTATAAGTGGACCGGCAAGCCTTTTTCGGCTTGGCTTTACAGAGTAGCTATCAATGAAATGAATCAACATTATCGCAAAGCCAAGAAAAATCGCGAAGTCGCAATGCGCGAATGGCAAGAAGCCGGCGAGAAGTTTGATCCTGCAGATACGAACCTCAAAGAAAGTGAAAATCGCGAAGAAGAGACCGCAAATCTGCGCGTGCTCAATCAGGCAATACAGAAATTAAAACCCGGAGATCAAGACATTCTTTCCTTGAAATTTTTCGAGAATCTTTCTTATAAAGAAATTGCTGGAACTTTAGGGATAAGCGTCAGCAATGTAGGCGTGAAACTGAATCGGGCGACCGATCGTTTAGCAAAAATTTGTAATATTTAATCAATTTTTAACTTATATATCATGAATAATTTAGAAAAAAATCTTAAAACCCTCGGGGAAATGCGTAAAAAACGCGGCAACTCGGATTTCAGACTCGACCTTCGAAATAAACTTATGAGGAAGGCGAATGAAATGCAGGCTAAAGATCAAAAATCAAAGACTCTAGATCAAAGATCAAAGATCAAAGACTCTAGATCAAAGATCAAAAATCAAAGAGAATGGAATTTTGCTCCGTTCTTCAAAAAAGCCCTTGTACCTGCTATGGCCGGAGCATTGCTCGTCGCTATTTCTTTTTATGCACTGCTTCCCGGCGGAGCAACCACTATCATACCCGGCGTTCAACTCGTCGACATCGCTCAGGCGCAAGATTATTACGTTCTTGAGCCTCTCGATAAAGATCCTTCAGGCATCGACGCATCTGCCGGTTTTCGCCTGGAAAGCAAAGGCGAAGTTTCTGCCGAAGATGTTGATGAGGTTCTGGTAATTAACCCTTATGCTGAAGTCAAGGTTGAGCAAGAAAGCGACAATTCTGTCATAATTACTCCCGTTCTTGCAATGGAAGCCAATGAGATTTACTCAATTGAACTCGATGGGAAAGTGCTTAAAGGCAGTCCATACCCAATGGAATACTCTTGGGCTTATCAGGTTTCTGATCAGTTCAGACTAAGGGGAACTTTGCCGGCAGATCAAGAAACATCTATTCCTATCAATAGCGGTATTGAATTTTTGTTTAATTTTCGTGGTGTTCTTGCAGAGGATTTAACCGAGCATTTTACAATAGATCCTTATCTTCCCGGACACTTTGAGGTTATCGATAAGACCGCTGCTTATGTTCACGACGGGCTTTTAGAAGAGACAATTTATACCCTCACATTAACAGCCGGGCTTTCACTTGGAGATTCAGAAAACACACTCCAGGAAGATTATACTTTTCAATTTGAAACAAGTTCCGAGGCCGCATTCTCCAATGTGATTAGATTAAGAAACGGTAATTATAATTTTTCGCCGGAAGATGAGCCTTACTTCACAATGACTCGTTTTGATTGGATTGATGAAGGAAATAATTATATCGATTACCAGGTTTATGCTTATCCTTCTGCTGATGCTTTTTTAGAGGCGATGCAAGAAATGGATTCGGCTATTCCAACATGGAGTTATCGTGCTAGCAAAAACTATGAAATCCCTACCGACTCTTTAGAGCTGGTTCTGGACCAAAAAGATATCGAGGTTTATGAAAGCAATTATTCTACTAAAGTATTTACCTTGCCCGATACTTTGGATGAAGGATATTATTTATTGAAAGCTTCTGCTGGTGATGATGAAGATACTGCTTTTTTCCAGGTTTCAAGTCTTTCTGCTGCAGTATATATTACCGAAGACCTCTCTCTGGTTTGGGTGAACGATGTTGTTACCGGGGAGTCTATTTCCGGAGCACAAGTTGAGGTTGTTGATTCATCAATTTCCGAGAAAACCGGATCAGATGGTGTTGCTCTTTTAGAGGGAGTTATTAATCAAGCAACAGTTTTGCAGACTCGGTATAATTATCGTGGAAGTTATATGGAAGTTTCATATGGTGGGGAAACCACTTTTTATGATCTCAGATGGTACAACAATGATTATGCCGAAGATGATTATTGGATGTATTTCGATACAGAAAGGACCACTTATCATCCGACAGATGACATCCATTACTGGGGATTTTTGAAAGGGCGATATGGGTCCGCTGCCGGGGAATATCAAATTACTCTTTCAAGTCGTGGCTGGTTTTACAGCACAGAAACCACTACTTTTTACGAAGAGACTATTTATGTTGAGGATGGCGGAACTTTTGAAGGAAAACTTGAAATTGAACTTATGCCTCCGGGATTCTACTCGATGTCTTTGAAAAAAGATGGCGAGACGTTATCAACCCTTTATTTGGATATTGAAGATTTTGTAAAGCCTGCCTATAAACTCGATGCCCAGGCTGATGAGGATATTCTCTTTGCCTGGGAAACAACTGATGCTTATATTACTTCAGAATTCTTTGAGGGAACTCCTGTGCCTAATTTGGCTTTGAACTTCGATGCTTCCGGAGATACTGACGGTACTTACACAACAGATGAAGACGGTGAGCTTACAGTTGAGTTCAAGGCGGATCCGGGAGCTTGCAATAATAAATATTGTAGTCTTTTTAAAACAAGATATTTCGAAGTCTTCCCTACCTTAGAAGAAAGCGGAGATATCAATGCAACTGAAAGATTCACCGTAATCCGTTCTTTTGTTGGGGCTACCGATGTAGAGGCTGAACTTGATGGGCTTTATTTAGAGACAAAATGGGTTGATCGCGAAAAAGTCCGTGACGCTGATTATCTTTGGGCGGATCCGGATATTTATTCTGAAATTGCTCCTGAGACCCAGGTGAATTTGAAAATCGTGAAGAGTTACTATGAAAAGACTGATAACGGCACTTATTACGACTATATAAATAAAGTTGTAAAGCCAAAGTATTCTTATTCTTCCTCTAAAGAAACTATCGAAGAGGTTACGCTGCATACCGATGAAAATGGTGTCTTAGATTATCCTCTCGATCTTGAGGATGGATACTCGTATTACTTCTACATGACGATTATCGACCCTTACGGGAACGAATACATCGAATATGAATCGATTTATAATTCTCGATATTCTTACAATTATGGTGATTACCTTTCATTTGATGGAGTTGAAGACAGTTATTCCATCGGAGACGAGGTTGAATTCACTCTAACAAGTGGTGATGAGGACTCATTGCCTGATGATGGCAGCTACCAATACTTGTTTGTGTCGTTCCAGGACGGACTCAGAGATTATATCGTGAGCGATTCGCCTACCTTGGCATTTGAATTTACAGAAGACATGGCTCCGAATATTAACTATATGGCTGTCCGATTCGACGGTGATTACTACACCAACCCTTATACGAGCACAACGATCAATTATGATTATGAAGATGAGCGACTAGATGTTGATATTGTACCTACTTCCAACGATTATGGGCCGGGAGATGATGCGCAAATCACGGTTGCTGTCACCGATGCAGGCACCGATCAAGCAGCGCAATCTTATGTGAATGTCTACATGGTCGATGAGGCTTATTATGCCCTTTATGCCGAGTATTTTTCTGATCCTTTGATTTCTATTTATGATAATGTGCATAGTGGTGTTGAGCGTGCTTATGTTTCTCATGAAGGCCCTATCGCTGATGAGGGCGGCAAAGGTGGATGTTTCGTTGAGGGGACTGAGATTTTGATGTCTGACGGATCTACCAAGGTTATTGAGGAAATTACGACCGGAGATATGATTCTGACTCGTGAGGACCCGCTCAATGATCGGCTCGTTGAAGCTCCGGTTGCCAAACTTTATAAGCATCATGTTTCTGAATATATTCTTGTGAATGGTGAGCTTGGAGTTACTCAGGAGCATGTTGTGTTTTTAAATGGTCAATGGAGGCTGGCTGGAGATATTAAGGTTGGGGACTATCTTGTTGACGCTGATGGCGAGGAGGTTACTGTTACTTCCGTCGAGTACATTTATGGACCTGTTAATGTTTATAATTTCGAGGTCGAGCTTTATCACACTTACTTTGCGGACGGATATTATGTTCACAATGATAAGGATGGAGGTGTGCGCGAAAACTTCGAAGATACTGCGCTTTTTGAGGTCGTGCAGACTGATGCGAATGGGCAAGCTGTGATTGACTTCACTCTTCCGGATAACATCACTTCTTGGAGAGTTGTGGCTGTTGCCATTTCTGAAGATTTGCGGGCCGGTTACAGCAGTGAGAATATTGACGTAAGCAAGGAAGTGTTTGTTTTGCCGGTGATTAATGATGAATATCTGACCGGTGATAAACCTATTATTCCTGTGAGAGTTTATGGTGACTCTTTGAATGCCGATTCGGAGGTAAATGTTGGACTTGAGATCGAGAGCATGAATTATGACGAGGAAAAAAATGCTAATGCTTATGACGTGACTTACTTTGAGCTGGATGAGCTTTCCGAGGGTGAACACAGATCGGTTGCTTATACTGATGGAGATGCGATGGCTACTACATTTGATGTAAAAGATTCGCACTTTGTTACTCAAGAGATTTGGACAGATATTTTGGGTGAAAAACTTTCACTTGAAGGGTCTGATGATCAAAGAACACTGGTTTCATTTATGAATAATGAGACCGGGACTATTTATAAGTTGATTGTTGATGCAGCTTATCATTATGCCGGTCGTGCCGATCAGTCTGCTAGCAAGAATATTGCAAGACAGCTTTTGAATGAATACTTTGACGAAACTCATTCTGTCCCGGATTTTGATGCCTTTTTATACCAAAATGTTCCGGATCAATGGGATTATAATAGCGAGATCACCCTTGACGGAGGTATTGGGGTTCTGACTTATGACAGCAGCCGGTTATCACTTACCGCTCAATTGGCCGGACTTGATGCTTCTCTTTGGAGCCAAGAACCTTTAAGGAGGTATTTTGAAAATATTTTTGAGAGCAACGAGTACACTTTATCTGAAAAAATTCTAGCTCTATACGGATTGTCTGCTCTTGGAGATTCTGTTCTTATCGACCTTAATTATTTTGTAGAAAATTATGAATTGGATACCGGTGACAAGGTTTATGCCGCACTTGCTTATCTTGAGATGGGCGACAAAGCTTCGGCTACTGATTTGTTCTTGGATTTAACAGAAAACTACACAGATCTCGAAGGCGGTCGTACTAAAATCGCTGATGATTCTCGAGACAATGAGCTTTCATGGACAGCTTCCATGGCGGTTATTGCGGCCGAGCTTGGAAGTGATTACCGGGATTATCTTTGGGATTTCGTACTTCATAATGACAAGCCTTACGAGGATGATCGTAGTGATTTAATTATTGTTGAAAAAATACTTTATGCGAAAACCTTGCTTGAAAATGGGGCGAGTGCGGAGGTTAGTTTCTCTTTGAATGGAGAAAAAATTGAACTTGTTGGCAATGATTATTATAAGGTTAGCATGTTGCCCGATGAATTGGATGCTGCTGAATTTAGTAGCATTGAAGGAGATACTCGAGTATTTACTTTTTATGAAGCTCCTCAAAATCTTGATGACTTAGAATTAGACTCTTCGTTGGCAATTGGAAGAAATTATTACACTCAAGCTGACTGGGCTTCCGGCTTTGAGCTTTCGAACGATTCCTTTAAGACCGGCGATTTGGTTAAAGTCGAGTTTACTGTTGATGTTGATTTGAAAGGCGGATATTCGATTATAGATCTCTTGCCTAGTGGCTTACAGCCAACAACTCAAAAATCTAACCAGAATGAAAGATATACTGATGGATTCCGACATCCTTACAAAATCGAAGGACAAAAGATGTATTTCGGGCTCTATTGCGGCGATACGACTTGTAACGGAGAACCTTTCTACTACTATGCTCGAGTAATAAATCCCGGTGAGTTCAGGCAAGAGCCTGCTGTAATCCAAAACACCAGTAATCCAAACATCATGAATGTTTCTGGTGATAATGGCATTATTACTATCTTGCAATAGTAACCGAAAGGCTTGCACCCTGCAATCCCAGGGACCCCCACTCCCCAAAATTGACAAATTTACGGGATCCTGATAGACTGTAATCATGGAAATACAGCGCTTTTATCATCCTTTGAGTAACCACTTGAAACCTGGGAAGGCCTTGGTTATTTATGGCCCCCGACAGGTGGGTAAAACCACCCTGCTTCAATCCTTTTTGGATAAAACCCCACTTAAATACAGGCTTGATGTTGGAGATAATATAAAAATACAAAATCTTTTTGAATCTCGAGAGCTTGATGCCATACTTTCTTATGCGGCTAAATATGAGCTTATCGCAATTGATGAAGCCCAAAAAATTCCACACATTGGCATTGGACTTAAAATGCTTGTGGATCATCGTCTCGATCTTCAAATTATCGTAACCGGTTCTTCCTCTTTCGACCTTGCGGGACAAATTGGCGAACCATTGACCGGGCGCAAAAAAACTTTGACTTTATTCCCTATATCACAGCTTGAGCTGAAAGATAGGTATAGTGATTATGAATTAAAAGAGAAACTAGAAGAGTTTTTGATTTTCGGAAGTTATCCTGAAATAATAACCTCTGAAAGCAGAGAGGAGAAAATAGAAAAAATCGAGGAAATCGCTCATTCTTATTTACTGAAAGATATTTTACAATTGGAACGCGTCAAAAGTTCAAAGATTTTGCTGGATCTCTTGAGGCTTTTGGCTTTCCAAATAGGCAACGAGGTTTCACTTAACGAGCTGGGCACTCAGCTTGGGATTGACCATAAGACAGTAGCTCGATATCTCGATCTTTTTGAAAAATCTTTTGTGCTCTTTAACGTAAGGGGTTTTAGTCGGAATTTAAGAAAAGAGACAAGTAAAAAAAGTAAATATTATTTTTATGATACAGGAGTACGGAATGCACTAATTGCCAATTTTAACGGGATTGAACTCAGAAACGATATTGGTCAATTATGGGAGAATTTTATTTTCATAGAAAGACTGAAAAAGCGTTCATATCAAAACATTTTTTCGAATGTTTATTTTTGGCGAACCTGGGACCAAAAAGAAATTGATATTATAGAGGAACGGGAAGGTAAATTATTTGGATTCGAATGCAAATGGCGAAATCAAAAAGTTAAAGCACCAAAGGATTGGCTCGAACAATACCCTGAAGCTTCTTTTGAAGTGGTAAGTCAAAAGAATTATATGGATTTTATTGGCTAATTTTCAGTTTGGCGGGATTCGCGGCCGCCCTGTTGTGTTTTGCCTTCAGCAAAACGGCTTATTTATAGTTTTTTGTGCGCAATTAGGACTCTTCGTCCTCTTGCGCATTACATCCTCTCCATAACTTCCACCCCTAGCAAATAAAGCCCCTGTTTAAGCTTACTTCGAACCGCTTCCAGCAGTTCAATCCTCGCAGCCTGCAGTCCCGGCTCGGCATCTTTTACACTATTCTTTCCATACCAACCGGAAAACTCGCTGGCCAACTCCAATAAATAATGTGAAATATAATGAGGCGACAGCTCCTGTGCCGCGCGCGTAACAGCTCCTTCGAAACTCACAAGCTCCCTTGCAAGCTCCCAATCCGCATCATTCAACGCATCGAAATTCGCCTTTTTTCCACCATCAACTTTATCGATAACAGAAGAAATTCTCGCATAAGCGTACTGCAGATAAGGCCCTGAGTCACCGTCGAGCTTAACAGCTTTTTCCAGATCAAAAGCTATATCATTCTTCGCGCTGCTGTGGAGCATTGTGAACTTTATTGCACCGATTGCGACCTTTTCTTTCACATCCTCATCATCGGTAATCTTGGAAAGAGCTTCTTTCGCCTGATCGATCAGAAATTCCGCAGTCACAACATCCCCTGTACGAGAAGACATCTTGCCGCTGGTCAGCTTCACCATCCCGTAAGAAAGATGGTCCTGCCTGGCTTCCAGACCCGGATAAATCGCGTCCATCGCCTTGAAAACAACCTTGAAATAGTCGGCCTGCTCGTTCGCGACGACATGTATGTTTCGGTCGAAGGGGAAAGCTTCCTGCTCGAGTTTGGCAAGGCCCATTTCTTTGGCTTCATAAGTGGCGTTGCCTTCTGAAGTGATAAAAACTCTGTTGTGAAGTCCGCATTTTTCCCCCGGGAAGATCACCGCATCTTTTGATTCTTCGAAAATGCCTTTTTTTAGGTGCTCGAGGACGAGCTCTTTGCCCAGCTCAAACACTTCGCTCTCGAAGAAAAGCCTGTCGAACTTGGCGCCCAGCCTTTCGTAAATATAGTCGAAATATTCAAGACTCCAAGCGCGAGTTTTCTCCCATAACGGCATGATTTCCGAGTCGCGGGCATATATTTGTTTGTTGATGGCGTAAATCTCTTTTTTGGCCTGCTCGTCTTTCTCGAATTTGGTGCCGCCGATGGCGTAGACCTTGCCGAGGAATTCGGCTTTTTTCTGCGGGGTGTCCAGGTCTGCCGGTTCCTGAGTTTGCCGGTAGCCCCAAAGGCATTTGGCGACATGCAGTCCAATGTCTCCTTGATAGTTGGCGCGGAATATTTCTGCACCTTGGGATTCCAGGATTCTTACTAATGATTCTCCGAGGGTTATGTTCCGCAGGTGTCCGATGTGGAAAGCTTTGTGGGTGTTTGGGTGGGCGAATTCGACCATTATTTTTTGGTCTTTGAGTAAGTCGCCGCCTGCGAATTCCGTTTGGATTTGGCTTTGTAGCGCTTTTTTTGATAAGTGAAAATTTATAAATCCCGGCCCCGCCACTTCCGTTTTTTCTATGAGATCAGATGGGGGGAGTTTGGCAGAGATTTCTTCTGCTAATTGACGTGGATTTTTGCCCTGTTCTTTGGCTAATTTGAGGGCGATTGAGGTTGCGAAGTCGCCGTGGTCTTTTTGGGCGGGCTTTTCCAAGGGGATTTCTTGGGCTGAGCCGAGCGCTTTCGAGATGAGTTTTTGTATTTCATCGTTCATACGACTGGCAGTTTACCATAGAATTTGGTATCTTTTTATCCGTAATTTAAACACAAACAATGACCTCTCAAATACTAGTTCTCCTCATACTTCTCGTTCTTTCGGGTTTTTTTTCTGCAAGTGAGACCGCGCTTATGTCGCTTTCACCCGCGCAGATTCGCACGATGAAGTCGATTACCGTTAAACGGCTGACTGCTAATCCCCATAAGCTTCTTATCACCATTCTTATCGGAAATAACTTGGTGAATGTTTGGTCTTCTGTTTATGCGGCTTTTATTTTTGAGCAGGTTTTCCATTCCGCCTCGATTGCGGTTGTTACCGCCGTTATGACTTTCTTTATTTTGATGTTTGGGGAAATTATCCCGAAAAGTTTCGCTACAACTCATAGCAAACGATTTTCCAGATTGGTTGCGCCGCCTTTACTCGGATTCCAGACTGTTCTTTGGCCGATTATTTGGGTTCTGGAAAAGTGTATTGCTGTTTTAATTAAAATTTTTAGAGGGAAAGGAAATCATCTTAAGAAAAAAGTTACCGAAGAAGAGCTCAAAGCTATGATCAGCATCGGGGCTGAAGAGGGATCGATTGAGAATCGCGAAAAGGAGCTTATTGAAAATGTTCTGGAGTTTACCGATACACGGGTTGAGAACATTATGACGCCGAGAGTTGAGATCGAGGCTTTGCCGGAATCCACTTCCGTTAAAGAGGCCGCGGAATTTATCGTAAATCACTCTTTTTCACGAGTTCCCGTTTATCGTAAAAATGTTGATCATATCGTGAGCGTTGTTAGTGTTAAAGAGGTTCTTGAAGCGATGTCCGATGAGGAAGACAATAAGACTCTTTCTCAAATTCATCCTTCAAAGGCTCTAAAAGTTCCTCATTCCATGAAGATTAACCGACTTTTTCATCTTTTCCAGAAGAAAAGAACCCATATGGCGATAGTTTTGGACGAACACGGCGGTACTGCCGGGCTGATTACGCTTGAAGATGTGCTCGAGGAGATTGTTGGAGAAATTACTGACGAAACTGATCTGGACGAGACTCATTACAAAAAGATTTCCGATGATACTATCTTGGCGAGTGGGAGAGCTGTTTTGGAGGATCTATCCGATGAATTGGGTCTTATTTTTCCGCAGCCCGAATATAAGACAATCAGCTATATGATTGTTGAAAAACTCGGTCGATTCCCTAAAAAAGGCGAAATTATTAAGTTCGATGAGTTTGAGGTTAAGGTGCTGATGCTGGACAAGCAGGGGCATATTGCGGAGGTGAGATTGAAGAGGGTGTAGGATATAGAGGTAGGGATGTAGTGGTGATGTTTTTTCGTAAGAAAAAACATCTATTTGTAGCCCTTTTGGCTTTTTTGTCGATGACACAACTCTGCTCCCCGTCAACCTCTGCCTTATTGCCCTCCCGGGGGTTTTCTGTTATAATTGTCTGATTATTTTTAATAAAAACATTATGAAAAGAACACTTGTATGCCTGTTAATTACTTTGGGGCTGTTCGTCCCTAATGCTTATGCGGACGATGATCTGCAGACACCTTCCGATGTTGAAGGCGTCACAGCCGTTGCCGGAGAGGGCAGCGTGACATTAAGCTGGGAAATGGCGACAGACAATGTCGGTGTAACCGGCTATAAGATCTATTACGGTCTGGACAGCGTCTCTGAAGACGGCGGAACTTATACGTTCGGCTCTCTTGAGACTGACAATGTTTTAGAGCATGTTTTTGAAGATCTTGAAGGAGGCGTTACTTACTATTTCGCCATTACCGCTCTAGATGCTGCCGGGAATGAAAGTGAGTATTACAGTTACGAGGCTTCCGCTGCTCCCGCAGCAACTGCTGAAGACACCGAAAGTCCTTATATCGTAGGCGCTGAGGCTCTTACGGATATGGTTTTGGAAGTTATGTTCAGTGAAGATATTGAGCTTCCTTTGGACGGAGTTATCGCTTTTTCTATTGTAAACTTGGAGACAGGTGAAGAGCTTGAGACTCTAGATGCTTATGTTTCCGAAGAGGCAAGTGTTGTTTTAGTAACTACAGGAACCCAAGAGGCCGGCGTTTCTTATATGATTACCGCCGGAACGGAAGTTATGGATACCGCCGGAAATGCCGTTATTAGCGGGACTTCCGATAGCGCCGTTTTTGAAGGCGGGCTTGAAGCTTTGACGGAAACGGAGGAGGAGCATGATTCTGCCGACGAGGAAGAGGAAGTCATCGTAGTGGAAGATTTGGCGTCTCCTGAAATCGATGATGTTGAATCCGATGGGGTTACTTCTGTTATTGTGACTTTTAATGAAGAAGTTATGCTGCCGGAAGATATTGCTTTGGCTTTTGAATTGATTCGTTCCGATAACGGTGATGCACTCGAAGTTCTTACTGCAACGCAGGGAGATGATCTTGCCGTTGTGACTTTGGAAACCGCCGAGCAGGATCCGGGTGAAGATTATATTTTGACCGTTTCCGGGGTTACCGACCTTGCGGGAAATGAACTTACCAATACTTTTGATAGGACTGCCAGTTTTAAAGCTGTTACGCTCGATATTGCGGACTTGCTTCCGCCTGAGGATGTTACAGAATTTATCGCTTCTCTTTTTGGAGATGGTGTTGAATTAAATTGGACCGCTAGCGTTAATACTGCCGGGGATCTTGATGATCAACTTCTTTATCAAAGCGAAGACGGAGGTGACAGTTACGGAAGTGCGGAATCTCTCGGAGCTAACGCAACAAGTCATTCTGTCGAGGACTTGGAAGAGGGCGCTACCTATACTTTCAAACTGACCACAGTCGATGAGGTTGGAAACGAGAGCGAAGGTGTCATTACAACAGTTACCCTGCCGACAACGGGTGCCGGACTGGGAGTTGTTTTGATTGCCACCGCGCTTGGAACCGGCCTCTTACATCGCAGGAAGAGATAAGTTTTAGTCTTGAGTCTCAAGTACCCAGTGCCAAGTGGGTGGTGTTTTGCTGCGCAAAACGAAAACGGGTTTTATAGTTTTTCCATACATTTAACATGGATTTAATGTCGATGTGCTATCTTATCTGTTATGAAGAAACTCATTATTCCTTTTTTGCTTATCGCAATTCTCCTCGCCTATTTTCACCAAGCGAGGTTAAGTCATGGACAGCTGCATGTTCACTTTCTGGATATCGGGCAGGGTGATTCTATTTTAATCCAAACCCCTTCCAATAAGTTGATTTTGATTGATGGCGGACCGGGGACCGAAATCCTTACTCAGCTCAATGATGTTTTGCCTTTTTTGCAGAAGAAAATCGATCTCATGATTCTCACTCATCCACATTCCGACCATATCGAGGGGCTTGTACCGGTGTTGGATCGTTATCAGGTTGAGACCGCACTTATTACGGGCGTTGCTTATCATAACTCTTATTATGAGGAGTTTTTGCACGATTTGCAGAATGAAGCGCAGATTTATTATGCGCATGAGGGGGCGGATTTTGACTTTGGAGATGGGGTTTTCCTGGATGTTTTGTATCCTTTCCAGCCCGTTATCGGCGAGTATTTCGAAAATATCAATAACTCTTCGATTGTTGCGCGGATTACCTATGAAGATGATTCTATTTTACTTGCCGGTGATGCGGAAAATGAAGTCGAAGAGGCGCTTCTTGAGAGCGGTGTTGTTTTGGATAGCGATTTATTTAAAGCTTCCCACCATGGAAGCAAAACAGCTAATTCAAAGGAGTTTTCGGAAGCGGTTTCGCCCGAAACAGTCGTTATTCAGGTTGGGGAGGGGAACTCTTTTGGACATCCGCATCAGGAAACGCTCTCTGCGCTGGAAGAGATGGGCGCCACAGTTTATCGGAATGATTTGGATGGCAGGGTGGAGGTGGTGTATTAAAATTCTTAATCACTGCATACATAGGCGCATTGATCCGCTTTCATCATATCTGCCGATCCCGGAAATGCTGAAAATATTTTTCTTCCCATATGTGTTTGCGCGAAACTTTCTACAGCGAGTTGTCCCGACAACGCCCCTGATACACAAGTACACCTTTCTCTTAAGTTTGCCGTTTCGCTTGCTATGCTTTTTACTTGGCTTCTTTGTACCGATATTATCCATTCCAATTCCTTGCATGTTCGAGCACACTGTCCAACATATTCATTTTTTGCTATTTGCGGCATTTTTTTTGCCTTAGAATTTGTTTGTAAAAGTATTTTTGCGGCTTCTTCTCCTGCGAATCTTCCTTCCGTGCAATAGCAATCCGGTTTATATACTTCTATATCTTCCTGTAATCGTGCGGCTAAACCTTTTTCTTCTCGGATTGAACGAACTGCAACTCCCACGGCAGTGCAAGCCATCAATACTATTATCGCCAGTATTGCGCGTCTACCTGCTATTTCTTGTGATCCCGGCATCTTTTTTGATTAAAAATCACCATCATCGTCTTCCATCAATGCAGGGGTTTCTTCATCTGCTCCAGAGAAACAGCCGCGACAATTAGTCAGAACCACTTGCACAGCTAATCCTGCTACGAGAACTAC
>JAHIUS010000032.1 GCA_018816885.1 Patescibacteria group bacterium | reverse complement strand
CACATTTCTGGCAATCAACAAGCCTCTTCCCGGAAGGATGCGACTCCCCGGAAAGATAAGGGACAAGAGGATGCATTCCCGCAGTTGTGAAGAGCACGGTCGGGTCGTTTTCAGGTATAAGTGAAGCTCCGGCAATCTCACTGTGGGAGTGCTTTTTAACGAAAAAATCTATATATTTCCTGCGAATTTCTGAAGCTTTCATGGCATTAATCTACTGGAAACAGGGAGGATTCTCAACTCAAATGTAATTCACCTCTCAGCAACCTCATCCTAACTTCATTCTGGACCTCTTGTGTTGCAGAAATTTTCGTAAAAAACTTCCAAGCAATCTCGAGCTGCGCAAAAACGAGCGCGTGGTCGGAAGGATTTTCGATGCCAAAATGCCTAAGACGACCCTTGAGATCTCCCCTGGGATCACCAACAACATGATCGTAAATATCGAGGATTTGCTCCATTTGATCGGGAGTTAGGTTTGCGCAAGGGTAGTGGTGATTTTCAGGAGGTGGTTTAAGCATTACATCTTTGCATAACATAAATAAAATCTTCTTCAGTCTCCAGTTTTATCTCGGAATAAAGAGCAAACTTAATAATCTGCCAGGCGATGTCTTCTTGAAGCCAAGCACCAGAAATAGCAAGAAGCCGCAAAACCTCCTCTCTCTGCAAAACCTCCTCAATTCCAAGAAAATCCAAAAACTCTTCCACGCAATTGAAGCGAAAAGCATCTTTAAGCATGGTAAACTGCTCGTCCGTAAAGACGATGCGTGGGGGTGCGAGATTTCTTTGGGTTTCGAGCATGGAGGAGGAGTGTATCACATCATTTAGTGCGCATCAAAAGCTTGATCATTGTCTCGAAGAAATGCCAGCCTTTCTTCATGCATCAATAAACATTGCTTATCCAGAGGCACCGCCAAATAGGCAAGGACTTAAACTCCCTGTCTATACCTTTTTCGAGCAGTTGGCGGTTCCGAAATGATGAAATTATCAGATCGAGCAACTATTCTTGCATTTCTGCATGTGTTTGACATGGCGTCATCTACAGCTGGAGAATCATGCCCTTCCTCAGTAGACACTGTTGGTGCTGGTACAGCATTGATAGGTCGTTCATTACTTGGTTTCATGATATTTTGTGTTAAAAATTAAATTTCACATTCTTTGATCATAGTTGCTCATCAGTAAACTTCTTTTAAATAACACCCCTCGCAATAAACCGTCTCAGGTCTATCAGGAGAATAAGTTGACTCGATCGAAGCCCCGCACTCCCGGCAATCCCTCTTCCACAAATTCCGTGGATTTCTTTTTCGGATCCTGTCCATATGCCTTTCATCAAACCTCATCCTTGGTAAAGGCAGTTTATGTAGCCGATAAAGATTAAGTTCCTGAGGAGTGATTTTATAAGGCTTCCCGGAAGCCTCAGACAGCAAGATCTTCTCTGAAATATCCTCAGACGCATCTTCAATATCAGAAGGCAGTTCAATCTGTGGCCCTTGATAAGCGGCGGTTTGAGAATCCTCTTCTCGCCATTTCCAGCCCATCCCGGAAACCTGCTCGCGACTCAAGGGGTAATATTCAGACGCGACAGTCTCGTTATAGCCGAACGGCGATAGTGCTATCGGGAAAAACTCTCCATACTCCCCGGTCCGCTTCATATATTCAATAATTCGAGCTCGCAACTCTTCGTATTCCTCGCGCGTATATTGTTTATTAAAAACACAATACTGCGCATTTTTCAGCCCCGAGCAGGCAAAACAATCCTTGCAGCTCACGCAATGATCCAGATATTGAGAATTTTTCGAGTACCAGCTACAGAAAGTAAACTGAGTATTGTACTGATTAATCGTACTGACAGTCTCGGAACAAAGCTCGCATTTATCCACAACCACATGCCCGTCGAAACAATCTTTTGACTTAAAACTGAAGATCAAATAAGCGCAATCCTCCAGATCACCGCTGTCATAACAATCAATGCAATTTTTGCATCCGACAATATGATCCCCGGTGACATCTTGATTATTGTTGCCGTTATAATATTGGTGGATTTGCTGCTCCGCTTTTTTCTTGGCAAAAGTGTTGCGAGTCCAATTGATCGTCTCGATATTCCCGGTATTTAACTCTTTTAATTTCTTTTCGTACTCTTCTTTGGAAAGCTTTTCATTGAAAAAGTAATACTCTTTATTCCTAAGGCCGTAACATCCAAAACAGTTACTGCATCCTTTACAGTCAGAGATGAAGTAGCAGTCGCGGCATCCATGACTTTTTTCACCATAAGCAACATTATAACATTCAGAGCAATCAATTGACTCGATACAAAGCTCGCATTTATAGCAGTTCAAGCATTCCAGGCAATCCTGGCAGCTATCGATTCCATAAGAGTAATAGCAGTCTTCATCATGATCGGAAACAAAGATCATATAACAGTTCTTGTCTTGCTGAGCACCGTTCGCGTAATCGGAATTTTCATTTCTGGAAGCAAAAACCGAAATCTTGGGGACATCAAGCATCAGCTCTCCCATCTGCTCAAAAAACGATCTCGAAAAATCAAAATCTCGGGAGTAATGGAAGGCATTCCATTTGTCCGAATGCCATTCATGTTGGTCATAAACCTTATAAGGAGAATCAGACGCATAAATAGAGATAATCTGCTTGCCTGTGAGGTCGCATTGCCTCTGATAAAGTTGCCTCTCATTTCTAAAAGCAAAACGACGTTGTCTTCTGCAGTGAGGACATAGCTTTGGGTCGGGAAGACTCATTTTTTCGAGGAAATCCTTTTGGATTTTCGGGATTTCGAATTGTGCTTGGCATTGTGGGCAGTTTGACATGACAATATTTTTTAAAGAGTGTCAAGATTTTATCATCGAAGTGTAATTTTGTCTATACAGCAAGTGCGCACACCTTCCTAGGAAGGCGCAATAACAGGTTGACTCTCGCAAAAATCCACGCTAAAATATCTGTAGAATAATTCCTACAACATGTTTGCATCAGACTTAGAAGATTTAGGCCTTACTGCGGAAGAATCCAGGGTATATCTGGCCTTACTCGAGTTGGGGAGCTCTTATGTTAGCGCCATAGCAAAAAAAGCCGGAATCCATCGAGTAAGCTGCTATCACACCCTCGATAACCTGATAAAAAAGGGTCTCATAAGCAGTTTTACCAAGAACAAAATGAAGTTTTTCGCGATAGAGAGCCCCCAAATTCTCGTCAATAAGGTGGAAGAACGCTTCGAAAAAGCTCAAAAACTTCTCCCGGAACTACTTTCAATAACAAATACCCTTACCTACAAGCCTAAAATCCAATATTACGAAGGTCTTGAAGGGATCAAAAACATCTTCGAAGACTCATTAACAACAGATAAAGAAGTCCTCGGATACACCAATCTGGCACAGCTCCCGAACGTAATTACCGAAGAGTACACGCGCGATTATGCCAAACGTAAGATTCAGCAGGGGATTAAGACCAGGATGCTTTCTCCTCTATCTGAAGAGGCGCTCGATTACCTTGAGAAATATTATCCGAAAGGCTTTGATCGAAATCTGGTGGAAATCTTGTTCGTGAACCCCAAGGAGTATATGTTCGAATATGAGATTAACATTTACGAAAACAAGGTTTCACTGGTATCTCTCAACCCTGATGAATTGATGGGAATGATTATTGAAAGCCCTGTTTATGCCAAGACACAAAGAGCTGTTTTTAAACTGGCATGGCTCGGAGCGACAAGCTTTGTTGCGAGGTGATGCAATATATGTTATAATTAACAGCTAGAGGTATACTTTAATTACAAGCTACAAATCAAACAGTTTCCCCGCCAAAGCGGGACAAGCGCGCAGCGAAACACCACATACATAATTCATACTTCATAATACATAATTCATAAACACCGAACTCCTAAAAGTCAAAATCCCCATCGGGGAAAATAAAGAAGAAACTTTCGAGCAGTTCCTGACAAACTTGCATGAAGTGCTTACGGGTGTGCCGATCGGATTGGAAGTAGCTTCAATAGATCAGCATGTTTATTTTTTCGTAAGAGTCCCGGTGAAACTTCGAACAGCGGTGGAAGGTCAGATTTATGCGCTTTATCCGCATGCGGAAGTTTTTGATGCAAAAGAGTACATAACTCAAGCTCAAGATAAGAGATTTGCGGCAGCGGAACTTTCTTTAAAAAGAAAAGATATTTACCCGATAAAAGTTCACAAAGAGTTCGACGGTGACTCAATGGCCGGAATTTTTTCAATTTTATCAAAAGCCGACTCGGGAGAAGAGGTCTGGATACAAACATTAATCGAGCCACTAAAAGATGACTTCAAGCTAAATCTTTCAAGAACCTGGAAACTCAAAATCAACACAATCTCAAGATGGTTCAGATTTCGCGACAGGCTCAAGCTAAAAGGTCTCAAGAACCTCCGAGCCCAGGAAAAAGCAGCCTTCGACAGCAAGGCGGAAAAACGGGCTTTCAAGGTCGGAATCAGGGTGGCATATATTGCCCCAAGCCAAGAAAAAGCCAACAATAAACTGATTTCCCTGATGAAGGCATATACGCAATTCAATACAATAGACTTCAACCAGCTCAAAGCGTCAAAAACTACATTAAACAGCTTCACAACTCTCGGTCGCGACCTAAAATTCAGCCGCACAATGACAATGAGCTGTGAAGAAGTGGCAAGCGTTTACCACTTTCCGAATCCGGATATCGTCCCGCATATAGTGCATGTGATGTCCAGGAAATCAGAGCCGCCTTACGATCTGCCGAAATCCGGAGGGGTAGATGAAATATCGACTTTTGGCCTGACTAATTATCATAATCAAGGTATTAAATTTGGGATTAAGCGCGTCGATCGCCGCCGCCATCTATATGTTGTCGGTAAGTCCGGTACGGGTAAGTCCAAGTTCCTCGAGCTTCTGATTATTTCGGATATTTTGAGTGGAAAAGGTGTCGGAGTTCTCGATCCTCATGGTGATCTTGTAGATGCCGTTTTGAAATATATTCCCGAGGAGAGAAAGAACGATGTGATTCTTTTTGATCCCGGGGATAACGACTTTCCGATAGCTTTCAACCCTCTTGAAAAGGTACCCGACCATCTTAAACTGCGGGTTACGATTGGTTTTATTGAGGTTTTTAAAAAATTATTCGGGAATAACTGGACTAATCGTCTCGAGCATGTGCTGAGGTACACAACTCTTGCGCTTCTTGACTCGCCGGATACGACGATTCTGTCGATTATGAAGATGCTTTCGGATAAAAACTATCGCCAAAGAATAGTCGCAAACATCCAGGATTCGGTAATCAAGAACTTCTGGGTAAACGAGTTCGCCGCCTGGAGCGAAAAGTTCGACAACGAAGCGATAATGCCGCTTCTCAATAAGGTTGGGCAGTTCGTTTCAACCTCACAGATCAGGAATATTATCGGCCAACCGGAAAACCGCCTGAATATCAGAGAAATGATGGATGACGGCAAAATCCTCCTTATGAAAATTTCAAAAGGAACTCTCGGAGAAGAAAACTGTCAGCTTATCGGCGCAATGATGGTAACCAAAATTCACCAAGCGGCGATGGCTCGAGCCGATACTCCTGAAGAACAGCGCAAGGACTTCTATCTTTATTGTGATGAGTTCCAATATTTCGCTACAGACACGTTCGCGGAAATACTTTCGGAAGCCAGAAAATACCGCCTTAATTTAACGATGGCTCATCAGTACATGGGGCAGCTTGACGATCTTGTGCGGACGACGGTGTTCGGTAATGTCGGTTCCCTCATGAGTTTCAGGATTGGCGCGGAAGATGCTGCGATCATGGAGCAGGAGTACACGCCTAAGTTCAATGTTCGAGATATTATCAATCTTGGTGTTAGAGAATTTTATGTAAAAATGTCCATAGACGGCCAGATCAGAGACGCATTCTCAGGCCGAACAATCGACGTTCCAAAACCTGTAAACGATCTATCCGAAGAAATCCGCGATTTATCCCGCAAAAAATACTGCCGACCTCGCTCGGAAGTTGAAGAAATTCTGAAGAAGTGGGAAGAAGGTGCAGTTGATGACGACATAAATCCAGCAGATGCGGGGGAAGTGCAGTTTACGGAGCCGCTTATATAGTAAGAAGTAATGAGTACCAAGTACCAAGTATATAGAGTTTCCCCCACTGGAGTGGGGATAAATGCTTTGCAAAACGGTTGTTTTGAGCATTAACCATTTTTACAAATCACCCCCTGTTTTTTTAACATAGATTTAATGTCGAGATGTTAAAGTTGATTAGAATCACCTATTGAAAAGGTGATACACTTATGATACACTTTAACTGTAAAAATCATGCAAACAGCTGTCATGGCAACTTCAAAAAGACGTATAAATATCAGCCTTCCAAAAGATATTGAAGAAGCATTGAAAATGCTTGCCAAAAGAGACGATGTCCCGGAAGCAACCAAGGCCATCCATCTTATTAAGCTCGCTATTGAGATCGATGAAGACCGTATTTGGAATAAGATTGCTGAAGAACGCGATACCGGCGATGCGGAATTTATATCTCATGAAGAAGCTTGGTCATGAGATTTGAAATTTGGTACAAAAGATCGGTAGTTGATGACGACATCCCTAAATTGCCTAAAAAAGCAAAGGGTCAAATTGAAGTTGCAATAAGAGAAAAACTAACCACTCACCCTGAAAGATTCGGCAAGCCGCTTCGGGAATCTTTGAAAGGGTATCGTAGGCTAAGGGGGGGAGATTACAGGGTTATATACAGAATTGAAGGAGAAAATGTAAAGATTTTTGCAATTCAAAAAAGATCAGACGTTTACAGGAAAGTGAAAATCCGAATTCTGTCCTAATGCGAATTTTCAATCTGTTGAGCTGGCAGAAAACTTCGGCCTTTGATAAACTGAAATCCCAGGGCGCACCGCAGGTGCAGCCCCAATAAGAAAGCCGTTTCGCCGTTAGGCGAAACACCATAACTTACAACTTTAATCTTACAACTAACAACCACAACAAATGCCCGACGAACAAAAAACATGTGCCCAGTGCACAAAACCATTCCTAATAATCGATCAGGAGCAAGTTTTTTATAAGAAAAAAGACCTGCCTTGGCCGGAAAACTGCCCGGAATGCAGACAAAAACGCCGCCTCGCTCTCAGAAACGAGCGTAAACTTTACAAAAGAAAATGCGACAAATGCCAGAAGGATATGATTACAACCTACAGGCCGGACTCGCCTTACACCGTTTATTGCCAGGAGTGCTTCTGGCAGCATATTGGTTAGTACGAAGACCCAAGTACTAAGTGATTTTCCGATGACCTGTTTTGAACGAAAACTTATTATATCTAGTACTCTATGACCAATAAGACCTGCAAAAATTGTAGCCGAAATTTCGAAATCGCAGACAGCGATCAGGCTTTTTACCAAAAAATTCAAGTTCCAAAACCGACTCATTGCCCAACCTGTCGCTTTCAACGCCGTCTTGCGAACAGGAATGAACGTTGCCTATTCAAACGCAAATGCGACATGTGCCAAAAAGAAGTAGTGTCGACTTTTAACTCTGATGCACCTTTCCCTGTTTATTGCCCTGAATGTTGGTGGTCAGACAAATGGGATCCGGCTGATTATGGCCAGGATTTTGATTTTGGAAGACCGTTTTTTGAACAATTTTATGAATTAATGCAAAAAGTGCCAAAAGCAACACTTTTACAGCTCAACAACGAGAACTGCCCATATAATTCATATATGGCTTTCAGTAAAAACTCGTATATGTCACCCGGAAGTTACTGTATGGAGGATTGTATATATTCGCGAAAAAGCCAATACTGCAAAGATTGTATAAACAATACATTAATAGATCACTGCGAACTTGTAGCATATAGCGTGAATTGCAAGGATTCGTACAACTCACATCATCTTGTTAACTGTCGAACCTGTACGGATTGCGGATATATGACAGATTCTTATAGTTGTCAAAAATGCTTCATGTGCGCAGGGATCCATAACAAAAAATTTAATATTAAAAATCATCAGTACTCGTCGGAAGAATATAAAGAAAGAATAATAGAGTATATGAAGCGCGACCCAAAAGAACTTGCAAAGGAATTTCAAGAATTCAGCGTAACTGTTCCAAAAAGACATCAAAATCAATTGAATTGTGAAAAATCCTCAGGAGATTGCATACAAAGCTGTAAAAATGCTGTCGATTGCTATGATTGCTTCGATATAGAAGACTGCAAATACTTGGTGGAATGCGTAAATGTGAAAGATTCTATGGATTTATCTATGCACGATAAGGATATCGAACTTTGCTATGAGCTTTCTACGGGAGGAGAGAGTAATAAGAATTTAAAATTCGCCTATTGTACAGCCGCAAGTCCAAATTCGGAGTATTTGTACTCATGTTTTTATTTAGCAGATAGCTTCGGATGTGACGGATTTCACTCACGAACCAAGAACTTCATTTTTAATAAAAAATATTCAGAAGAGGATTACAAAACATTAAAAGCTAAAATTATAGAGCATATGGAAAAAACAGGAGAATATGGAGAATTTTTTCCAATTCAAATATCACCTTATCCATATAATCAAACACTAGCCCAGGATTACTTCCCGCTAACACAAGAACAAGCGCTGGCAAAAGGCTACAGATGGGAAGATATGCCACAAGCGCCGCACAGAGAAGGAGATGATGTATTGGCATGTGAAGATTGCGGAAAAAGCTACATGGTAATCTCACAGGAATTGAAGCTATATGATAAAATGGGATTAGAAGCTCCGAAGGATTGTCCGGAATGCAGATACAAGAAATTGATTGCCATCAAAAATCCCCGCTATCTTTGGACTAGAAATTGTGCAAAATGTAATACTGGTATTCAAACAACTTATGCCCCTGACCGCTCCGAAACCGTGTATTGTAAAAAATGCTATTTGGAAACCGTTTAATACGCCCTAACATGACTTTCCTCCAGGATTTCCGAAACCTTTATCAAAAACAGCCTCACATTGCGGTCCACGGCTATCAAAATGAGAACTGCCGGTATGGTGACTTTATTTATCTTTCAAAAGACTCATACCTGTCATTCGATTCGGATGTTCTTAGAGACTGCTTATACTGTGATTTCACAGAAAAACTAAATACATCTGCAGATTGCACTCATGTTTCAGGTTCGGAGCTTTGCTATGAATGCTTGGATTGCCGCAACTGCTACAATTGCAACTACTGTCAAGAATGTCAAAGATGCCACGATTGCGTTCTTTGTCATGACTGCTTGGGCTGCAATAATTGCTATGGATGCACCGGATTAAGAAATAAAGAATTCCATATTTTTAATCAAAAATATTCCAAGGATGATTTCCGGCAGGAATTAAAAAAAATCCTATCACAGGAGAATGTTTTAGAAATATTTGAAGAAATAAAACAAAAAACACCAAGACTGGGAGAGAGAATGTGGAAGACAGAAAATTCTACAGGAGATTTTCTTTATAACTGCCAAAATTGCATCAAATGTTACAATTGCACCGAATGTCAGGATTGTGGATATTTACTGCATGTCTATCCGGCCTACCATACCCGAAGTGCAGACACTTACGATGTTTATCACTCCGTCGATTTAACGGGGTGTTACGAAATCATAAATGTTGGCGATGGTTATAATTGCAACTTTTGTTATTTTTGTGAACATTTGAAGGACTCCTGGTACTGTGAAGGCTGCTTCAGCTCTCATCACTTGTTCGGATGCGTTTACCGAAACCATGCCGAATATGAGATTTTGAATGTAAAATATTCGCCGGAAGAATGGGAGAAACGTGTTTCTGAATTGAAGGAGCAGATGAAGGCGGATGGGGAGTGGGGGAAGTGGTGGGAGGCAGATTGAAATAATTTTTAATAATTCATCTATGAACGATAAAAATAGCAAGAAAGAGAAGATCACAAAGAAGAAAAAAACTAAATTTTCTGACTTGCCAACATTCTCTTGGGAAAAAGAAAAACACAATAATTCAGAAAACATTGATAATATGATATACAAATGAATTTTAAAATCTCCTGCCAAATCCTCCAAAACTACGAAAACCTTGTAATAGGTGTTTTGGCAGTGAAAAACATCGACAATTCGGGATCTGATCCTGAAATCACAACCCTCCTCCGCGAAGCCGAAAAGTGCGTTCGTGAAACCCCGGGGATCGAGCCTGTAAATAGCTATCCTAAGATTGAGTCTTGGCGAGAAGCCCACAAAAAATTCGGCAGCAACCCCAAAAAAGCCGCCCCATCAGTCCAAGCCATTGTCAGAAGAGTCGTAAAAGGCGGTCAGCTTCCAAATATCAACAAATTAGTCGACCTTTACAACGCAATTTCTCTCAAATACGTGATCACAGCAGGAGGCGAAGACTTAGACAAATGTGTCGGTGACATCCAGCTCGCATACGCAGACGGATCAGAAGAGTTTGTCGAACTTGGAGCCACAGAAAACAACCCTCCGGAACCCGGAGAAGTTGTCTACAAAGACGACAACGGTGTGATTTGCCGAAAGTTCAATTGGAGAGAGGCCGATAGAACCAAATTAACAGAGGAAACCAAAAATGCAGTCCTTGTTCTAGAAGGTCTCCCCCCGGTAACCCGCGAAGAAATCGAACAAGCTCTGCAAGAACTCAAAGAACTTGTAGAAAAATACTGCGGAGGAGAAGTTGAATCAATAATTTTGGATAAAAACAATACATCATGTGGTTCATAGATGAATTAAAAAAGCTCCAACAAACAATGCCGCGAATAGCGCTCGTTTCTTCGAACTCGGAAAATAGCGATTACACGAATTACGCCTACAAAAACAAAAACTGCTACCTGATTTTCGGAGGGCATTACTGCGAAGACACGCATTATTCGCAATATCCTTTCAAAACAAAGGACTGTACCGATTGTGACAAATTAACCCAAAGCGAACTTTGCTACGAATGCGTTTTCGGAAGCAATCTTTACGACTGCAATTATCTCTATAACTGTTTCACATGCGCCAATTGTGAGTTCGGATTCGATCTTGTGAACTGCCGCGACTGTTTCTTGTGCGCAAACCTCAGAAATGTCCAGTATCACATTCGAAACAAACAATTTTCAAAAGACGATTATTTTCAAGAAATCGAAAAATTAAAACAATATTCAGCGGAGCAACTCCTCGAAGAACTGGAAAGAATGAGAAGATCGGTACCACACGTCGCATCCTTGCAAAAAAACTGCGAAAACTGCACCGGATCCTTTCTGGAAAACTCAAGGAACCTCACAAACTGCTTCTACTGCACCGACGTTGAAGACTGCATCTACATGGGCACAAACATTGACGCTGCAAAAGACTCAATGGACTGCGACTGCATCGGATACGACCCTTCGGAACTGCTTTACGAATGCATCGGCAACTCAGGAAACCACAACTGCAATTTCTGCAACGCATGTTGGCACAACTCAGACCTCGAATATTGCGATATGGTCTTCAATTCGCGTAGCTGTTTCGGGTGCGTTTCTCGCTCTCACGCCGAATATGAAATTTTGAACAAAAAATATTCAAAGGAAGAGTACGAAAGAAAAGTCCAAGAAATCAAAGATGAACTCCGAGCCCAAAACCTATACGGGAAATGGCTTTTAGAATCCACTCATCCGTACGAGGATACTGTGGCGGAGCTTTATTATCCGAGTTAATATGCAGGTATGAAAAATAATTCAAAACAATCGGGGCAAAAAGAAATAGTCATTTTCGATGCCGATGAATTCAATAACGGCAAAGGTGTTGATTTGGAAGTCTTCTACCAGGCGCTCAAAGAATCTCTAGAAGAATAATTCTAACCCTCTTGCAATAAAGAATGTTTTTTCTCACGCTTATCATGGATATGCAGAAGTTTATAAACAATATAGGCAAGAACGACCAGCAAAGTCATAAGTCCATAACCCTGTGCCAAATAAAGAACGGCGGAAGTGCCCGCGGCAAGGAAGAAAATAATAAAAGCGGTCAAAAACCACCCGCTCACAACAGTCAAAACGCCGGTAATTCGTGCAGGAGCACAAGATCGATCCCAAGCACCATCGGCAAGAGAAGTTCCCATTGCGACCATAAAAGTCACATAAGTTGTCGATAAAGGCAGTTTGTATGAAGTAGCATAAGAAATTACGGCGGCAGCCACCATCAGGTTCACGGAAGCTCTAATTAAATCATAAGCACGTTTTTCGCCATCATCCCAATGAGCACGTCTTTTAAACCGAGAAGCGATCCAGTCCCGAGTATTCTTAGGTAAAATTCCGCCGATCCAATCAAAAGAAAAGCTCACCATCTTCGCAAGTTTTTCAGCAAAAAGATTTGCCCTCCAGGAATTCACAACATCCTTATCATGACTTGCCAAATTAATCTCCGTACGAATGACAGTTTTAGATTTTTTGGAAGTATAGAGAGCAAAAACCATAACCGCACCCGCAACCAATAGAACCCAGGTTGGAGTTGGGAGCTTCCCGGCCAGATCAGCACCAAGATAAGCGTTCACTCCTGCGACAGTAACACCAATGAAGTTCGCCAAATCATTCCCTGCAAAAGCCATCGCCAAAGAACCGGTCCCGATTAAGATAATAAATTTAAGGACATTAACTTTTAACCGAATCAAAATCAGTGACAACAAAGAAAAAACCACGAAAGAACCAACCATAATCGTCAAAGTATGAGTCGAAATCCAAGCCTGCAAATCATCAGTCATAAAAGTCGCATGCTTCCCCCCTTTAATAAGAATAAAAAACACAAGAGCCGACAAGGCAACACCACTCCACAAAAAACCAAACCGATTAAACCGCCGCGCATAATCAAACGTAAAAATCAGCCGCGTAATAAACTGAGCAACAACCCCAATCGCAAAAGCAAATCCCACAGACAGTAAAATACCAAGCATGATTTTAACCGCAGAAGCACTATTAATAGCTTCCCATGCAGCGTCCCAGTCCCCGGTTTTCAGCAGAGCGGTACTCAGAGCCGCCCCAAACAGAGCAAAAACAATCGAAACCGTAGTGGAAGTCGGCAGCCCAAAAGTCGAAAACAGATCAAGAAGAACGATATTCGCAATAATCGCCCCTGTAAAAATAATAATCGCCTCATTCAAAGTGAAAAATTCCGGATGAAAAATCCCTTTTCGCGCCACCTCGATAATCCCATCGGAAAAAGTCGCTCCAATCATCACTCCGGCCGCCGCAACAAGCATAATAATCTTACGAGGAGCAGCTTTAGCGCCGATTGCAGAATTCAGGAAATTCACGGCATCATTAACAACCCCCACCATAAGGCTCCCGAGAGCCAGAACGATGAGAGTGATAACAGCCAGTAATTCAAAAGTCATATATTTTTGTTTAATTTCGAAAAAATCCCTGATACCAGAGATTCTATTTTAAGTTTGTTGTTTTTTTGCGGGAACTAACCGTGCGGCATATAAATGCCTTTGATAATACTCGAGGGAGTCCTACACAAAGAAATTTATATTCGCTTCCGGTTCGTGGAAGTTAGCTGCCGGTATGGCAGCGAAAAATGCTGGTATCGCATTTGGGGTGTGGGTTTTCAAAGAGCTGTGAGTATTATGAATGAAATTTTTGGAAAATCAAATGTTTGGCTATTTTTTTGGTATAATACAAGCCAATGACCACTTTTACAGAAAAATTCCACTCTCTCCAACTGGAAACCCCTCGCGTTGCCCTTCACAATGTTCATGCGACCAACTCCGAATACGGGAATCTCAGCAGACACAACAAAAACTGCTACATGCACATCGCCTCGGACTATAACGAGGATCTCATCCACACTTATTGGGTTTACAGATCGAAGGATTGCACAGACTGCTCATACTGTTTCGATTCGGAACTTCTTTATGAATGTACGGATTGCGAAAAATGCTACAACTGCGAATTTTGCCAAGATTGCAAAGACTCCTTCGACCTAAAGCACTGTTACGACTGTATCGGATGCCGGAACTGTATCGGATGCGTTGGCCTCAGGCATCAAGAATATTATATTTTTAATAAAAAAATCACGCGCGAAGAATTCAAAAAAATCAAACCCGAAAATATCCAAGAAAAACTCGTAGAATTGAAACGCAGCACCCCTCGTCTCTACTCCCACACCCTTCATAATGAGGATTCAACAGGCGACTACATATGCCATGTCAAAAATTGCCACGAATGCTTTGACTCAAACTACGCCGAAGACTGTATCTATATCGATGGGGGAGTCAGCGGGCTAAAAGATTGCACGGATTGCTCATTTTTTATGGACAATGAACTCTGTTACGAATGTGTCAGTACAGCCGGATTCAATTTGAATTTCTGCAATATCGCATGGGATTGCTCGGACTGCGAATTCTGCGAACTATGTTTCAACTGCCACAACTGTTTCGGATGTATTGGTTTAAAAGCCAAAAAATTCCACATCCTAAACGAGCCCTACTCAGAAGAGGAGTACTTTCGGAAAGTCGCTGAGATAAAAGCCGAATTAAAAGAAGCGGGAAAATACAACCTCGATGTGATAAAATCTGTTTATCCGATAAATGACAGCTGTATAGAAGATCACTTATGAAAACCTGCGAGTCTTGCGCCCAACAATTCGAAGTAACATCAGACGATCGAGAATTTTTCAAAAAATTCGATGTCTCAGACCCAACTCTTTGCCCGGACTGCAGACAAAAACGCCGCCTAAGCCACCGCAACGAAAGGTGCCTTTACAGAAGAAAATGCGACCTTTCAGGTAGAGATATAATTACAACATACTCCCCGGACAAACCATTAAAGGTTTATGGAACAGAAGAGTGGTGGTCGGACAACTGGGACCCTCTTGAATACGGACAGGACTACGATCCGACCCGGCCATTTTTCGAGCAAATACTTGAATTAAGCAAAAAAACTCCACGTCCGCCCCTAATCAACTTCAATAGCGAGAATTCGCTTTACACAAGTCATTCAGGTCATAATAAAAATTGCTACATGTGCATTAATGTAGCCAAGAACGAAGACTGTTATTACATCACTAATTTTTGCATATACAACAAAGATTGCGTCGACTGCCTAGCGATTCATCATTGCGAGCTCTGTTATTTTTGCACAGATACACGCAATTCCAGCTTCTCTGAATTCTTAGATGAATGCCGACACTGCAACAACTGTATGTTCTGTTACGACTGCCATTCATGCTCGGACTGCTTTGGATGCTTTAATTTAAGACATAAAAAACATTACATTTTCAACAAACCGTATTCCCAAGAAGAGTACGAGAAAAAAATCAAGGAAATTCGACCAACAACATGGTTAGAAACCGTCAAAGCTTTCAGTCATTTCAAAGAATTGTTAAAAGAAAACGCTATCTTTAAATACGCAAAAACCGAAAACTGCCAAGATTGTATAGGAGACCACATTACAGGCAGCAAAAACGTAAAAAATTCTTATTACGGATATGACACAGAGGATGCTGCATACTGTTATGATTTCGGAGAGATGAAAATGATTTGGGATGTAACGGAACCATGGAAAGGAGAGTTGCAGTATGAAACCCACGCTTGCAATGAAGTGTATAACGGGATGGGGGACTCAAAATGTTATGAATGCAATAACGTCTTTTATTCCCAATATTGTTGGTATTCAAACAATATTTTTGGATGTTTTGGGTTAAAAAGAAAAGAAAACTGCATTTTGAACAAACAATATTCTCCGGAAGAGTACGAGAAATTGCGAGCACAAATAATCGAAAACATGAAAAAATCGGGCGAATGGGGCGAATTCTTCCCAATGGAACACTCTCCATACTGCTATAACGAAACCGCTGCTCACGAATATTGCCCACTGACAAAAGAGACTGCACCAAGCTGGTATGAAGGAGAAGACACCGCTTCAAAAGACGCCGGTGACGCCTCAAAATGCGACACTTGCGGCAAAAGTTTCCGGATAATTCCTCAAGAAGCGGAGTTGTATGGGCGAAAGAAACTTCCTTTGCCCGGGGCCTGCCCGGACTGCCGACACAAAATGCGAATGGGCTTGCGACCACCCCGAAAATTACAAAAAGGATCGTGTGGGAAGTGTGGAGTTGAGATTGAGACAGTATTTGGAGATAAAAAGAATGTTTGCTGTGAGAAATGTTATTTGGAAACCGTCTATTAATGCAAAAAACCTGCAAAATCACCGGACTCCCCTTCGAAATCTCCTCCCGCGAGGAGGAATTCTGCCGTCGCTTCGACATACCGCTCCCGGAAATAAGCCCTTTAGAAAGAATGCGCAAACTGATGGCAACTCGCAACGAATGGAAACTTTACCCCCGGAAATGCGACGCAACAGGTGACCACATCTTAAGCGCCTACCCAGAGGACAGCCCATTTAAAGTCTATAAAAACGAATTTTGGTGGGGCGACCAGTGGGAAGCGCTAGATTATGGCCGCGACTTCGACTTCAATAAGCCTTTTTTCGAACAATTTCGCGACCTTCAACTCGCAACTCCAAGAGAAGGCACCACGATCTTCAACTCAGAAAACTGCGACTACAACAGCCACACCCGCGAATCCAAAAACTGCTACTTAAACTCTCTAATGTACAGAGGTGAAGATATTTATTACTCCTACTGGATCGTAAACGACAAAGATATTTACGACTCGATGTACACCTACGACAGCACTCTTTGTTCCTGGTGCAGTGATGTGAAAAACGGCTACCAATGCATCATGCTCGAAGAAGGAAATGACTGCAACGAATGTTGCTTTTCCTGCCAGTTAAGAGGATGCGATCATTGTATTTTTTGCAATAATTTGGCGAACAAAAGCTACTATATTTTTAATAAAAAAGTATCCAAAGAAGATTTTGAAGATTTAAAGAAAAAATTACTGGACGGATCATGGCAGACCTGGCAAAAATCCACGAAACAGTACAAAGAAATCCGCCAAAGAGCCAAAAACAGATTCGTCCACAACCTGCAATGCGAAAACGTAACAGGCGATCACGTCTACAACTCAAGAAACTGCGAAAACTGCTTCGAAAGTTTCGATTCGGAAGACTGTTTCAACAGTATATCTCTCGCAGGATCAAAAGATGTCCAAAACGCATATTCAGCCGGATGGACAGGCTGTGAAGTTTGCGTCCATTGCGCCGTAATCCGAGCCTGCCAACACTGCGCTTTCTGCACCTACACCTGGTATTCAAGCGGGATGCTTTATTGCGACAGTTGTGTTTCTTGTGAAAACTGCTTCGGATGTATCGGGCTTCGCCATAAGAAAAACTGCATTTTCAACAAACAGTACTCGGAAAAAGAATATAACGAGTTGCTCTCAAAAATCATCGCCCACATGAAAGAATCGGGGGAGTGGGGCCAATTTTTCCCACCAAAGTTATCACATTTCCCTTATAACGAAACCGCAGCCCAAAACTTTTACTCTCTAACAAGGGAAGAAGCTGAGAAAAAAGGTTTCCGCTGGCGCGAAAAAGACCAAAAAGAGTATCAGCCGGCAACAATCTTGGGAATCCCCGACAACATCGCCGATATTTCAGACGAAATTCTCAAAGAAACCCTCGCCTGCGAAGATTGCGGCAAAAACTATCGCCTAATCATCCAAGAATTGAAATTCTACCGCCGCACCGGCCTCCCGGTCCCTCGCCATTGCCCGGAATGCAGGCATAAAATGAGGTTCAACACGCATAATCCGTGTGTGCTGGTTGAACGCGAATGCAAAGAATGCGGAAAAGAAGTGGAAAGTACTTATGAAAAGGAAGATGTTTATTGTGAAGGATGTTATTTGGAAACAATAGATTAAATTCCTTCCTAGGAAGGCGCTCTAACCTGCAAATATGCAAAAAGCCTGCAAATTCTGCCAAAAACCCTTCAAAATCGCCCCCGAGGACGAGGAGTTTTATGCGCACATAGGAGTTCCACTCCCAACGCTTTGCCCGGACGACCGCCAACGCCGTCGAGCCGCACACCGCAACGAGCGCCACCTCTGTCTTAGGAAGTGCGATGCCACCGGCCGGCAGATAGTTTCTCAGTTTTCACCTGACAAGCCGTTCAAAGTTTACGATCAGGAATATTTCTGGGGCGATGCTTGGGATCCACGCGATTTCGGTCGCGACTATGACTTTACTAGACCTTTTTTCGACCAATATAAAGAGCTCCAACTCACTACCCCGCGCCTTTCCCTTTTCAACTACCAAAGCGAAAACAGCTATTATACTCACCACGCCGGCAGAAACAAAAATTGCTATATGAGCGTCGATCTCGCAAACTGCGAAGACGTTTATATGTCCAATTGGGTAATCGACAGCCGGGATTGTATCGACTGCTCTTATACTTACCACAGCGAACTCTGCTACTTCTGCCTTTATTGCGAAAAATGTTTCAACTGCGATTTCTGCGAAAGGTGCGAAGGATGCTCAGATTGCGCTATGTGCTTCGACTGCAAAGGCTGCAAGAACTGTTTCTTATGCACCGGCCTCCGCAACAAAGAATTTTTTATCCTAAACAAACAAGTCCCCAAAGAAGAATACGAGAAAATGGTTGAAAACTTCCGCTACTCCTACACGAAACAGAAAGAAGCTTGGGGGGAATTCACCAAATTAAAACTCAAGGTCCCTCATAAATTCGCTCACATCGTTCACTCAGAAAACTGCACAGGCGACTATATTTACAATTGCAAAAACACCGCAAAATCCTTCGATGTAGTCAATATGTGGGACTGCAAATACTGCTACAACTCTCTCGACTCGAAAAACTCATACGACTGCTACCAGCCCGGAGTTGAATCTTGCGAATTGATGTACGAAATCCACGCCGGAGTCGGCTACTTTAACTGCCAATTCATGTCCCTCTGCAAATTCAACTCAAATTGCCGATATTGTGACTACTGCTTCGATTGCCAGGATTTATTTGGATGCATCAGTTTAAAAAAAGCACGCTACTGCATCCTCAATAAACAATATACCCGCGAAGAATACGAGGAGCTGGTTCCGAGAATCGTTGAACACATGAAATCGACAGGGGAGTACGGTGAATTCTTCCCGATTTGGTGCTCGCCGTTCGGGTACAACGAGTCAAAAGCCCAAGAGTACTATCCTTTGACTAAAGAAGAAGCTCTCCAAAAAGGGATGAATTGGTGCGATTACGAAGCCCCCCCTCCAACAGGGGAAGGGATCTCTCCCCTAGACGATATCCGGGAAGTTGACGATTCAATTTTAGAAAAAGTTATTACCTGCGAAGAAAGCGGCAAGCCGTTCAAGCTGATCAAGCAGGAGCTTTCATTTTATAAGAGGAAGAAACTCCCAATCCCACGCAAACATATGCAAGCGAGGTATGAAACGAGAATGGCGCTAAGAAACCCCCGCTACCTTTGGGATCGCAATTGCGCCAAATGCGGAGCCGCAATCCAGACGACTTATTCTCAGGAAAGGCCAGAAATTGTCTACTGCAAAGGATGTTATTTGGAAACAGTTTATTAATTCCGTCCTAGGACAGAATCCTAACCTGCAAATATGCAAAAAACCTGCAAAAATTGCACCCAAAAGTTCAAGCCAACGAACCACCACGAAAAATTCCAAGTACCCGCCCCAACTCTTTGCTACGAATGCCGCCAACAACGTCGCCTAGCCTGGCGCAACGAACATAAGCTTTACAAACGAACCTGCGACCTTTGCGATAAACCAATAATTTCAGTCCACCACGACAAAACTCCTTTCGAAGTCTACTGCAATGAATGCTGGTGGTCGGACAAATGGAGCCCACCAGAACAGGAATTCGACTTCAACCGCTCTTTTTTCGACCAATTCCACGAGCTCCTAAAAAAAACTCCCCGCATCAACCTTTCTGCCAGCAACAACGAAAACTGCGATTACGTAAACTACACCAACTACTCAAAAGACTCCTACCTGGCGATAGGAGGACATCACTCGGAAAAGTGCTTTTACACTTGGCGCACACACGACTCGCTCGACTGTTTCGAATGTGCTCAATGCAACAAATGCAGCCACTGCCTCGAATGCACAGACTGCGACAATTGTTACGAGCTAAGTTATGGCCAGCTATGCCAAGGCTGTGATAACAGCTATTTCCTGTATTACTGCAGATCATGCTCAGACTGTTTTCTCTGCTGCAATCTAACCCATAAAAAACACTGCATCTTCAATGAACAATTTCCTCCAGAAGAATATAAGGAAAAAATCACCAGTCTCCTGCAAAAACCTCTCTCAGAACTTTTCCAAATATTCCAAAATCTCCAGCTCAAGCACCCTCGCAAGCACCTCAATATGACAAATTGCGAAAATTCCCTCGGCAACTATCTCGTAAATTGCCAAAACTGCACAAATGTCCACTCAGGCAAAGAATGTCGCGACTGCCATAACGTCTTTATGACCGAAAGAGCCAACGATTGTGTGGATTGTGACGTAGTAGGTTGGCCTGCCGAACTTTGTTACGAGGGGATCAGTACCTGCGTTCACGCTTTTAACAATAAGTTCTCAAGCACCTGTTGGACTTGTAGCGATGTCGAGTATTGCGACTCTTGTTTTAATAGTGAAAATTTATTCGGATGCATCGGCCTCAGGCATAATTTTTTTTGCATCCTCAATAAACAGTATGAAAAAGAAGAGTACGAAGAATTAGTGCCAAAAATCATCGAACACATGAAGAAAAACCAAGAATATGGAGAATTTTTCCCGATAAAAATCTCACCATTTGACTATGAAGAAACAATAGCGCAAGATTATTATCCGCGATAATCCACCAGCCACATGCCAGCCTGCCAGAGTTGTACCCAACAATTTGAGCCAACCGCCAAAGACCAAGCCTATTACAAAAAAATAGACGTCCCAAAGCCTACCCGCTGCCCGCAATGCCGTCTCCAGCGAAGACTCTCTTACCGCAATGAACGTAACCTCTACAAACGCCCATGCGACCTGTGCGGGAAGGAAGGAATGGCAGCCTTTTCCGAAGAAAAACCCTTCCCGGTTTACTGCAAAGAATGCTGGCTTTCGGATAAATGGGATAGATTCCAATATGGCCAAGACTATGACCCAAAAAGACCATTCTTTGACCAACTCAAAGAGCTAACAGATAAAGTCCCACGAACAGGCCTAGCCGTAATCGACGCGGAAAACTGTGACTACTGCAATTATGTCGCATACTGCAAAAACTGCTATCTCTGCTTTGGCTCGGTCCATTGCGAAGACTGTATGTACGGCGCACCTTATGAATCCAAAGACTGTGTTGATGTCTATCTCGCCCGCGAATGTGAGCTTTGTTATGAATGTATTGACTGTGAAAGACTTTACTCCTGCAAATATTGCCAGGACTGTTCGGGATCTTCAGGCTTGATTGGATGTTATGATTGCCATGGATGTGAAAACTGCATTGGATGCGTCGGTCTCCGTCACAAAAAATTTTATATTTTCAATAAACCTGTTTCGAAAGAAGAATTTGAAAAGAAAAAATCCCAGCTCGGATCTCGCGAAGAAGTAAAGAAACTGCTTCAGGAGATTTTAGAATTAGAATTAAAACACCCGCACAGATTCGCCCGAATCCTAAACTCGGAAAACGTCACCGGAAACTACATAGTAAGCTCAAGAAATGCAAACTACTGTTTCGATGTGAAACAGGTTTGGGACTGCTCATACTGCGCCCATACCATAGATGCAAGAGACTCGCTCGACACGAATTACTGCGAACACTTTGAGCTTTCTTACGAACATATCGGCTACTGCGATAACAACGGCATAAAGTTCTCCAACACTTGCAACTGCTGCAATGAAGCTGAATATGCCGACTTCTGCCAATCCTGCAGAAATATTTTCGGCTGCATATCTCTAAAAAACGCCAGTAACATAATTTTAAACAAACAATACTCAGAAGAAGAGTACGAAAAACTCCGCGCCCAAATAATCTCAGACATGACCGCCAGATCCGAGTACGGCGAATTTCCGCCAATAAAAAATTCCCCATTCTGCTACAACGAATCGGTTGCCCAAGAACACTTCCCGCTGACTCGCGAACAAGCTCTTGAACAAGGATATCAATGGAAAGATCTCGAGCCCCGACAAGAATCAGAAGCGGAAGACTCGATAAAATGCTCATCCTGCCCTCGCAGCTTCAAAATAATCGATCGCGAACAGAAGTTTTACGACCAACACAGTATCCCCAAACCTGAGAAATGCCCATTCTGCCGCCACGAAGACCGCCTAAAACAAAGAAATCCCCGCGCCCTCTGGCAACGCAAATGCGGGAAATGCCAAGACGAAATCTACACCGCATATAATCCTGATCGCCCGGAAATGGTTTATTGTGAGAAGTGCTACTTGGAAACGGTCTTCTGATTCAATCGATTAGTACATTCGACTGTTTGGAAGTTCCCCAGAAGACAAGTCTCTTTTGAGATGGGCTCCAGTCCAGCTTTTTTCAGAAAATAATCTAATCCGGTCTCCACAAAATGATTATAGTACTTCGACTCATAAAGCTTGGCGATTTTATGCCCCAACCGATTTGGCGGCGTATTATATTCTATTATCAATATCTGCCCACCTTCCTTGGTAACCCTGATCATTTCTTTGAGAGTCATAATGGAAAGATCCTCAGGCATTTCATGAAGCGCCAAAGAAACAGACGAAACATCAAAAGTTGAATCATCATAAGGGAGTTTTGTCGCATTTCCACGGACGAATTTTACATCATAACCCGGCTTGATCTTCCTCTCGGTATACTTAAGCATGTCAGGGGAGAGATCAACGCCAATAACCGAGTGACCTTCCTTTGCGAATGCTACTGATTGACTGCCGGTCCCACATGCCACGTCTAATATTTTTGCATGAGATTTACCTATCTTATTGGCAACTTTTTTTCTGAGAAAAATAAAAGCAACCTCAATCCAATAATAAATTGGCGCCCAACGCTTGAAAAACCCGATATTATACTTTTCTTGTTCTTGTTGATTATCCATGTTTAAAATTTAAGAAATCTTCCTAGCCCTCAAACTATTGCTCACCACACTCACCGAACTGAAACTCATCGCAATACTTCCGAAAATCGGCTGCAAAAATCCAAGAGCGGCAACCGGAACAAAGACAATGTTATAGAAGAATGCCCAGAATAGATTTTGCTTAATTATTTTGTAAGTTTTTCGCGATAACTTGATAGCGGAAACAACTTTCGCAGGATCTCCCTTCACAAGAACCATATCCCCGGTTTCAATCGCAACATCCGTCCCGGTTCCGATTGCAATCCCGAGATCAGCTTGCGCCAAAGCAGGTGCATCGTTTATACCATCTCCGACAAATGCCACAAACTTTCCATCATCCTGCATCTTCTTAACGACAGAAGCCTTATCCCCGGGCAAAACCCCGGCAAAATAAGTGTCAATCCCAAGCTCTTTAGCAACCGCGGCAGCGGTTTTTTCATTATCTCCTGTCAGAAGTGCAACCTCCATCCCCATTTCATGCAAATCGGAGACAGCTTTAGCAGAAGTTTCTTTCGCAGTATCGCTAATCGCAAATAAACCAATAACTTTATCCCCGTGCGAAACGTAAGAAATGCTTTGCCCCTTCGCCGCAAACTCAGTAGCCGCCTTTTTAAGGCCCTCGCCAATATCAACTCCCACATCTTTCATTAGAGCCTCATTCCCAAGCGCCAAACTCGCATTGTGAGCCTTGCAAGTCGCCTCGAGCCCCATCCCGCCCTTTTCCTTGAACCCGATCAGCTCGGTGGAATCCGCATCCTTTGTGTACGCCCCAATCGCCTTTGAAATAGGATGGTTAGAGTGCTTAACCAAGCTATGAGAAATTTTCAGAAATTTTTCTTCCGGAAAATCTTTATCTAGAAAAACATCTGTTACTTTCGGTTTTCCTTCCGTTAAAGTTCCTGTTTTATCAAAAATCACAGTATCGACCTTGCCTGATTTTTCAAGAGTTTCACCATCTTTAATCAAAACTCCCATATTAGCACCGGCGCCCGAAGCGACCATAATCGCCGTCGGAGTTGCTAGGCCGAGAGCACACGGACAAGCAATGATCAGAACAGCAACAGTCGGAATTATTGCTTTTTCAATATCCCCGCTAACCAAAAACCAAAGAACAAAAGTGGTGGCAGCAATCCCAAGAATAACAGGAACAAAAACACCCGCCACCTTGTCAGCCAAATGCTGAATCGGAGCTTTCGAACTCTGCGCGTGCTCAACCATCTCGATAATATGAGCCAGCGCAGTGTCTTTACCCATTTTGGTAACTTTTACCTTTAAAACCCCATCCAAATTAATGGTCGCCCCAAAAACTTCCCCTCCCTCGGCCTTGTAAACAGGCATACTCTCACCGGTAAGCATCGACTCATCAAGACTCGCCTCGCCCTCGATAATCTCTCCGTCCAGAGCAATCTTTTCGCCGCTCCGAACCAAAACAACATCTCCAACCTCCAGATCCTCGATATCAACCTCCTCCTCTTTCCCATCCTTAATCCGCACCGCCTTTTTCACCTGCATTTCCAGTAATTTCTTGATCGCCAGAGATGCCTTACCTTTACTTTTATATTCAAACCATTTCCCCAGATTAATAAAAACAATTATGAGAACAGCAGTCTCGAAATAAACCTCGCGACCTGCAGTCAAAGCCCAAATACTGTAAAAAAGCGCAGTCAAAGTACCGATACTGATCAAGCTGTCCATATTGAACTTCAATTTGCGCAATTTTTTCAAAAAACTGATATGAAAATGCCGACCCGCCACCAAAACAACAAAAGCAGATAAAACAGCGGGAATCCACCCCTGAATCCCCATGAAAAACATCGTCGCCGCAACCGGCAGAGCCAAAACCAAAGACAAAATAAACCTGAAAAAATACTTTTTCGCCTCATTCTCGGGAGAAACTCCATCGGAAACATCATACCCCGCGTCGCGCACCGCCTTCTTGATCTCCTCAATCGACAAAACGCTCTCATCGAACTCAATATAAGCCGCCCCGTTTGCATAATTAACTCGCGCACTCTTCATGCCCTTGAGATCTGTTAGGGCCGACTCATTAATCTTCGCACAGCTGGCGCAAGTCATCCCAGTTATGTGGAATTTGGTTTTCATAATTAAAAAGGTTATTGAATAACTGTAAATTTTCCGCCTACCATACCCATCCAGCAGCTGAAAGTCATATCCCCAGATTCGTCGGGGGTAAATTCGATAATATTTTCACCTTTGGAAAGCTTACGACTAAGCCCCAACTCGGGAATGACGATTTCGTTAATGCAGCCCGAAACATTTTCACCCTCAATAATCCACCTCACAGGAATATCCTTCTGAATAACAAACTCGTTGGGCTCATACCCCCAATTAGCAGTCATGTAAATTTCCTGGAAACCATCCTCGGAAAGGACAACCTCAATAGCATCTTGACTCGAAGTGAAATCAAAAGAAACACCCATCAAACGCAATCCATTATTAAAAGAGAAAACCGCAAACAAAACAATCAAAACACCAATAAATTTCTTAAAAGTCTTCGCCTTAAGCTCCTTTGCATAAGTGCTCCCAACACCAATTCCAAAAAGAACCGGGAAAGTCCCGAGAGCAAAAGCCCCCATCATCATAACCCCCCCGGCAAAACTCTGAGAGCCTATAGCCGCCAACTGAGCACTCTGGGTGAACCCGCAAGGAAGGAAAAAAGTAACGGCCCCAAGAAAAAGAGGAGCAAAAGCATGCTCCGCCTCCTGCAAAACACCGACCCGAGAAGAAAGCCGCTTCGGCATACGAAATCCGAGCTTGGTAATATTCGGCAAAATCCCCAAAATCTGCAGTCCGATATAAAACATCACCATCGCCACCGCAAAAGTCAGATAACTCGTAAAACTCAAAGAAAAACTAAAGAACGAACCAGCAACACCAAGCAACCCGCCCAAGAGCACAAACGCCCCAAACCGCCCGGCATGAAAAAGAAAATGAGGCTTCATTCGTGCAAAAATCGGATGCGCCGCATCATCATCAATCTTATAAGTGCTCCCGAAACTGATAACCAGTCCTCCGACAAGCGCCAAGCAGGTAGAAACGGAAGCCACAAGTCCCAGAAGCAGAGCAACAATAGCGCTCGCACCATCCCCAACTTGCGGGAAGAAGCGATACAAATTAAGTTCATCAAGAATCCAGGCTGCAACGATAAATAATCCCAAAATAAGCAGCATCTCGATATAGTCTGTCGGATCATTCTTTTCGTTAGCCGTGTCGCCGCCGCCAATTTTATATCCGTGCTTCGCGACAACATCATTCAGCTTCTCGAGCTTGAACCCTTTACTATGAGTGAATTCGATCTCTCCATCCTTATGTGAAACCCGATGCACAATAATCCCATGCAGCTTCTTAAGATCATTCTCTATAAGAATCTCGCAGCTTGTACAATGCATTCCTTGTATTGGAATTTTTTTTCGATTTTTCATTATTTTTTTTGTGAAATTTTCAGGACGCGCAGAAGTTCCGCGATAAGCTCGTCCTGCTTATTTTTATTTTTAGTATCAAAAGCTTCCTTAAAACAACAATTGAAGTGATTTTCCAGAAGGCTGTTCTGGGCAGACTTCAGGAGACCTTGTGCAGCAAGGACCTGCTGAATAATATCGATGCAGTACCTTTCATCCTCGGTCATTTTTATGACCTTGTTTAGAGATGTCGTAGCCTTCTTGAGCGCGACGAGTGTTTTTTGCTTTTGTTCTTGGATCATTTTTTTAAAATTAACAAATACCTGCACCTAGGGTATAGGTATCTCGCAAAAAAGTCAAACGATAATCGGGAAATTTAGTATAATGATGCCATGGACGCCAAAACTTTCATAAAAGCCTTCCAAAAACTCTACCGCGAATCCCCGCAGATATCTCATTGGACTCGCCAGAGCGAAAACTGCGATTACGGGGACATAACAGTAGTGTCCCGCAACTCCTACATGTGTTTTTGGAGCTCGAATCTCGAAGAATGTTTCTACTGCCACGAATCCCGCAAAGACAACCATTGTGGCGACTGCACTTTTTGCGAGGAGTCCGAACTTTGCTATGAATGTATCGACTCAACCCGTTGCTATAACTGCGACTTTTGCCAGGATTGCAAGCAATGTACAGATTGTCAGCACTGTTATTATTGTATCGGGTGCGAAAATTGTTTCGGTTGCGCTTCTTTAAGGCGGAAAAAATACCACATCTTCAATAAACCTTATTCCAAAGAAGAATACTTTCGGAAAATCGCCGAACTTTCGCCGGAAGAAATTCAGGGAAAAGTCCACGAAATACAACTGAAGTCCCCAAGAGTCTTCATACATCAAGTCGATAACGAAAACTGCTTCGGCGACTACCTCCTCCATTCGAAAAACTGTTACTGGTGCTTCGATAGCTACCTTTGCGAAGACAGTATGTATATTTTTAATGCCAACCTGGAACGCGGCACAAAAGACTGCCTTGATTGCGGCCCAATCGCCAACACGTTTGAGCGTTGTTACGACATCGCTTTTTGCGGATATATGTTTGACTGCCGGCACTGTTATTGGTGCGATTACTTAAGCGATTGTCATTGGTGCAGTAATGTCTGGAGTTCAAATCACTGTTTCGGATGCGTTTATACAAAAAACAAAGAGTACCTCTTCCTAAACGAACCGATTGCAAAAGATAAATATGAAAAACTCACTACCAGAATCAGCAAAGAGCTTTATGAGATGGGGATAACGGATTTGTATGGGATACTGAATTATCAAGCTTAATGACGGTCAAGCAACTTGTTCTCCTCCACGCAACCTGTTAAAATTCCCCTGCAAAAATAACAAACAAACATGCCAAAGAAAAAAACCAAAAAAGCCCCCAAATTCCTGATAAAAAGCAAACTTTCAAGCGGAATAATACTTTTCGTAATCCTTCTCGCATTTTCGCTTTTAGCGGTATTCATGGGGCAGAAACTCCTCGAGCCAACAAACCTCGGAAAAATCCTCCCCGCAGAACAAACGCTCGGATTTATAACGATAGATACAACCGAAACCGATATCCACGAATCTTACACGGAGCCAAAATACGAAGAAGAAAACTGGTTCAAAGGACAGTTTGCAATAGCCTATTTAACAGATTCAATAGACCAAATCCAGCAGGCCCAATTCTTCAGCTATATAGACCGAAAACTCTTAAGTACCTTCCTCGACGAAACAGCAATAAACCAAGAACCTTATTTTAACTCAATAATCTACACTCTCGGAGAAAATATATACGCAGCCAAAATCGCAAACTACCTCGCGACATCGGACAGCCCGGAAACAATTCAATTAATAATAGACTCAGCCTCGGGTGACTCCTCCAACTTGAGGTCCCTTTCCGCCTACAACACAATCGCAAACAATCTTCCGTACAACTCCACGGTTGTAACTTACTGGGATCTTCAAAAAAACCAAAACTTCATTCAAGATTATGTCCCATTGCACGAAATTCTTCCTGAAGAACTCATAGAGCCGGTTCTCTCAATCTTTACAGCATTTGGAGCGGCGGGTCACGCCGAAGCAGACGGTTTCCAGGTACAAACCTACACGGCCGTTCAGAAAAACCTTCTTCAAAACGGTTACTATTTCGGATTTCTCAATAAATACAGAGCAGACCTTGCGAAATACATCCCGGAAAACCCGACATTCTTCTGGGGAGGGTATGATCTTCATTCGGAATTAGATCACTTAGAAACTCTTTTAAATCAATTTCACTCATCCGCGGGCATAATTTTCGAGGCGATACTTCGGGGCAAAGTACAGGAGTATTTCGGCAGCAATACAAGTCTTGAAGAGGACGTTTATCCTATGCTTGGAGAAGAGTTCGCATTAGCAGCTTATGAAGGTGAATATCTGGCCTTGATTGCCCTTCAAGATATTGAAAGTCAGCAAATCCATATCGATACCTTGAAAAAAGGGTTTCTTGAGCAGCAGATTTATAGCGACCCTTATATTCAAACCTATACTCTTGAAGATGGTTCAGTTGGACAGGAGCTCGTTGCAGATCTTACGGAAATTTCCAGCAGCGAGATGACTTATGAAGGAGTTAATATCGACGTGTTCTCCTTATCAAGCGGGGATGTGCTTGGATATATGACCGTATTTGCCGATAATTTCGTATTTGCAACCAGTCTCCCTGTCTTGGAGCATTCTATAGATTTGATGAAAAGCCCAAACGGAAGCCTTGCGGCAAGTCCGGATATGGAATCCATAAATGACATAATGGTTTCGGCCGATGAAGCCAGTTTTATAGATCTTGAAAGCCTTGAATTCGAATTTTTGCCTGATTTCAGCTCAATCAGCTCTACCAAAAACCTATTCAATGATGGAATATCAACATTCCACGTGATAAAATACTAAACACTATGGGGAGGACCATAAAAATTCCCGAGCCGGAAAAGAAACCCGAGCCGGCGCAGAAGCCGGAAGTCTCTCCGCATATTTTAGATTTAAAAGAAAAACCAAAAACCTCAGAAAAAAAACACGCAGACATAATCCCTCCTGAAGGTTTTCAAAGAATCACTCCGAAAATAAAACTCAAAACAAAGCAGCCAAAAAAGAGCGAAGTCGTTCGAATGGCCGCAGTTGCAGTCGCAGTAGTATTCGTTCTGAACATCGGGCAAACCTTCTTCAAAATCCAAAAAATAAAGGACGAAACAATCTCCGCAGCTTATGCCGGATATGAAGCAATGATGGAAATAAGCCCTGCCGACTTCGAATCCACAAACGCAGCTTTCGATACCGCTCTTTACCAGTTCGAACTGGCGGAAAACGCTATTTGGTATTTGATGGAAGGACCGGAAAATAAATACACAAAAGCGGCGGACGGACTTATAGGGGCAGGGTCTTCTTTGGCTTCAGCGGGGCAGCTTTTTGCGGCTTTTGCAGAAGAGATGAAGGGGGTTGGAGAAGGTATTCTAAGTGAATCGTCGGAAGGCAAGCCGTCTTTGACGGCATCGCTGGAGAGCCTATTTGATACATGTCTGTATCCGGCTTATGAAGATCTCAAACGTGCGGAAATCTACCTCGAAGATGTTGATCCGAACTTGATTCCGGCAGACTACAAAAGCAAATTCGAGATAGCCAGAACCCAAATGAGTGACCTTCTCGACTTTATGGAGGTCATGGTAGTCAAGTTCCCGGCAGTACTCGAGCTCCTGGGTCATGAGCACCCGCAGAAGTACATGATTCTTCTTGAAAACAACAGCGAGCTTAGGCCGGGAGGCGGATTTATAGGAAGCTTTTTGACGCTTGATATCAACGACGGATATATCGACAACATGGAGTTTCATGACATTTACGATTGGGACGGTCCGTTCAACGAATACATCGCACCTCCTGTCGAAGAAATCGAATATCTAACCTGTTGTTGGGGACTTCGCGATGCCAATTATTCGCCCGATTTCGCGGTGTCATCGGAGAAGACAGCATGGTTCTTCGAACATGAGGGCGGGCCAACCGTCGATCATGTCATGATGGTTGATCTCAGTTTCGTAAGTGAGCTAATCGATATTGTCGGTCCGATTTATTCGGAGACCCTTGGCGGCGAGCTTACCGGTGAAAACTTCGAACTTGTTCTCAGCTATTATGTAGAATCAAAACTTCACGGCTACGAAAACCCAAAAGGCGTTCTCCCGGAAGTAATCGACTCCGTTAAAACCGAACTCAAAAAACTGGACAAACCTCTGGAACTTATGGAATTAATTGTGGATGGAATAAAAGGCAAACACTTAGCCGCCTACAGCAAAGACGAAGAAATTCAGGGGTTTTGGCAAGGACTGAACCTCGACGCAGAAGTGGAAGAGCCATCCCCGAATGAAGACTACCTAATGGTGACAGTCAGCGGCATCGGCGGCAACAAAACCGACAAATACATCCTCCAAAACATCAACCACCAAACCCTTATTTCCCGCGAAGGCGAAGTTTTGAATAAAATCACAATAACCCGCAAGCACACCTACAACGAAAATACCGAACTTTGGCAAAGAGCCACCCTTTCAAACTTCGGCTTCAACGAAATATCAGAAGACGTTCAAAAAATCCTCGGGTCAGGTGATAATATTGCAGGGATCAGAGTGTACGTTCCAAGCGGAACACAGCTCCTAAGCTGGTCAGGCGACCTGGAAAAAGACCTCGAAACCTATTACGATGAAGATCTCGAACTTAACTACTTCTACGCACAAGTCAGAACTCCGGCAGACTCCTCGTCCGAAATAGAAATAACTTACTCGATCCCGGCAATTCTCGATCTAGATCCGGTCGATGACTACTTCTTGTTCGTCGACAAGCAGCCCGGACTTTCCAATACAACTTTTACAAAACAAATAATCGCCCCGAACCTAACCTCCCACGCGCTATATCCAACGCAGCTCGCCCAGCAGGAAGACTCAACTTATCATTACGAGACCGCTCTCGATAGCAACCTGCATCTGGGAGGGGTGTTTGGGCGCTAGGAATCGTATCATTGGGACGCAAGAATCGTATCATTTTTGATGCGATTTTATGAGCTGGCTTCTACGGCTTGATCTCGTGTTGTGATTCGAGATAGGTTTATTTCCAATCTGTCAGTCATGGATCGCAGGTTCTGAATGTGGACTTGGATATCTGATTGGGCGACAATATTTACATCCATATTATCTAAAACAGCAGAGAGGGTTTGTGAAACCCCAGTAAAATAGACAAGCAAACGATCCTTGGAAGGCGGGACGTCACCTTCTCTGCTGGGGCAACGAAATAATGGAGAGAAATCAGGGATAATATAGTCGTACTGCTCTGTGCAAAACTGGTAAAAATCAGCTAAAGCAGGCTGCAAGGCTGAATGCCAAAATTCTGATAAAATGTCGGCATCATAGTTGTTGCAATCTCCCAATTCTCCCAAGGCCTTTGTGGCTTCTTCACTTAAATAATGTCTGTATATTGGTGCAACAGCATGGTCAAATTCTAAAAGGTGCAAGCAATTACCGTCTGTCAAAAGTCGCTTGGATTCATTTTCTCTGAAGATAATTGCAGTCCATAGCTCTCGATTATATCTGTTGATTCTCTTTGCATCATGCATGCCCTCATTAACGTTAGCCCAGTTTAATCTCAGTCCAAAATCCATAGTTTCCATGAAACTTAAAAATTCACCAAGATCACAAGCTTCAGAAATTTTATTAAGAATCTCGTCATAATAAACTTCATAAACCCCCAAGGTTTTAATAGCTGCTTTTATATATCTTTTATTCCCAGGGATATTCTCCAAATTTTCCTCGAGATCTCTCTTTATATCCTCCACCATCGGCTTAAGAACCTCCCGACACCACTTGATAAAAGTCTCCCTAATAACCGCCTCATCAGTTTCCCGAGTCAAAGCCGCAACCTTCTGAGAAGCAGCACACTCCTCTGGATTAAAAGGTTTCGCCTCGTAAGGCTCTGCAATTTCTGACATAATAAAAAACGATTAATTTTTAAGATGCAAACATAACAAACTTTAACAAAAACCCAAAATGCAAAAACTCCTCCTCGCAGCCCAACGCAACGAAATCACCGAATACCACATCTACAATAAACTCGCCAAAGCCGAAAAAGACCCCCACAACGCAAAAATCCTCCGACAAATAGCCAAAGACGAACTCCGCCACCACGACTTCTGGAAAACCCACACAAAAACAGAAGTAAAGCCATCCAAATGGAGCATTTTTAAATACTCCCTAATCGCCAAAACACTAGGTCTAACATTCGGCATTCGACTCATGGAAAAAGGCGAAGCCCAGGCCCAGGTCAACTACGACCGCATAGCCAAAAAAATCCCCGAAGCCAAGCAGATCTCGGAAGACGAAGACAAGCACGAACAAGCCCTCATAGAAATCCTGAACGAACGCAAACTCGAATACATAGGCTCAATGGTCCTAGGGATCAACGACGCTCTTGTCGAACTCACAGGAGCTCTCGCCGGTCTAACATTCGCCCTTCAAAACACCCAGCTCATCGCTCTCACAGGTGGGATTACAGGTATAGCTGCATCCCTTTCGATGGCCGCTTCCGAGTACCTTTCGACGAAGACTGAGGACGGCGATCAGAACCCTTTTACCGCAGCTTTTTATACCGGCCTGGCCTATATTATGACCGTTGTTGCGCTGGTGGCCCCTTATATGATTTTTGAGGATTACTTCACCGCGCTGGCGGCTACCTTAGCGATTGGGATTTTGATTATCCTTTTCTTTACCTTTTATATTTCAGTTGCAAAAAACCTCCCGTTCCGTCGCAGATTTCTGGAAATGGCCGGGATCAGCTTGGGAGTTGCCGCGATATCTTTCGGGATAGGGTATTTGGTGAGGGTGTTTGTTGGGGTGGAGGTTTAGCGCGAAGGGGATGTGTCCCCCTCGCGAGCTCCCCCACAAGGTTTTCGTAAAAAGTAGGTTTCGCTTAACTTCTCTTTCTCACATTTGGCCCTCGAGACCCAAATGTTCGAAAGTTCGCCGTGCGCTCAACCTATTTTTACGAAGCTGAGTGTAGTCTCGGAATTTTTCGAAATTCCGAGCTGTTAAAAGTTATAAACATCGTGATCTCCAACTGCAAAAAATCTAGCAGTTTTTTTGTCTATCCATTTGAACACAATCCTGTATTCGTAATTTACAGAAAAACTTAAAAATCCTTTTAATCGTCCTTTTAATTTATGAGTTCGCAAAAATGGATGATTAGGGTCTTTGTAAAATAAAGAAATTTTATCTTCAACTTCATCTTGTAAAGCGGAAGGCAGTTTATTAAATTGCCGTAAAAAACTTGGTTTATATAAGATTTCAATCATAAAAACTATAATTTTTTAGCGAGACTTCTCAAGTCTCCTTTTAAATCAGGTTCTTTTTCAGCTCTCAAAACAGCTTCAACAGCCTGGTCTTCAAGGTATTTTCTTATAGCCTGTCTTACAGCCTCAGCCATATTTGGAGCAATGCCTTGTGTCACGATAGCTTTTAGAGATTTAAGCATGTCGTCTGATAAAGGAACAGATAGTGTGCTCATAATGTGGTATTATATTATCATACGACAATATAATACCGCTTAAATGAGAGTTTTACAAACCATTTTTAACACATCCACATTAAATCTAGATTAAAAAAACAGGGGGTAACTTTAAAGTTGGAATTTTATTTCTCGTTAAGGCTTCCTTTCCTGTTTTCTGCAAAAACAGGAGCAGTGCAGAATCACTCGAAATAAAACCCCAACTTTTCTTTTGGGGAACTCGCTTTGCCGATTTGATAGCCAAAAAAAAGGCCCCTCTTGGGGGCCCCTTCCATAAACCATAAGCTATAAACCAAGCGCAGCCTCCAAATCTCTCGCATGCTCCTCTTCCATAATCAAAATATCCTCAAGCGCGCGTGCCAATCCGAACTCTCCCATATCACGAGCCTGTCCGACACGCTCTTTGTAGCGACGAACAGCGTCTCTTTCCCCTTCGAGATCTTGCTTCATCATCTCGGTAGAATCATCAGCGGTGAACCTTTCCGCGACATCAACTGTAGGTATGCCGCCAAGCCCGGAAATCTGTTCGGCAAGCAAGATCGCATGTCCGATCTCTTCATTCGCGTGAACAACTAGCTCCTTTTGCATAGCTTGATACTTCGCACCGGTAACCATCGCAGCATGCTGGATGTACTGTACCGCCGCAGCATATTCGAGCGTCAGATCTTTGTTCAAGGCAGCGATCATTTCTTCATTCGTCATGTTTTTTTTGGTTAAAAATTTAAGATTCCCAAACGCCGTGCAGATTGCAGTAGGCGAGTGCTTTTAGGTTTTCTGAGAAAGCAGTATCGAAGTTTGCAACAGGTTCGTCGCCGGGTTTTAATTCAACTTTTTTGAGAAGATTGACTCCGTCATAAAGCTCAACCGAAACGATATAGTGCGCCTCCTCCATCGGATGTGGAACGGATCCGACTTTCACCAAAACTCTGTCTCCCGAAGCCTCGATAACAGGAACATGCTTCTCTTGAGCCTCCCCGCCGGTATACTCCTCGCCAAGCTGATGGATGATTTCGAACTGGTCTTTGCCAACTCCGCAGACAGGACATTTGTAATCTTCCGGCAGATCCTCGAAAGGAGTATCTTCGGCATAAATCCAAGCGCAAACCTTGCATCTGTATTTGTTCATTTTTTGGTTTTGTTACATTTTTTGCAGAGCCCGGGTATCTCGAGATGGTTTAGATCGGGATTGAATCCGGATTTCTCAAGCTCTTTTGATTTTATATTAAATTTTTTGCAGTCAAAAATATCACAGACCTCCCCGCAACAGGTACAGATCAAATGAATGTGTCCATTGCAATTCCCGTCATAACGAGCCTTTCCGCTGCATCCGCAAAGAGATTTCAGTCTGATGATGTAGCCGTTTTTCTCCAAAAAATCCAAATTCCTATAAACCGTCGCAACTCCAATATCCGGCAGCCTCTTGCGAACAAGCTTGAAGACATCTTCAGCGGTAGGGTGGCAGCAAACCTTGCAAATCTCCTCAAGAATAATTTGCCGCTGCTTCGTAAGCCGATATTTGGTTCCTTTTAAGTCCACGGCTTAATGATAGCGATTCTCAATAAGCCCGTCAAGAAGAATTTCTTCTTCTGCCAAAAGACATTATGCGAAGAGCTTTAATTCTTAGTTCGCGCAATTCACAATCAACAGGATCCATCATGCGCGGACATCTGTTGCAGCTATCATCACAGGATCCGGGCAGTGTGACAGTTCTGCCATGTTTATCATAATTCTCCCTTCTCGGTCTGTTTCCGTTTTTCGGCATATCTAAAAAAATTACAGGAGAAGAATGTAGCTCAAATATCATCCGAAAGTCAAACATTCTAGAGTCTATGATCTAGAGTCTAAGGTCTACGCTTAAACTTCCTCTCCAAATCATCATAACTCACCCTAATCATAGTCGGCCTCCCATGCGGACAAGTCTCATTCCTTTCAATCTCAAAAAGCTGCGCAATAAGCCCTTTCATCTCTTCAAAAGAAAGTTTCTGCCCGAACTTAACGGCACTCCGACAAGCCATATAATGAATAGCATTTTCACGTCTGGCTTGAAGATCCGATGTCCTTTGGCAGTTCATAATATCATCAAGAACACCTTGTAAAAGCTCACCCGCATCCTCCTTCGCGACATCGGAAGGCACAGCCCCGACAACAAAAGTGTTTCCCCCGAACTCATCGATTTCAAAGCCGATTTCAGAAAAGAAATCCATATTCCCACGCAAAGTCTCGGCTTCGGTTAGCCCCAAATCAACGGACAAAGGTGCGAGCATCGGCTGGGAAACGACCTTTTTCTCCTCGAGAGCAAGCATCAACTTGTGATACATAACTCGTTCATGAGCGGCATGCTGATCGATAATTACGAGCCCCTCCTCATCTTCGGCAAGAATATAAGATTCCGCAATCTGCGCAATCGGCCTAAGCGGACATTCACCATCTACTTGGTACTGGGTACTTCGCACTTGAGACTTAAAGATTTCAAAAGATTCCGCACGATTATCAGTCTCGATTTTCTCGAGGATCCCTCTCGGTTCACGATCAATTTCATCATCCCAACTGACTTTCGGCATCAAAAGATGCTTATCGAGAGCCTCTTTAACGCTTTTCAAAACAGATCTGTAAACCTCGTTTTGCTTCAAAAATCTAACCTCAAGCTTACGCGGATGAACATTGACATCAACATCCTCCGAATTAATCTCCAGATTCAAAAGAAACCACGGATATTTTCCGCCCATCAGAAGAGAGTGATAAGCCTCGCGCGCAGCATGAGCAATAAGATGATTTTGAATAACTCGACCATTTAAAAAAAGCAGTTGTCCCTTGCGATTTGAACGGGCAATAGCGGGTTTCCCAATAAAACCGCTAATCTTAAACCCGGCCCCACCGAAGTAAACAGGCACAAGATTATTCGCAACCTCGCCACCGGCAACATCCGCAATTCGATCCTCGAGATCTCCGGGAGCAACATCGATAGCAACCTTCCCGTCATTAATCAGCTTGAAAGCAACATCTGGATAGGCCAAAGCGAAGTTCTGCATTAGCTCCAAAATGTACTTATACTCGGTATTTGCAGTCTTCATGTATTTCCTCCTGGCGGGAGTGTTGTAAAAAAGATTGAAAATAGAAATCTTAGTCCCCTCGGGGCATCCCGCATCTTCCATTGAAATGTTTTCGTCTTTGATTTTCAGGTGAAAACCTGAAATTTCATCGCGCATCTTGGTTTCCATCTCGACCCTGCTGACAGAAGCGATAGAAGCAAGTGCTTCTCCTCTGAATCCGAGAGTGCCGATCTTGTTGAGGTCATCTTCGGTCGCAATCTTACTCGTAGCATGCCTGGCAAAAGCCATTTTCGCATCAGATTCGAACATCCCGCATCCGTTATCCGCAATAATAATAGCTTCAAGACCGCCACCAACAATTTCGCAGATAATTTCGCTCGTTCCGGCATCGATAGAGTTCTCCAAAAGCTCCTTAACAACGGAAGCAGGTCGCTCAATAACTTCACCTGCGGCGATTTGGTTGATAAGACTGCTTGGAAGTACTTGGATTTTGGCCATAGCTTGCAAATTAATGGGATTTAAAAGTACAAATTCCAAGGCTGTTTGCCCATCAATTAGAGTTGACAAATCATTCAAAAACAGTAAAATACCCGTTCTTAGTGCTAAAATGTCGTTCGATAAAATAACTACCACTAATTCCCGATGTCCAAAGTAAACGAAGAAGCCAGAAATAAACGCCACAATAAATTCTACTCAATCTACGCCGCTAGACCCAAAATCGGCAAACTAAAGAGCAGGATATCTCAAGCCAGAAGGTCGCTTACGGCATACACGCCTGTAATCGTAGCCCCCGGAGCTGCTCCGGCGGAGAAGACGGTTTATTCATACAGGAAATTTGCCAAGAAAATGTCTGTGATGGTCTTGGCTTTTTTCTTGCTGACATCTTTTGATATAGGAAGGGCTTCGATGGACGCGGGAGCCGGTTGGCAGATTGATCTCCCGGAAAACGCACTTGCTTTAAACTCGAGAATCGGATTGATCGCCGATAATGAAGGGTACCTTATGAAATCCATGCCTCTGAGCGGAGAAGCAACATACGCGGTAGACAGGGGAGAAGAAGTTAAGTATATGGTCCAGGCGGGAGACAGCCTTTCGGTAATAGCTTACAGATTCGGTTTGAGTCAAAACACGCTTCTCGCAGTCAACGGTATGAGCAACGCCAACTTCCTGAAATCCGGACAAGAGCTAACTATCCCGCAAAAAGACGGAGCCTTCATCGAGGTGGAAAGCGGTGACACGCTGGAAAGCTTGGTTGAAGACTTCGAAGGAGATCTGGTTTTAACAAAACAAATTAACGAAATAGGGGACGACTACGTAATTCAAGAAGGACAGGAAATATTCGTGGTTGGAGGAGATGTCGCGATAAACTATCTCGATTCAATCGCACCGACTTACACAGCCTCAACTTACACTTACTCGAATACCTACAACGCCTATGATGTTGGAACATCTTATGTAAACACTCAAGTTGATACAACTTACGCCTCGGCGGATTTCGTTTATCCGTGTGCGGGCGGACTAACTCAAGGTTATTACGCCGGACATTATGCTTATGATATCGCCGACAGGAGCAGGCCTCCGATTGTCGCGGTGTCGGGTGGAACTGTTATAACCGCAGCTTATGGATGGAACGGTGGGTATGGGAATTATGTGATTATTGATCACGGCAACGGATATAAGACTCTATACGCCCATATGGAAGAACTTTATGTTTCCGAAGGTGATTGGGTGGGGATGGGGGACACTGTCGGTAAAATGGGTAATACAGGTCGAGTTTACGGTGCTACCGGTATTCACCTCCATTTCGAAATCAGTTACAACGGTGTGAAATTCCCCGCTTGCGATGTTGGGATATGCTATTAGTGGATAGTCTGCAGTCTACAGTCTGTAACAAAGTAGTAAAGCAGTTTTTTGCTTTGCCTTAGCGAAATTTTATGCTAGAATCCACCTCCTAATTTTAAATTCAAAAAAATGAGAAAATCACCAGATGCGGCAGAGCAATCTTTCGAGGTGGAAACAGTTGATCAAAGTCAGTTCCCCCCAGAAGAAATTTCGTATTATAAAATGGCAATGATTAGGTGCTGGGGATTAGAGATCACAAAGGATGGGAATGGAGAACGCGTGTTTTGCGTAGCTACTGATAAAGACCAAATAAATCGGATCCGGGAAGAAAATCCGGACTACTTTAATTGTGCAAGTAATGAAATTGGAGAGGATACACTGGCATCAGTCGAATTAAAAATGATCAGGTTTGTTCCGAAAGAAATAAATGATTTGGTCTATGCGGCTACACGGATGTCAAACGGTAAAGACTGTAGGTCTATCGCAGAAAACGAGTCGCCTGATAGAGTCGCCGACTGCATAAGAGAAGAAGATGTGGCGGGGGTTATGAAGGTGGTTCTAAACAGGCTCATGAACCATCTTTTTCAAGGTATAGTAGTTCGTTACCTGGAAGATCCGAAAGAGGCTGAAAAGCTAATAGAAAGGCATAAAGAAAGTGATTTTGTGCAACGCACCAGTTGCGATCATCAAAATCGTCTTATGACAATGCTGGATTTAGCAATGCCGGCTTTAGACATTCTTGCGCGGGAAAACCAGCTTGAAGAAGTAGCAGCAGAAATTGCCGCAAAGAAGGCGGCAGAAAAGGCAGGGACAAAACTGGGTATAAATGACGTAGTTAAAGATATCGCAAAGGCATTTGAGGCAGCCGACAGCAAGGCAAGGATAGGCTTTTTAACCGCAGACGAAGAAACTCCATGTCAGAAAGAAAGAAGAAATTTCGAGCAATGCACAAAAGACATGGACACAGTTTGGCGATTCTTAGTTAGCCAAAACGATTTACCGCCACAATTTAAAGAAGAGTCTTATATTTCAGATTTGAAACTAACATCAGATGGCGACATTACAGATGTAACTTTGCATATCAGAGGGAAATTGCGAGGGTCACAACTTGGTGCGGATTTAATAGATAAGGTTAATACGGCTATTGCCGATACAGTAGGGAGTTCTGGTATGTTGGGTAATAACGCCCCTGAAAGCATGTTCAGGCTGAGTAATGAGGAATTAGAGGAATTGCTTGCTTGGTATACCGAAAAAGCACTAAAGACCAAACATATGCGTGGGAATGAGGAGCATCTTTTCCAGCGTGCCATGGTTAAGCTTATCACTTTAAAGCTCGACAGACATTATGCCCCAAAAGATCACGCCAAACTGGCAGCAGGTATTCTGGAGTTAAGGCCGGAGGTTCTGGATATTCGTGTAACAGGAGAAGATGGGGATAGATGGGGCCCAAGTGTAAATGTCATAATTGGTAGACAAGTACATGAAGGAGAAAAAGACAATCTTAAGAAAAACATAGATCGATTAGTGGGGCTGGAGGTGCCTGTGAATATATACTGCCCTGATACAAGTGGAGACTATCGCCAGGTTCAAGGCGAAAGCATTATGCCGAAATAATTATTTTAAAGTTCAAAAAATGACAATTGATACAAGAAAACTTAAAAGAATAGATCCGGGAATTATTGCTGTTGAAGTAATGAGCAAACTGCCGATCCCGGTTACAATTTGCGTAGATGGACATGCGCCGGATGAAGTTGTTAGAAGGATTAAGAAAGAAGCGGAAAGAATCGTAGGTGAGGGAAAAGTTTGTTGTTCCCTGACTTTTAGTTGTTCATAAAAATACGCTTTTACTGGCACGGAATTTCCACTATACTCCGCTTGGTCTTCAGGGCGGCCACAGGCCAGCCCATTTATCCCCCGCTTAGCGGGGGGGAATACTAACTCGCCCGAAGGGCACAACCTCCCCGAGCCAATATGTGGCGCAAAATCTTACATCTTCCGCGCGATTTCGCCGTGACAATCATAAGTCTGTATCAAAGTACCCTTTCTCCAGACCACGGCCCCCTAAAAAACATTTTCCGCGGAGGTTTTTGTCGCTATACTCCTTCCTGCTCCCAATATTCCAAGATGTCAATTGAGCGGTATGGGGTTATTAAGGGATCTTTAAAAAGCATCTGGCGAATTTTACGATGCAACCCCTGGAGCAAAGGCGGACTGGACTTGCCGTAACAGCGCGAACAGGATGAAATCATGATTCGCGCATTTATCCCGCTTGCGGGGAAAAATACAATCAAACCGTTTCCGCGTCAGCGGAAACACCATCACTACCCACTAAACCCTAAATCCTAAATCCTATGAAAGTACAGAGAGCACTGATCAGCGTCTCAGATAAGACAGGAATCGTTGAATTTGCAACCGAGCTACAAAATCTCGGCATCGAAATCCTTTCAACAGGCGGAACAGCCAAGACCCTCCAAGAAGCCGGGATACGGGTAACAGAAGTTTCGGACTTCACAGGATTCCCGGAAATGATGGAAGGAAGAATAAAAACCCTTCACCCGAAAATTCACGGTGGACTCCTGGCGAAAAGAGACTCGGAAGACCACATGAAGCAAGCCGAAGAGAACGGTATCAAGATGATCGATATGGTTGTCATCAACCTTTACCCTTTTGAAAAAACCATCTCAAAAGACGGCGTAACGGAAGAAGAAGCGATTGAACAAATCGACATCGGCGGGCCATCAATGCTCCGCTCGGCAGCCAAGAACTGGCAGCACGTTGCCGCAGTCACAGCAATAAAGGACTACAAAATGGTCCTCGATGCCCTGAAAAACGGCGGAATCTCCAAGGAAATGAGAAGGACTCTCGCAATAAAAGTTTTCACAAAAACATCCTATTACGACCAAAAAATCTCGGAATACCTAAAGACTCGAGGAGGAGGAGTTGAACTCCTGAACCTTCATTACGAAAAAGTCCAAAGCTTAAGATACGGAGAAAATCCGCATCAAAAAGCTGTATTTTTCCGCGACCCGCACAACCACTACCCGAATGTAACCAACGCCAAGCAAATCCAGGGGAAAGAACTGTCATTCAACAACATTGTGGACGCCGACGGAGCCCTTGAACTGGTAAAAGACTTCGAGAAGCCGACAGCCGCAGTCATCAAGCACACCAACCCTTGCGGGGTAGCTTCGGCGGACGATATCAGTAAGGCTCTCAAGGTTGCACACCAGGTTGACCCGATGTCCGCGTTCGGCTGCGTTATGGCCTTGAATCGGGACTGTACCCGCGAGATTGCCGAGTATATCCGCGACAATAAGCTTTTCGTTGAATTGATTATTTGTCCCGGATTCGAGGAGGATGCTCTTGAGGTGCTTGGAAAAAGGAAAAACTTAAGGCTACTTGAGACCGGGAAGTTGAGGTTAAACCCTGTAGAGCGTGATATTAAGACTGTGTCCGGTGGAATCTTGGTGCAGAATGCCGATCAATATGTTGTTGGTAAGGATGATTTGAAAACGGTGACGAAAGTAGAACCTAGTGAGGAGCAGATCGAAGCGATGCTGTTCGCTCGCAAAGTCGTAAAGCACGTTAAATCCAATTCGGTAGTCTTCGCCAAAATAGAAGAAGGAGTTGCAGTTACAACAGGGATAGGAGCGGGCCAAATGTCGCGCGTAGACGCGGTCCACATCGCAACTCACAAAGGGGGCGACAGGATCAAGGGCTCAGTCCTCGCTTCCGACGCATTCTTCCCGTTTTCTGATGGGGTTGAGGAAGCGGTTGAGGCTGGAGTTACGGCTATTATTCAGCCCGGCGGTTCGATCCGCGATGAAGAGGTGTTCAAGAGGGCGGATGAGCTCGGGATTGCGATGGTTGTGACGGGGGTTAGGTCTTTTAAACATTAGGATTGGTCGCAAAAAGTGATTAAACCCTCACCCTGGGGAATGTCTAGTCAAAATAGTTGATTTACTCCTGTTAAAGGGGTAGTTTTCGGGTAGAAATTAACCACTCAAAAATGACTGATAAACAGCTGTTTGATTTGTGCCGGAAATACGGTGGAAACGCCAAGATGTGGCAGAGGAAATTCGCTGCTTTGTTGCCTGAAGTTGATAAGCGTAAGCTTTGGAAAAGAAAAGGATTTTATTCAATCTATGACTTTGCAGCACAGATAGGTGGAATGAGCGAAAGTGCTGTTTATAAAATTTTGAACTTAAACAAAAAGCTGGAAAACAAACCTTTGCTAAAAGCGGAAATAGAAAAGCAAGGATGGGCGAAGGTTGAGGTAGCGGCAAGAATACCGGTGAAAGAGGAAGAGGCGGTAAAGATGGTACAGGCTCTTCCAAAGCAGACTCTTGCAGTGTACGCGAAGGATGTTATGGTTTGCGCCGGCGCAAAATCCGAATCTGAGAAACTCCCCAAATTACACTTCGCGGTAAAACCCGAGACCGAGCTCAGGCTCAGAAAGTTCAGACAAGAACTGGAAAAAGAAAGAAAAGAGTCAATTACACTCGGGGAGGCGCTTGAAGAACTCCTCAACCGGGCAGAGCAATCCAAGAAAACCTATAAACCCAAT
>JAHIUS010000031.1 GCA_018816885.1 Patescibacteria group bacterium | reverse complement strand
TGTTTTTTGGCGTACTTGTTTTTTATTTTCTGAAAATCGGCCACGGTTCGTGGTTTTTTTGATAAGGTTTCTTGGAGAATTTCTGATAAGATGTGCATCGTGAACGAGTCTACAGCAAAAAAACTTCTGGAAAAAGTGAAACGTGATTATGCGAAAATCGCGGATGATTTCGATAATACGCGGAAGAGAGGATGGAAGGATTTTGAAGTTTTCGATCCTTATTTAAAGGGAAAGGTTCTGGATATCGGATGCGGGAATGGGCGGCTTAAGGATTATATCGGAGATCGAGCCGAGTATTTCGGCTGTGATAATAATGAGAAATTCGTGACGATTGCGAAGAAGAGAGGTGGTGGTTTTGAAATTGGGGATTTCTTGGATCTCCCCTACCCTGACAATCATTTCGATTTGGTTGTTTCTGTGGCGGCTTTCCATCATATTCCTTCGAGAAAACTGCGTAAAAAGGCCCTCAAAGAAGTCAAAAGAGTGATGAAGCCTGGGGCTACCGGAATTTTCTTGGTTTGGAATCTTTGGCAGCGCAAGTATATCCCGATTTTCTTGAAGTCGTGCTTGCGTTCTTTGCTTACTTTTGGTAAATACTCTCCGCAGGACTTTTTTGTTCCTTGGGGCAATAAAGCGTCCAGATACTACTATGCGTTTACGAAAAGGAGTCTAAAAAAGCTTTTCAAAAAAGTTGCTTTAACTCCGAGTGGAAAGAATTTTTACGTCATATTTAAAAAATGAACAAAAAAGTGAAAGTCATGGGGATTTATTTTGACCCCGTTACCTATAAAGAGGCGCTGGATAAGGTTTTCTTCCTGATGAAGGATGGGAAACAGCATCATATTGTGACGCCAAACCCTGAAATCCTGCTTAAGGCTCAGGGTGATGAGAAGTATAAAAAGATCTTGAATAAAGCTTCCCTGAGTATTCCTGATGGTACGGGGATTATTTGGGCGGCAAGCTTGGAGGGTAGCTTGAATATTTTTAAGGGGGCATGGCATATGTTTTTGACGGTTTTTGCTTCAAAGAGACTTCCTAAAGTTCTGCCGGAACGTGTTACCGGTACTGATTTGATGAAAGGTGTTCTGGAGAAATCCATTAAGGATGAAAGTGATTATAAGATTTTCTTGCTTGGTGCGAAGGATGGAGTTGCCGAGCAAATTCACGAGAACTACAGGTTCAAGGACAAGAATTGCAAAATTGTCGGGACTTATGAAGGTTCGCCTAAAGTTTCTGAGGAGGTTTCTATTCTGAAGCGGATTAATGAGTCTAAACCGGACATGCTTTTTGTTGCTTATGGCTCGCCCGAGCAGGAGAAATGGATCAGTCGGAATCTTAAAAAGATGCCAAGTGTTAAGGTGGCGATGGGTGTTGGTGGGGCTTTTGACTTTCTTGCGGGAAGGGCCAAGCGTGCGCCTAAGACTTGGAGAAATATGGGGCTTGAGTGGCTTTGGAGGTTGCTTAAAGAGCCTCGTCGCTTGAAGAGGATTTGGAATGCTGCGGTGGTTTTTCCTTATTTGGTGCTTGTGAGGCGGATTAACATTAGGTTTGTGAAGTAGTGGGCCACAAAACACTACAACTTATAACCTGTGAGTTATTTTTGTTTATGCGGAATTTTTGGACTCATCCCCTTTAAATAACACGATTACCATCAAAATACAGCTGATTAAAAGTAGTGCAATGAAAGGTATCCCTGCAAAAAAAGCTACGGGTTCTAGCAGTATCCCTTGTTTAGGGAAATAGTGGAGGGTGTAAACTGCCCCATTACCTAAAATAAAGGCAATGATTGTCACAATTGAAGTTTTAATTGCTATGCTGCTGGGTTGTTTTAGTTTTGGTTTTTTAAAGCCGATCCATAAACAAATAGCACCTGTAATGACAAGTGATGGCAATGTTATGAATGCTATCATTGGAAGCACTTTGTTAGTTATCATAAACATGAGGAATATTGTCGATATTACATATTCTACTACTGGATACATATTATAATTCGTGAGTAGGTTGTGCTGACCTTCATAGACAATAGCTAAAAAAACTATAGGGGTAATCAGAAAAAGAAATATAAGTCCGGTAATCTTATACATAACTGGTTTCATGATTCCTTGATTAATTTTTCAGCAAGCCCTATTGATAATGCAATTATTGCAAAAACAAGACTACTTAATAATAGCGGGGTTGAGATCAAGACAAATAAAGAACCTACCACTAATGCCCCTGTATTACCTAGATAATCAAGGGTATAAAGCGTTCCGACAAATAGCAAAGTTACAATTATTGTTGCAATGGATATTACAATGGCAATGGTAGAAATTTTATTTAGTTTTAATTTATTAAAGCCAAATAATAAATGTGTTACGCCTATTAATATTAATGGCATTGTCATTAAAAAGCTGGACCTTTCCCACAAGGATATGCAAAAAGCAATAAGGAATATAAATCCTGTGATTTGATATGTAATCAGTTTCATATTTTTATTTTTTATAAAAATCTACTTCTTCTTTTTCTTCTTCTTAGGCTTCTCCTCCTCTTCTTCACCCATTCTTTCTGCGAGTTTGTCTTCAACGATCTTGATTATCGGCGTGATGTGTTTGTGAAGATTTTTAGCAGCTTTGACAGGTTTCATTACATAAGTATTTACCTTTTCCGCCGTATCTTTTGCAGAAGAAACGAGCTGGTTCACATCCCTTAAGATGAGGATCGAATAGACGAGTGTGATACATAAGAAAATCACAAGGAGTGCTGTTCCGATTGCGATTGTGATGTAGAGGAGATCGAGTGGTGTAAGCATGTTGTTTTTGTTTTAGTGTTTTATAGTACCAAGTACCAAGTGCCAAGTACCCAGTCATTGGTGTTTCGCCTTTGGCGAAACGTTTTTTGTAGTTTCACACTTTCATTATAAGCGAATCCTCGCTATTGTAAAAGTTTTTTGATTGTTTGTGAAACGATGGCGGGGTTTGCTTGGCCTTTTGAGAGCTGCATTACCTTCCCTACCAGGAAGCCTATGGCTCTTTCTTTGCCTTCTTTGATGTCTTGAACCGGGCCGGGGTTTTCTTCTATTATTTTTTTGCAAAAATCTTCTATTGCACCTGTGTCCGAGACTTGTTTGAGGCCTTTTTCTTCTACTATTTCTTGAGGAGATTTACCGGAAATGTACATTTCTTCGAAGACTTCTCCTTTGGCTTGGTTGTTTGAGATGTCACCGTTGTTCACCAGTTCTATTAGCTCTGCGAGTGTGTCCGGAGTGATTTTGCAGGTTGAAAGCGGTTTTTGTTCTTCTTTCAGGTGTTTGATTAGTATTGTTGTGATGAAAGCATTTGCCTTTGCGGGATCCTCCGATTTTTTGGCGGTTTCTTCATAGAAGTTTGCGAGATCAGGTGTTTCTGTTAAAAGCTTTGCATCTTCATCTTTCAGATTGAACTCTTCTTGGAAGCGTTTTTGTCTGGCGAATGGCAGTTCCGGCAACTCTTCTTCTGATTCTGAAGCTGTCATTGGTGGCAAATCC
>JAHIUS010000030.1 GCA_018816885.1 Patescibacteria group bacterium | reverse complement strand
CGCTTATGTGGGGACATCACTTTCGATAATTATGCTCTTTTACGGATCGGGAACATCGCTTGTGGAAATCTTGAATTACGGCTTCGTTTCGGAAGAAATTGCCAGATCATTAATAGGGTCATTCGCACTTCTGGCAACGATACCAATAACGGCCGCAGTAGCGGCAAAAGGATAACATCATGGTTGCGACTCGAAACTACAAAAGCCGTTTCGCCGCTCAGGCAAAACACCATCACTACAACCCTACCTGCTAAACCTCTCTACTGCTAACCGCAATATTGGCAACTCTTCTGGTCAAATCATGTAGTGAGTGAACAACATCTCCCTGATATTTCACCTTATCCAGTTTTTTAAGTCTGAATTCAATCAAACTTTTCTCAAGTTTGATAACCTTATTCCGAACAGGATTCTTCAGAAGCCCGACAATGTCTTTTAGAAAGCCATCAATCTCATCTAGAATAGGGGAAAGTCGATTATTAAGCGAAACACCGGGAATGTCTTTGATCTCATCCGCAATAGCCTCGATATCATTAACAATATGCAGAAGGACGGGTACCTTTTGTGACTGCTTTTCAGTCAAATCAGTTCGACTGATTTTGCCAAGATATTCAGAGATATTCTTTCTATTTTCGTTAATAATGTCCTCGTTTTTCTGTGAGTATTTTTGAAAGTTATCACGGGAAAGCTCAAGCATCTCGATGCAAGCCAGTTTAACCTGCATGATAGCGATATCGGGAGCGAGCAAGTAAGCCGTATGAAGAGGGTAAAGCCCCTTCCCCTTGTGATATTTCGCTTTTGGTAAAATTATTTCAACAAGCCTGACAAGATAGGGGAGAACTAGAAGAAAAACAACCATGTTCAGAACATTGAAAATCGTATGTGCATTCGCAATATGCCTCGCGATGTGCTCGGGATCAGCCTCATTCGGCGTAACTGCATCGACAAACCTAAGAAATACTCCAAAAAAAAGCATAATCCAAACAACACCGGTAACATTAAAAACAGTATGGAATAAAGCCGCTCTTTTCGCTGTTCGATTCATTTTGAGGGCTGCAATTTGAGCTGTCAAAGTTGTCCCGATATTACTACCCAGAACTATAGCAACCGCTCCTGCAAACCCAATCATCCCCGAAGCTGCCAACGCAATAGATATACCGATAATCGCACTGCTGGCCTGAATAATCATAGTGGTAATGATTCCAACTATTAGCGCGAGAAAAATATTGTCTCCATAAGTAATAAAAAATTCATAAAAAGCCGGATTGTCCTTGAGCGGTGCGAAAGCATCTTTCATGTACTCAAGACCCAAAAAAAGCATCCCGAGCCCGAAAAGAACCTGCCCCGAAAAATGCCATCCCTCTTTTTTTGCAAAAAGATACAAACAAACTCCGAGAGCAATCAACGGCATCGACAAAACGGCAACTTGAAAGGCAATAATCTGAGCGGTAATGGTTGCTCCAACATTTATCCCGACAATCAAACTGGCAGCTTGGCTCAGATTCAGGAGCCGCGCGCTTGCAAATCCGACAACCATCACGGAAACAAATGAGCTGCTCTGCACAACGGCCGTCATTCCGGCTCCCGTAATAGCTCCGATAACCCTGTTATGGGTAAGCCGAGTCATAACATTCTTCATGCTTGCACCGGCCAGCTTCTGAAGCCCGTCGGAAGTGAAATTCATTCCAAGCAAAAAAATCGCAAGTCCTCCGATCAAAAATCCTCCCAAGTTTAAAAGCGAATTATCCATCTTTTTGTAATACTTTCAAGGTGTTCTCTATTTCGGAAATCTCGTTTGCTAGTTCATTCTGGAACCTTTCCAGATAATCATCTCGGAGAGTTTCCATAGGTATATGAGAAAGATTTAAATAATCCAGAGGATCAACCAAAATCCCGTCCTGCCAAACCTCGAAATGTAAGTGAGGTCCTGTTGTGCGGAAACCGGCTCCGGTAGACCCGGGGGTGCCTCCGCTCATACCGATAATATCGCCGCGCTCGACATAATCCCCCTCAAAAACACCGACGGCGGAAACATGTCCGTAAACAGTCACAACACCTTTTCTGTGAGCGAGCATAACATAAGCATAATCAAGACTTTCGTCATCATATTTAACTTTATAAACAACACCGTCAGCCGGCGCAAAAATAGGGGAGCCGTGAGGAGTGCGAATATCAATGGCATTATGAGAAACTCCGAATACGGCCCGATAACCCGAGTCGACAAAGTAAGCGCTGAGCCCTCTTTGTGGCTCGATGGGCCATGAAAGGTCCAGGAACTCGGCAGACCCGACAACCCCGTTATCAACCAGCGACTCAGCCTTGATCTGGAATATTTGCTCCATTTGCTCATCGGTCAGTTCGGAAGTGGCGTAAGCAATCTTGTCATCAAGTAAATCGATATTATCTCTCAATGACCCAATTTCGTCTTCGACCTCTTCTTGATTCTTTTTTGATAAAATTAAAAGCTCCTGGTAAATATCCTCCTTACCTTGAGTTTCTTGAAGCAGCATCTCCTTGCCGGACTTTTCCGCAATAAGATTCTGATTCTCGCCCCAAAGCTCGTTATCCAGAGATCTAAGTAAGTCGGTTTTCTCTTCAACATCAAGTTTTTTCACAAACATATCACCTTGATTTTCCTGCAAAGCACCGAGAATATCCTTGCCGGTCTGTTCAATAAGGTTCAAATAAACCAAATCCTGCATAGTATCGGAAACATTTCCATCAGCCAGCAGAAGTTTCAGGGTATTTAAATCATCGGAAGAGTCGTAGTAAGTGTTCTTTTTTACATAAAGAATGGTCATCAGCTTGCCGATAACAGCCTCCTGATCCTCTATCTGAAGTTCGCGCATCTCGAGCTCCTCCATAAGTTTGGCAAGTTCCAGCTCTCCCTTCGTGAGCTGAGAAGTTACACTATTTATTTTCTTTTCTGATTCGCCGATCAGGCCGTCCAGATTTGTAAGTTG
>JAHIUS010000029.1 GCA_018816885.1 Patescibacteria group bacterium | reverse complement strand
TTGGTGCGCCTGGTGACAAGTAGATGAATCTTTTATTAAATAGCATTTTTTTGTGTTTTGAGCCCTTCGGGCGAGTTGGTTTTTTTTGGCGCTAGGATCGCTTCGCTTCCTTGCGCTGTTAAATCATATTATTTTATCACAAATTGCCTCCTTATTCAAGGGGTGGTATTCTGTTACTGCTAAAAATCCATAATAAAAATCAATATGCAGCTTCCAATTATCATCACAAACTTCAAGACTTACGAAACGGGGACGGGCAGTAAAGCGCTTGAGCTTGCCAAAATTCACGCCAAGGTGGCTGCGGATCTCAAGGTTTCCATGGCTATTGCCGTTCAGCCTACCGATTTGGTGACTTTGGTTGCGAGCGTTGGTTTTCCGGTGTTTTCTCAGCATATGGATCCTGTTTCTTACGGTTCGAGTACCGGGCATATTCTTCCGGAGGCGATTAAGGGTGCCGGTGCGGCGGGGACTCTTCTTAACCATTCTGAGAGAAGGATTCCGATGGATCAGATCCGTGCTTCTATCGAGCGGGCCAAGGAGGTTTCGCTTTTTACGATTGTTTGTGCTGCTGATGATGAAGAGGCTGCCGAGATTGCCGCGATGGGGCCGGACATGATTGCCGTTGAGCCACCTGAGCTTATTGGTGGTGATATTTCCGTTTCTACTTCCGATCCTGATCTGATTAAGAGGTCTGCCGAGGTTGTTGGCGAGGGGCGATTGCTTGTTGGTGCAGGTGTGAAAACCGGTGAAGATGTTCGAATTGCGGTTGAATTGGGTGCTGCGGGGGTGCTTTTGGCTTCCGGCGTGACAAAGGCGGCGGACCCGGAGGCTGTTTTGCGAGATTTAGCTAGTGGCTTATAGCTTATCGCGGATGGGAAATCCAAATCAAAATATTTAAATATGCTTGCAAAAAACACACAAAACATAATCAAGTGGGGAATCCTCCTGATGCCTGCGATTTTCCCTTTATATTTTTTGCGGTTCGAGGTTTGGCAGCTGCCGTTTACGGTTCCGGAAATCCTTGTGTATTTGCTTTTTGCGGGATTTGTTTTAACGGGAGGGATGAGCAAAGAATTTGTTCGGCAAATAGTGCGCGAAAAGATCTTTTGGGCGGCGGCGGTTTTCTTTCTTGCGGCAGTTATTTCCACCTTCATTGTTCCCGAATCTATCGCCAATATCGATGGGGGATACGAGAAGGGTTTTGACTCGGCGCTCGGGATGCTCAAGGGATGGATTTTTATGCCGCTTCTTTATGCTTTGATGGTTTATTCCGTTAAGGAGAAAAAGATTCTTGTTTTGTCGCTTCTGATTTCCGGAGTTTGGCTTTCCATGTGGGCTCTTTGGCAGGTTGTTTCCGGGGATTTTGTGACTATTGACGGGCGCGCTTCCGCTTTTTATGAGTCGGCTAACTATTTGGCGCTGTATTTGGGGCCGATTTGTGTGCTCTGGGGAGTGTTTTTTCTGAAAGTTTCTCGAGTCGGACACTTTCTTGGGCTTGGATTACTCGCTTATTTGGCGCTTTTTTTCTCGGCTTCTTATGCCGGATGGATCGCGGTTTTTGCAGGCTTGGGCTTTTATTTAATTTTGAGTAAAAATTTTACTCGGAAATTCAAGGTTTCGGCTGTAGCAATGGTTTTGTTGGCGTTTTTGATCTTTGGTTTCTCTCAAGTTGGAAGTGAAAAAATGGAAGGGTTCTTTGAGTTTGAAGAGAGGAGTTCCACAAGTGCTCGATTACAGATTTGGGATGCTTCTATTTCGATGATAGGGGATCATCCTGTGCTCGGGGTTGGCTTGGGGCAGTTCCAGGTTAATTACCAGTGGAAAATGAAGGATCTTTATTGGGATGACACTTATGAATGGCTTATGCCGCATCCTCACAATTTCTTCATGGGGATTTGGCTGAATTTCGGGCTTCTCGGGCTCGTGGCTATGGTTTGGCTCCTTATTTTGGCTTTCTCTCGGGTAAAAAGTGATTTCCAGATGATGATTGCGGCAGCTCTTTTTGCGGTTATTATTCATGGATGTTTCGATATGCCTTTTATGAAGAACGATTTGGCTTTGCAGTTTTGGCTCCTAATTCTTCTTTTATTATGAAAGTCATCAAAGGAAAGGGTCTCGGTCGAAAGCTCGGATTTCCAACCATTAATTTCAAGATGAATGGCGAAAAAGGGGTTTTTTTGGTTAAAGTTAATTTGGACGAAAAGGAATATTTCGGGGCGATGCATCGGGACAAGATCGCGGAGATTTTTATCTTTAATTATAAAGGGAACGCGTATGGCAAGGAGGTCAAAGTTGAGGTTCTTGAGAAAATTCGGGATAGTTGGAAGTTTGATACTTTGGAAGGGCTCAAAAGGCAGATTGGGTTGGATGTTGAGATGGCGCGGGAGAGGGTGGATTTAATGTAAATTTAACCTCTATGCCAGAGGTCGAAAACGGGTCAACAGAATGTTCGTTTTTTGGCTTGATCTACTCCTGTTAGAGGGGTAGTTTTTAAGTATGGATGATGTACACGAAAAATTCGTAAAATACGGCTCAAACGCGAAGGCTTGGATGCGCAAATGTGAGCTGCTTTTGCCGGAGATTGCGCGGCGGGAAATTTGGCGAAAAAAAAGATTCGGAAGCATTTATGAGTATGCTGCAAAATTGGCGGGGATGAATAGGGAGAAGGTTAATGAATGTCTCCGAATTTACGGGCATATAGAGGATAAACCGGAACTTTTAGAAGTTGCTGAAAAAAAAGGATTAGGGGCGGTTCGTCCTGTAGTAACAGTTGCAACTCAGGAAGATGCTGGGTTTTGGGCAGAAAAAGTAGAGGATATGAGTAAGCATGCATTGGAAGTATATGTTAAGGATCGCCGTCCCGGGACGGCCTCTCAACCTGAAAAAATCACCATTTCCATGGGTCTCGACCCCGAAATCGCTCGCAAACTTCAAAAAATCAAAGGCGACAAAGACTGGAACGAACTTATGGAACAGTTCCTAAATCCTCAGGAGAAGCCTGAACCTATTGAAACAGAATCCCGGCATATACCCGAAAAAATCAAAAAATACATCCGCCAAAGAAGTGGGGATTATTGCGAATACGACGGTTGTGGCCGCAAGGCTGAGATTTTTCACCACACAGAACGCTTTGCCCTCAACAAATGTCACGACCCGGACAAAATCTACCACCTTTGCAAAGGTCACGAACAGCTCGCACATTTAGGCTTGCTAGATGAACCTCCGAACACCTGGAAAACTCGCAGCGAACCTGATAAATCCGATTCGAAGTACGAAATCGACCAATTAGTTGCTAAATACAGGTTCCCAGGCTAAAATTCCCACCAGAATGCTCAACTTTTTACGAAAACAAATATCAGACCAAAATCCGCTTCGTCTCCTCTATCACAAACTGATAGCTGTAGTTGCGGCTTTTTATTACAGATTTCCCTCAAACAGGCTCAAAGTCATTGCTGTTACGGGTACGAACGGTAAAACCACAACTTGTAGCCTTATAGCGCAACTTTTGCAGTACGCCGGGCACAAGGTTGGGCTAATGTCGACAGTTTATTTTCAGATTGGGGATAAGAAGTTTACCAATCTCACCAAGCAGACGACTCAAGGGCGATTTTTCCTCCAAAAAATGCTTAGGCAAATGGTAGATGCCGGTTGCGAATATGCTGTTGTGGAGTCTTCTTCTCACGCGATGGTTCAGTCACGACTTTGGGGGGTGAATGTGGATACCGCGGTTTTTACCAATCTGACTCATGATCATATAGATTATCATGGTTCTTTTACGGCTTATAAGGAGGCAAAAGGGGAGCTTTTCAACAAACTTAATCGTTCTTCGCGCAAGGCCGGAGTGCCAAAACTGACTATCGTGAATCAGGACGATCCCGAGTCGGAGTATTTTTTGAGTTTTCCTGCTGATCAGAAGTATACTTTTGGGCTTCAGGGCGGGATTTATAGAGCTTCTCACGTCAGAGCTCTTCCGGGTATGACTAGGTTCGATTATTCCATCCCCAACGGGCAGGCAGAGATAAGTATGCCTCTTCCTGGCGTTGTGAATGTCTACAATGCGGCTGCGGCGGCTACCGTTGCTGTTTCCGAGAAGATTTCCATTGATACGATTAAAGCGGCTTTTGAAAGGATTCAGGCGGTTCCTGGCAGGATGGAGATGATCGATTGCGGGCAGCTTTATAATGTTGTTGTGGATTATGCGCATGCTCCGGATGCTCTGGAGTCTCTTATAAAAATGTTCAGACCCCTGACAGAAGGCAAATTATGGCTTGTGTTTGGGGCCACGGGCGGTGGCAGGGATACGACTAAGAGACCTATTATGGGCCGGATTGCGGATAAAGGTGTTGATAATATAATTTTAACTGATGATGACCCTTATCAAGAGGACAATATTGCTATAATCGAGCAGGTTGCCAAGGGTATTGATCGTGGTGAAGGCGATAGGTTCTGGAAAGTTCCTTCCAGGCGTGAAGCTATAAGATTGGCCTTGTCAGGTGCGCGCGAAGGTGATACAGTCCTTCTCGCTGGTAAAGGAGCGGAGGAATTTCAGGTTACTAAGGATGGCAGAATTCCTCATGACGATAGGCAAGTTGCAAGAGAGATTTTGAGTAGGGAAATTGATGTTGAAATCGGGGCTTAGCAAGAGCCAAGAACCAAATTGTTGCTTTACTACATACTACTTCGTTACTTCACTAACTCATGGACGGTTTTCTGGTTATTGATAAGCCGAAAGGCAAGACTTCTTTTGACGTTGTGGCTGAGCTTCGCCGCATTCTTGGTGAGA
>JAHIUS010000002.1 GCA_018816885.1 Patescibacteria group bacterium | reverse complement strand
TTGCTTTATTGCGTTATTCAGGTAAGAGGTCTCGCTTGGGTAATTCCCGTCAATATCTTGACTGCAAACGCTTTTCAGGACTCAGTTGTTCGTTTTTTTTGTTCAGGGGATGGGTTTTGCATAAGCCTGTGTTCAATTTTTGTATTCTTTGCTTTTGGCTTATGCATCAAAAAAGCCCCGCAAAAGCGAGGCTTTGAAAAGATCTTTGGAGCTCTTTAATAATCTTCATCCTCTTCGTCTTCATCCGTGCCGGCCCATGAGCTCACTAATTTCGTATAAAACACACCCGCGATAACTCCCAGCACCGCCTCGAAGAATATTGTCATTGTCGGCGGAGTACCGCTCGGAACTTCATAGAAGAAGAATGTGATGTAGTTACAGCTTGCCTGAATATTCTCAAACGCCAAAACAAGAATTACTGTCGTCATCAGTATGGATCCTACCAAGTAGAATGTTTTCATATTTTTTTATTTTAAATATTTTTTGATAACTTTATCCAGCTTGATCTTGTTCTGAAGAACTTTGTAATTGTCACTTCCCTTCTCGTACATCTGTCTTACTGTGTCCACATATTGAGGAGGGTAAGATTTTGATATTTCTGCGATTTCCGCTTCGATATCTTTATCCGTAACTTCCAGGTTTTCTTTATTATATATTTCCTGAAGGGCTAAACGCAAAGTAACTTGCTTTTTTGCAGGTTCGGCAAGATCTTTTCTCGGGTCTTTGCCGTTTTCTGCTTGTTCAGCCATGTATTTATCGAAATCCATACCTTTGGCTTCCATGTTGCTTTTGCTTCTCTCCAGCATGAAATCGATTTCCCTATCAACCATAGCCTGCGGGATCTCTACTTCTGTCAGCTTTACAATTTCTTCAAGAAATTCTCCTTCTTGTCTTTGCTTCTCGTCTTCTTCGCGAACTTCCGTAAGATGAGTTTTTATATCTTTTTCCAAGTCTGCGACTGTTTTCGCATTGCCTTGAGAGGTTTTTTTCGCGAATTCATCGTTTAATTCCGGCACCAAAACTTCTTCGACTTTGTTTAGCTTAACCTGAAATTCCACATCTTTACCTTGAAATTTCTCTGCGTGATATTTTTTGGGGAATTTTAGTTTTAATCTCTTCTCTCCGCCTTTTTTCATGCCGATAAGGCCGTCTTCAAATCCCGGAATAAGCATCCCGTCACCGATAATTACAGGGTGGCTTTTGCTTTTTGTCCCCGGCAGTTCTGCGCCATCTTTGTCGTATCCCGTGAAATCGACCTCCACTTTATCGCCTTTCTTGACTTCGCGATCTACTTCTTTGAATGTTGACTCCCTTCTGCAAAGGCTTTCCATAATCTCTTTAACATCTTTATCGTTAATTTTTACTTCTTTTTTCTTAACATTGATTTTTGTGTAGTCCTTGATCTTCACTTCCGGTAAAACCGCTGCAGTCGCCTCGAATTCGAGAGGGTTATGCGATTTTATACTGACTTTTGGTTGAGATACGACATCGATTTTGTTCTCGATTACAGCTTTGGCGTAGCTTTCCGAAAGAGCCATTTCCACCATTTGAGCTTCGAATGTGGTTTCCCCTACTCGAGCTTTTACAGATTCAGCATTGGCTTTTCCCGCCCTGAATCCGTCAATTTTGACTTCTTGGCTCAACCTTTCCGCCGCTTTATCTTCATATTTTTTCATCTCATCCGCAGAGAGCTTAATTGAGACTTTTACTTCTGATTTTTCGAGTTTTTCTACTTTTACTTCCATTACTTTGGGTTAAAAATTACATGACTCGCGGTTATTATATATGCCGAGGCATTTACATTCAACCTGTTTTCAGGTATAATTATTTGATATAAAAAAGACCTTGTGGCAGATTTAAATGAAAATATTATCGATAGCGAACTTGGTAAGCATACCGAGCGTATGCTTGATATGTATTTTGAGGAAGGAAAACACGGAGATATTGACGCTATAAGAGATAGCGTGGTTCGGGTTGTGGATTTCGTTCTTGGAGAAAAGCGGGATGATGGAAAAGGTATTCTGGAAGACACATTAATCTCTTCTGTTAGACCTGTTGCTGAAAGAAAGAAGAAGAAAGAAGGTTTTTTCGAAAAGATTACAGGCTTTGCAAAAAAGGCGGCGAATTTTTTCTCTAAAGAGGAATCTCCCCCAGAAGAGCCTGAAACACCTTTACCGAAGTACGATGATAATGAACTTGAAGAAGTTGCTCAAACCGTTCAAGATATTTTGCCGGCGCAGTATGTGATCGATTTTTCGCATTATCATGAAAAATTTAAAGTATTGGAAGATAAGCCTGCAGGTCTTGAAGATGTTGTTAAAGAAAATGATTTCAGGGGCCCTGAAGCTGCATTTGTTTTTAGGGATATTTTGGATTTTAAGATGAAGGAAGATTATGATTTTGCAATACGGGAATTAAAAATCAAGAAAGGTGAATCTCCGGAAAAATATACGGTTTTTCAGATTAGGCTGCTTGCTAACGCCAGATGTTTTGCCAGGAAAAGATATGAACTCTTGAATCACTCAACTCCACCGGAATATATTCCTATTTCGCCTGATGATTTTAAGAGAGCCTATATCGGATGCTACCTTGATCATATAGAACCTCACGATCTTGAACTTAGACAGGCGGCGCTCAAACACGCGCTTAAAAGGGCTTCTCAGGAGGAAGACCAAGGTGGCGCCAGTCTTGCTGATATTTTGGACATGCCTAAGATGAAAAAAGAGTTTGAGTTCTTAAAAAATGATGATTTGCGGGATGTTCTCAGGTCCGATGCGACTCATGAAGAGCTTTCTGAGATTATCAGAAAAGGGCTGCTTCCGCGTAATAAGCTGCCGAAATTTATTGCCGTTATGCGATCGATTATTTTGGATAGAAACCTGAAGCTGAGTAAGAGAGATAATTTCATCCCTTTGATTTTGAAGCTAAATAAACTGCATGTTCTCTACTCCGGACTTGAGGATCTTAGAAGCATGCCTTCTCGAGAAGAACTTAATGATGCGCCACACAAGTTTCTTGATTTGATTGCGGGTAAAGCCGATAAAGTTATTGATGATATTGAGCCTCATAAGGAGTTTACGGAGGAGGAGAAGAGTACTCGCAAAAAGCACTGGAAAGAGCTAGCTGCGGAAAAGATTGGATCTCTACGAGAAAATCCCGCTACAATGGAGCTTATCAAGACTTTCGGATATGTATTTTATGATGCCGTTGGCGATCATGTCAGAAGAAAACTTTTTCCAACTAAAAAAAGACGCCGATGAACTTCCCTTACAAAAACCCGAATGAACTCATAGATAAGATTGTTGCCGATCTGAGTCTGGACATCAAACCTGAGGAAATCGCCAAGCTTAAGGAGGATTTATACACTCTTTATGCTGCGAGGCTTTATGCTTTACTGAAAAAATACTCACCTGATGGGGATGTATCCCTTGAAGACAAAGAAAAAATACTTGAGATCATTACCTCTGCCTCTGCCGAACTTATAGAAGAGGTCAAGATCGAAGCGGCTATGTTTTATGAAGATATGATGCATTTGTATCAAGTAACGGAGGCGTACGCTTCCAAAAAAGGCTAATTTCTGGTATAATTAACGGATTTAATTTAAATAAATGGCAATAGCACCAGCACCAGCACAACCGGTAGAACCTGAGAAGGTGGAAGTCGATAGAGGCTCTCTATCTCCGGAGTTGTACTTAAAAGAAAGCTACACTCCCCTTCTTTCTGAAGGTATGGATTCGATGCTTGGAGGGGTTAAGATTAAGACTCTTGTACGCAAGAATCCGGATATTGTCTTCGCGAGCTGGCTTGAAAATTATCAGAACAAAAACACTCATGATGAGATCAAGAAGGTTCTTTCCGAACATGATATTTGTAAAAACCCTTCAAATATTGATCGTTTTGTTAATGAACTTTCCAATAAAGGACCCGCTTACAGGGAGCTGCAGGCACTTGTTGAGAAGGCTGAGGATTACAGAAGCAAGTACGAAACTGTTGCTATTGAGGCTGAAGAGTTTAAGGAAGATGTTGTCGTGGATAGTCTGAAAAACTTCTGGGATCACACTATTGTCGAAAACCTGCAAAACAAGCCGATAGCAACTATTGCCGGGATCGGCGCTACTCTTCTTATCATACACCAGGCATGGACGAAACTTTTTAACGATACAGTTAAAAAAGGTATTGGCTGGACAGCTTTTACGGTAGCTACTATTTATATCCTTAATGACATAGTCCCAAGCTTCCACTTGAAAGAAGGAGATCCTACTCTCACGGAACTGATAGGTTTGAGAAAACCAAAAATAGACAGTCCCGAGATGCAGTGGTTTTTCAGGGAAACGGGTATAGCCATAAGTAATTCCAAGGTTGATCTTATGATGAAATTATCAACAGTTTCGATTGGGAATATTGTTGATGAATATATCCAGGCAAGAGACGGCGGAAGCCACGAAATTGCAATAGGCGATCTACTGAATGATCCGAGCTTGAGTGCTGATGAGGTCAGAGAGCTTGAAAGCATGGATAACACCAGCTTGAGACGATCTCTGTATAAAACTGTCGATAAGATGGTTAAGCTTTCTGGGCTTCCTACCGCTACTGCTTTGAAAAATGTGTTTTCCGGTCAAACCTTGCTGTCCGTTATTATGCAGCTTTATGAAAAAATTTCCGGGGAGACCGGGGAAACGGATATGGCTCTTATCGAGCAGGGTGTGGAAAGGACTTATAGTGAAAATGATAGGAGTATAAATGCTATTCTGGATGCGAAAAGCGTACCTGATGGAATTGAGAT
>JAHIUS010000028.1 GCA_018816885.1 Patescibacteria group bacterium | reverse complement strand
GTTGTGGTACTTTTCTTCATGAAAAAAGGGGTTATGTGTGTTTTTACATTCCCACATTACCAAATCCCCTTTTTTCGCCTACTGCAAAACCAGAAAACCTCCTCAATCATTATTTTCTTGGGACACTAGTGGGTACAGATCATGGCGGAGAGAGGGGGATTCGAACCCCCGAGACCCTTACGAGTCTACCCGCTTTCCAAGCGAGCGCGATCGACCACTCTGCCATCTCTCCGCGATTGGCTTATAGCTTATAACGTATTGTTTTGTTTTTTTCCAGGGTTTTTGACTTTGGGGGCCGGGTATAGTAAAGTTGGAGTTACTTTCTGTGATGTTCGCGTGATCTTTGCAACACAAACTCGACCATAAAAATTGAGGGAGTCCAATATTTCTTCGGATTGTGATCTGGAGATGAGGGTGCCCACCTGTTTACCAGGATTTATGTGTTATGAGGATTGGCGGCATCATGGAAGGTGTTTTTGTTGTGCCGGGTTTGTGAAAATACCGACTTGTGGGTCGGCTTGTGTTTGAGTTGGATGGTTCGGTTACCCCATCCTCTTTCGTATGGTTTTCAGGCACTTGGTGCAGAGTTTCTTCCGGGTGAAAACCTTTGTTATCGGATTGAAGATTCTTTTGTTTACCAGGTTTGGGAGGAATCTTCTCTTGGTTTTCCTGTGAGAGTGACTGACGTTGTGACCTGTTGTTGGATGCTTGCCGCAGTTTTCGCAGACTCTGGACATGGTTTTAGTAGTAGTAGTAAGTAGAAGTAGTTGTAGTTGGAGTCGTATTGATAGTAGAATGACCCCAAAGCGGAGACAGTCTAATCAAGAATTATCCTTCTGGCAAGCAAAAATTATGACTCAATATCTTTATTTTATTCCGGCGCTGATTGTGGTTTTGACCTTTCATGAGTTCGCGCATGCGTGGACGGCTAACTACCTGGGGGATTCGACAGCCAAATATAATGGTCGAGTGAGCTTGAATCCGCTTCGGCATTTGGATTTGATGGGGACTTTGATGCTCTTTCTTGTGGGGCTTGGTTGGGGGAAACCTGTACCTGTTGACCCGAGGAATTTTGAGCATCCGGTGAGGGATTCGGCGATTACGGCGGCGGCGGGGCCTCTTGCGAATTTGGCGATTGCTTTTGCGGCGGCTTTTCCTTACAAATACCTGGCCGGGACTTTTGCGGGGACGCTTTTCGGGGCGGTTTTTCAGCTGTCGATTGTGCTTTTTATCTTCAATTTATTGCCTTTTCCTCCTCTTGATGGGTCGAAAGTGCTTGGGTTTTTTATTCCGGCCAGATATCAGAGAAATTATCAGGAGTTTTTGTATCATGGGACGAAGTATTTTATGATTTTTGTTCTTGCGGATCTTTTTTTGGTAAAAGAAATTCTCGGGTATTCGTTGCTGTGGTATGCGATTTCTTATTTGTACATGGTGGTAAGTACGGGGATTATGATGGTGACTTAGAGTAGATCAAAAATCAAAGACTCCGGATCAAAGAGTGGGGCATGGGGCATTAACGGATTGTCAAGCTTTTTTTGTTGATTTCGGTTTGGTGGTTTGTTAAGTTGTTTTCACAATCAGGTTTATCAAGAGTGGTGGAGGGACCGGCCCTATGAAACCACAGCAACCTTCTTGAGGAGGAAAGGTGCTAAATCCGGCCCTGCGGGGAAAGATGGAACAAAAGTTTGATGTCTTTCCATCGTGGAAAGATGTTTTTTATTTTTTAATCATAAAAATGACATGGTAAATATCTTTACACATGAAGTGAGAGAGTCAGAGTCTGGTCCAGTTGTCGGCAGGATTGTTCAAAATGATGCAGAGCAACTGGTTGTTACTGTTACGGAAGATGGTGTTACGACAAGGCCTTATGAAGTAAATGGTGAGCAGCGGGAAGTTGCTGACCAAGTTGATAAAGCAATCGGCTAGTAAGGCTTGATTAGGGTAAAGGCCATGGGGCATAGTGGCTTACGATGATTCGATCCTTGATTCTGAAAATTCAACGCAAGCGAGAGGAGGCTCATGGGTTTCGCAACTTGCTTTTGCATACTTCGTTTGCTTTGATGCTGACTTCGGGGCTTTCTTATACTGCCGGGCTTTTGCGGGATAAAGTCTTTGCTTACAGGTTTGGGGCGAGCGGGGAGTTGGATGTTTATAATGCTTCTTTTGCTGTTCCGGATCTGTTTTTGGCGGTCTTTGTGACGGGGGCTTTGCTGGCGGCTTTTGTGCCGATTTTTACCGAATTGGATGAGAAGTCGCGGAAGCGGGCTGTGCAGTATGCGAATCAGATTTTGTCTTTTGGGGTGGTGGCTTTGGCGATTTCGGGGCTGATTTTTGCGATTTGTTTGCCGCTTCTTGCGGATTTTTTGGTGCCGGGTTTTTCGGGGGAGCAGAAGGAACAGTATATTCTGCTGACGCGACTGATGCTTTTGTCGCCGATTCTTTTTACGATTTCAAACACTTTCGGGTCGATGTTGATCTCGATTCGGGGGTTTCTTTGGTACGGGCTGGCTCCTGTTATGTATAATTTGGGGATAATTTTCGGGGCGGTTGTCTTGGTGCCGGAGTTTGGGCTTTTAGGGCTCAGCTTGGGGACTTTGCTCGGGGTTTTTCTTCATATGATGGTGCGGTTTATTCCGGCGAGGCGGTATGGTTTTAGGTTTAATTTAAATTTTAATGTTGATGAAAATTTTAAGCTGACGTTAAGGCTGATGCTGCCGAAGATTTTTCAGCTGGCGATGTGGCAGATTCTGCTGATTTGGTTTGTGCGACTGGCATCAAATTTGCCGGAGGGGAGCGTGACGATTTATAGTTTTGCGAGGAATTTCCAAAGTGTGCCTGTGAGTTTGATCGGGATTGCGATAGCGCTGGTGGCGTTTTCGGAGTTGTCGAGGGTTTCAGGGCAGAGGGAATTTTGGAGAATTGTGAAAGAGAAGAGCTTCCGGATTCTTCTGGCAACGGGGTTGGCGGCGCTCGGGTTGGCGGTTTTTTCTAAGGTTATCATCGGATTTTTCTTGGGGGGAGGGGCTTTTACGCAGGAGGCGGTTAATTTGACTGCGGCGATGCTGGTGATTTATTGTTTTTCTGTACCTTTGGAAAGCTTAATGCATCTTTTGGCAAGGGCTCATTATGCGTTGAAAGATACGCTGCGGCCTTCTGTTATTCATGTGGCGACGATTGGGCTTACGATTGGGCTGAGTGCTTGGTTGGTCGATAGTATCGGGATTTTTGCAATACCGGTGTCGTTTGGGATTGGACTTTTGGTGCAGGTGGGGCTTTTGGTTGTTTCGTTGGGCATGGGGCATAGGGTATCCCGCTAAGGCAGGATTCGCCTTTGACTTTGGGAATCAAAAGCGTAAAGTGAAAATTACTTTCTGTGATGTTCGCGTGATCTTCGCAACACAAACTCGACCATAAAAATTGAGGGAGTCCAATATCTCTTCGGATTGCGGTTCGGAGATGAGGGTGCCCACCTGTTTACCAGGATTTATGTGTTATGAGGATTGGCGGCATCATGGAAGGTTTTTTGGTGTTTGGCTGAGGAGGGACGATGTGTTTTTCAGCACCAACACAACCTTTTCTCCCAGAGATATATCGATGTCATGCCAGTTGTGGAGTGATTCCAGAAGCACGTTGTAAGTGTATTGGTAGTTTTCGCCGTTGCGGGTTCCGACGTCGTTGGTGATGACGTGGCTTTCATCGTATCCGCGGAGAACCATCATGTGGTAGTAGGGGCCTTCTCCGGTGTAGTTTGGGTTCTCGAGCATTCTTCCGGCAAAGGGCGCGATTATCGGGTTTCCGGCTGAGAGATGAGGTTTTAGGTCTTGGATGGTTTTTATTTCTAAAATTTCCCAATCGGAAAAATCATAGTATTCGGTCAAAATCTCGGCTGTTTCTTCGAGAGTGGTGTGTTCGTAATAGCCGAAATATCCAATTTCCCAGTCGACGAGATCGAGAAGTTCTTGGTGAAATTCTTCGAGAGACATCTGGATTCCGGCGACAAAGTTGTAGGCCATGATCAGGCTGGCTTCTTCGCAGGCTTCTTGGTAGGGCATCGACCAGTCGGCGTATGGGGCTTGGGAGTAGAAGTCGATTGGGAGGTTAGTTCCCGGTGGATAGCTGATGGCGGATGGTTGTTGGTCTGTGGTGGATGGGATGGCTGGTTCGATTTGGCTATGGTTTTTTTGGTTGAGGTAGTATCTATAGACTTTTTTTGAGCCGTAATATCCTGCGGGGACTGATGTGATAAGGAAGATTGGCAGGAAGATGTAGACGAAGATTTTCTTGAGGTTCATTGTGGATTAAAGTAAGCTTGTTTTCGCTATTGAGGATATAGGATTTAGGGCATGGGGTATAGGGTATTGAAAATTCGGATTGATTCTTACGGTTAATAGGCCACCATAGCTCAGTGGTAGAGCACTCCCATGGTAAGGGAGGGGTCCCGAGTTCGACTCTCGGTGGTGGCTCCAGTATCACTTTTTTAAGAGCAGATCCAATTCCACTTCCAGATCGCAAAAACGTTCTTTGAGTAGCTGTTTTGCGTTTTCGATTCCTCTGTTATAGATTTCTTCTCCTGCATTTTGCAGAAAGAAATCCAGGATGCTTTCTGCTGCGATTACGCCTAATTCTTGGTCGTGTTCAATTGAGAAGAAGGTAATGGTTTTTTCAATGCAGGCTTTCCGTTTTTCTTCGGACAGCATGTCCCATTTGCGTTTAACTTTTTTCATATGGTTGGGTTTTTAGCGGGAACACCTTCCCTTTTTCCATGCATTTTTCCCAGTTTCTGAGAGGGATATCGTTTGCCCAGTCGAGTAATGCTTCACAAGGGAATCCGTGGCTTACGATTAGTATTTTCTTGTCTTCGTATTTTGAATTTATATCTGTTACAAAGTCTGTTAATCGATGTAATGATTGGTTGAAACTTCCCCCATTCGGGTAAATATAATCCGGGTCGGGATGTTGTTTGGTGACAGATTTCGAGGTTTCGTATGATTTTAAATCCAGATCTCCAAGATCCAAATCTACAAGTCTGTCGTCCAGAATAATTTCGCAGTTTGATGTTTCGGCGAAAAAGGCGGCGGTTTCTTGCGTGCGTCTGAATGGAGATGAAAATATCAGGTCGAAGTCTGTGTATTTTTGGGACTCTTGGCTGACTATTTCTCGTCCTTTTGGGATAAGGCCGTACGCTTTTTGGGTTTCCAATTTGCAGGACTCGATGCCGAGTTCGTTGTTTTTGGCTTTGCCGTGGCGGACGATGTGGAAGGTGTTCTTTGGGTGTAGGTTCATATGGGTTATTCTTTAAATTCGGACTCGAGGATACTCATCATAATGTCATCGTAGTACTTCCCATCAATGTAGGCGTTTTCTCTTAGTATGCCGTCTTCTTTGAATCCGCATTTTTTGTAAGCGCCAATACCTCTTTTGTTAAAGTCCAAAACTCTCAATTCAATTCGATGCAGTTTCATTGTTTTGAACCCGAATTTTAATAAACATTTAATTGCATCTGTTCCATAACCCTTTCCGAAATAAGTTGAAAGCAGTCCGATTGCCAGTCTTGCATTGTTGTCACATTGATTTACCATGTGGAGCCTGCAACTACCGACATATACTTCGTCGGCTTTTTTGATAATTGCAAAATGTAAACCTGATTTTTGGTCGATTGCTTTTTTGAACTTGTCCTTCATCTTTTTTGTTGCAGGGGCTTTGGAGTCTTTGGATGCTCCGCACATAATACGAAACTCTTTGGATTCGCCGGCGTTGGACCAGTTTTCGAAGTCATCCTTTTGCAATGGCCTGATGTAAACCTGCTTGCCGATTATTTTTGGTAGTTTTTCATTCATGATATGGTGTGGTCAAATTACCAGGTAGAGGGCTTGGGTACAAGTTCTAGTCTTGTGTAACAGATGGCGATTTTCTGCTTCGCGGTTGTAATAGGGAAGGGCTTGCTTTTGCTTCGCGGTTGTGATAGAGTAGGGATGGTTTTTAACCTTAAAATCATTAGGATGAATCTACTCCCCGTTATTGATTATGTTAGCAAGCAGATGAAGGAAACGTCTGGGATTTTGCGTTCCAAGACCAGGAATTCGCTTGGCAAAGTGTATCCGACCAGGACGATTTTCATAAAAATACAGCAATATGTTCTGCAGCATCTGAGCATTTCTAAAATTGGAGATGTTAGGTGGGTTGTTGTTCCCGGCTTGAGAGGGGTTGGAAAATCCACTTTATTGGCACAAGTTTATAATCAAATTATCAAGTCGCATGATGTTGAGTTTATATATTTTTCACTTGATGAAGTTGTTAATTCTTTGGGGTCTAATTTGCACGAAGTTTTGAATGCTTATGAGAAGGTGGCCGATATTAGTCTCGCTACTCATCGGAAGAAGATTTTTTTGTTTTTGGATGAGGTTCATTATGACGAAAATTGGGCGAGTGTTGTTAAGGTTTTGTTTGATAAAAATCCAAATATTTTTATATTTGCAACAGGTTCATCAGCGGTTGCTCTTCAAAGAAATGCCGATGAGCAAAGACGGTTGAAGGTTGAGCCTTTATATCCAATGTCTTTTGCTGAATATATGGTTGTTAAGCATGGTGTATGGCCGATAAAGGACTTGAAAAAACGTGTGACTGAGGCGATTTTTTTTCAAGACAATGCTTCCGATATTTATGCGCGTTTGAAGGGGGTTGAAGGTCTTGTTGAGCAATATTGGGGCAAGGTTCCGAGCAATGCGTTGTCGGACTATATGTTTGTCGGTTCAATCCCGTTTGCAACTGTTTACGAGGACAAAACGCAAGCTTTTGATGCTATTTATCAGACTGTAAGGGCGATTGTTGAAGTAGATCTTCCTCAACTTGGGAATTTTAAAAAAACAACAGCGCCGTATATTTTACAGATACTATCTGTTTTGGCGATATCCAGCGGTATTAGCACTAATAAGTTGGCATCTAATCTTAATATTAGGCATGAGACGGTTTCAGATATTTTGGTGGCTTTGGTCAAGGCGGAATTGGTTGTTGAGGTTCAGCCTTATGGTTCTGTTAAAAATAAAGCTAAGAAACCTAAGAAGTATTTATTTATGTCGCCTGCGATTCGTGCATCAATTCTTTTTGCGGTTGGTGGTGAAGATTTGATCGAAAAACACAAGGGAGAGCTTCTCGAAGATGTGGTTGGGATGTACTTGTATCGGGAGATGACGGCGAAACACAGAGGCATTATTTCTTACTATGAGAAGGGGCATGATTTGCATGTGGATTTTGTTGTTAGTGTTGGTGGAAAGGACATCCCTCTTGAAGTTGGTATGGGCAAAAAAGATACAAAGCAGTTGTGGGGGATTATGGATCGCCTAAATTCACCTTATGGATTGATTTGTCACTCGAGGGGGCTTGAGATTTATGATGAAAGGGTGGTCAAAGTGCCTCATGATTTCTTTTTGCTTGTTTAGCAAAAGGTATCAAGCAGTGATAATTTTCAGTAGCAGTCTTAATAGCGTCAATGCTTCGGCGCGGTTTGCGGGGGTGTTTTGGTGGGTTGCAACTTTTTCCAGGAGGCTGGTTATTACGAAGGTGTAGTCTGCGAGGTCTTGTTTTCCCGAATCGGAGAGCTGCCTGTGTCCCTGGCAGATTGCTTCCAGGTATTTGCGCAATTCGTCCGCTTGCCTGCTTAGTTCTTGGCGGTGGGTTTGTAGTCGGCTGTAGAGTTCGTCTACCGTTGGGACTCTTTGTTTTGAGCTGGGTTCGTTTGTGTTTTGGAAGAAAATTCCCAGAGTTTTTTTGATGATTTTTAGGGATTTCGGGATGCTTTTTGTAGGGTCTTGTATTTTCAAAAGGACATCTACGACATGCGGTATCATTCGTGAAAGTTTTTCTTTCAAGGGGGCCGGCGTCGTTTCCGGGTCGATTTCTTCCAGAAGTTTCATTAATTGATCAATCTCATTGTCGAATTGAGTTTCGCGATCAGGGGTTCCCATTTTCCCGAAAATTTCCACGGAAGTCAGGTTCAGAAGCTCCAAACTTCTTAGGTCTGTTTCGATTTGGTTGGGGGAATCGGTTTCCATAGGAGGGGGATTGTAGCATGGGAAGGGCAAAGGGTAAAGGGGTATGGGGCATCCCGCCAAGGCGGGACTCGCTTGCTGGCTCGTGGGGTATTATTTAGCGAAGAATGTGATGGAAAGTTTTAACTCTCGCACAGTTTGGCTTGTTGCTTTAGCTTGCAATATTGAATTGCTTGTTGTCGAGATCTTTCAGTAGTTGCAAAGTTGTTTTTACAGAAGGATTTTGAGTGTTTAGCAGTATTAGTTTTTGGCCGTATTTTTCTAGGATTGGGCTTAAAAATTCATCTCCCCATGATGGAGAAAACGTGGTTATGCCTTCAAAATCGATTTCTACAATTTCGTTTTCGGTAATTTTGTCCAGAGTGGGCTTAAATGCTTTGAAAGATTCTTGTCCCAATTGTCGTGATATTAGGACTGTTCCAAATTTTTTCAGAGAGATTTTCATTGTTTTTTATTAAAATTCTATTAAGACTAAGCAGCCATGAAATGAGTTAGTGGCTTCAGTAATGTTTAAATTCGTTGCGAATTTTGGCAAGTTTAGTTTTGCATTTCCGGTTTGGAAGTCCAGGCTTATGGCCCCTTGCATTGCGTTAATTTTTACATATTTAAGTCCATTGCCGCGCTTTTCTGCACGTCCCGATAGCTTTTCTGTAAATGCAACTTTTAATGCCTCTGAGTCATTGCTCAAAATCGGTCTTACCTGCTGTAGTGTTTTCAATATTCCGCGGCCTCTGTCTGCCAGGATGACAATTTTTTTTGTTAAATCGTATCCATAAAAGATTCCGGGTATGTCCGGCCAATTGCCCAGGTTGTGATCGAAAGAGTTATTCCCGATTTCTCCTGCACTGGAAGTTATCAATGAAAAAGTTTCTTGTAGTGCAGGGATTTTTTGGATTTCGCTTTCCATCCGGTCAAATCTTGCTTTGAATATAGAACTGTCTTGGCAATAAAAATCTTTTTCCGGTTCTTGTGGGGTTTCGCTAAGAACCCATCTTCTTGCTAAAGAAAAAAGACTTGTTGTTAATAGCAGGATCTCGCTTTCTTTGTACCTTCGGTGTCCGGTTTCTCCAATCCTGATTGCGGGCAACTTCCCGGATTCATCCCACCTTCTCAGGGTCATTATTGAAACACCTAAGATCTTGGCGGCCTCTTTGATTGTGATAAGTTGATCCATCATAATGGGATTGTAGCAAAACTATACAAAAATGTCAAAACTATACAAAGCTATACATTTTGTGTGAAACTATACACTTTCCGACCTTGCTATTCACGGATTTTATGGTATAGTGCTCCCGCTATGAGAAATCCAATCACATCTTTGATCAAAACCGCTTATAAGCATGCCAAAGGGCATCGACTTACGGTGCTGCTGTACCTTGCTTTGATTTCTACAGGGGCGTCGCTTTGGCTTTTGGAGCCTTACATTTTCGGGAAGCTTTTTAATGTTTTACAGGTTGGGGGTGAGCCTGAAGAGGTTCTTAGGGAAGTGGCGTTTTATCTTGGGGCTTTTGCCTCTTTGTCGGTGCTTTTTTGGGTTTTTCACGGGACGGGGCGTGTTTTGGAGAGGAAAACGGCTTTTTATATTACTGCCAAGTATCAGGAGGAGGCGCTTGAGTCGCTTTTTGGGCGGTCGATTGAGTGGCACCGGAATAATCATTCGGGAAAAAATATCGATAAAATCCGTCGGGGAAGGGATGCGCTGTATAATTTCACGCAGGATACTTTTGAGCTGATCGAGATTTTTATTGCGGTTTTCGGGTCTTTTGTGGCGCTTTTCTTGATTGAACCTTATGTCGCGGCGGTTGCGTTTTTCTTTTCCGTTGTGGCTATTTTGGAGGTTATTTTATTTGATCGGATTCTTTTTAAACAATATAAAAAATTAAATTCCCACTACAACAAAGTTTCTTCTGCGATTCACGATTATGTCACGAATATTTTTACGGTTTTGACAATGAGGTTTGGGAACAGTGCGGTTAAGGAGTACCGGAAGAGGCAGTTTGCGGCGCTGCCTGTTTTCAAGAAAAACATTATCCTCAATGAGGTGAAGTGGGCGTGCATGACTTTTATTATTACTGCGATGATTTTTGGGGTTCTGGGGATTGAAATTTATCGAATGGTGATGGCTGAAGGGGTTGTGATGGTTGGATCTCTATATATGCTTTATGGATATTTGGATAGGATCTCCAGTAAGTTTTATGATTTTGCCTGGAAGTACAGTAAAACTGTCGAGCAGGATGCGGCTTTGGCGTCGGCGGAAGGGCTTTTTATGGCTGATGGCGGATTGCAGATGGCTAATGGTAAGTTGCGGATGGTTGATGGCAAATGGAGTGAGATTCGGGTGCAAGGGCTTTGTTTTACTTATACTGACGAGAAGCAGAAAAAGCATCAGATTAAGGATGTTTCTCTGAATATTCCTCGTGGAGCGAGGATAGCTTTTGTCGGGGAAAGCGGTTGCGGAAAGAGTACGGTTCTGGGGCTTTTGCGCGGGATTTATGCTACCGATAAGGCTAAGGTTCTTGTTGATGGCAAAGGGGTCGCGGGAGGGCTTTCGTATCTGCATGAGATGACGACTTTGATGCCGCAGGAGCCTGAGATTTTTGAAAATACTATCAAGTACAATATTACGATGGGGGTTTCTGTTCCGCGGAAGGAGATTGATCGCGCGATCGAGATTGCGAGGTTTGGAAAGGTTGTTTCGCGGCTACCGGATGGGCTGAATACGGATATTGCGGAAAAGGGTGTCAATCTGAGTGGCGGGGAGAATCAACGATTGGCGCTTGCTCGCGGGTTGGTTGCCGGGCGCGGGTCTGATATTCTGCTGATGGATGAGCCGACAAGCAGCGTTGATATGGCGAACGAGAAGGCGATTTTTGAGAGGATTTTTGCGGAATATCCGGATAAAACTATCATTGCTTCGGTTCATAGGCTGAATTTGCTGCCGATGTTTGATTATGTTGTGGAGTTTCAGGGTGGGAGGGTTGTTGGGTAGTGTGTGTTAGTTGATGAGTGCTCTCTTGATCATGAATCGGACATTTTCGTTGGCGTTTTCGTATTCGATGCGGATTTCGGGGTGGTTTTTTGAGAAGACTCGGAAGATTTCGTCGCAGAAGGCTTGGCCGGCGAGGTCAATTCCTTTGAAATCGAGGACTATAAGCTTGAATTTGTCGAGGCCGTGGAGGATTCTGCGGGCCTGGGAGCGTGAGACGAAAAACTCATCCGCTTTGTATAGCTCGACGGTGATTTGGGTTTTGTCGAAAGCATCTTCCGTTGAGTATTGTCTGAAGATTTCCGTAAGGTCTTTTTTTGAGGGGAGGTTCAATTTGAATATGATTGTTGTTCCTTTTTTGTGAGGGATGTCCCGGACGAATATGTCGTGCAGTTCGTTATTGATCGTCAGGCGTTTTTTGCCGCTTTCTATTATGAAGATGTCCGCTGTTTTGGATGTAAAAAATATTCCTTGTCCCGAATGATTCTCCGGGGCGGTGGTTTGTTTGCCTTTTAATAGGTCCTGGATGGCTTCGAGCTCGTTTTTGAGGCCGTTTTTTTTGATTAAATTGTTGAAAATTCCGATTCCGTTATCTGAAATTCTGAATTCAACAGATCTTGTATCTCTCGTGACTTTAATTTCCACATTTACTCCTTTGGAGTGTTCGATGGCGTTGTTGGCCATCTCCAAAAAAGCATAAGTGAATATATCGTTTTCGTTTTTACGGAGATTTTTGAGGGTGTTGTTTCTGGCTTTTATCAGTTTCAAGATGTGGTCTTCGCTTAAATCGGCTCTTTTGAAAGTGTGCTTGTATGTGGGTTTTGCCAGGGATAGATTTTTTTTATTGAAAGATAGATAGTGTGCTTTATTGGCTTTTCCTACGAGGATGAGTTTCTTTTCCGCGGCAAGCTTGCGAAAGTGGCGGTTTATGTATTCACGGGATAAACCTGTTTGCGCAATGATTTCACGGCTTGTTGCCTTTCCGTTGCGCTTGATTGCGTCCAGTATGAGTTTTTCTATATTCATACAGATGGTTTAATTGACAGCTTTATTGTAATGCTTGGTTGGAAAGTTGTCAACCTTTTGTTTTGAAGTTGTCAACAGGGTTGTCAACTGGTTGACAGGGTAGCGGTATGTGGTTTATAGTGCTGCACTAAATTTAAGAAGTGTGTTTATGATGAATGTCCCGAGATCAAATAAGCTTGAACATTATAGTCAGCTTACGGATGATGATTTGGATCAATTGGATCGACTTCCTATTGGATTTTTAATCAAATTTAGGGATATAGGGAAAAAATAGTTGCTGTGTAGGTGTCACGTTTTTTGCTAGAAATTCTCTAGCATGTAATCAATCATTTTCTTTCTACGTTGCTTAGAAATGCCACGATGAATGAGAACTTTTTGTTTG
>JAHIUS010000027.1 GCA_018816885.1 Patescibacteria group bacterium | reverse complement strand
TTGTGATCCCGGCATCTTTTTTGATTAAAAATCACCATCATCGTCTTCCATCAATGCAGGGGTTTCTTCATCTGCTCCAGAGAAACAGCCGCGACAATTAGTCAGAACCACTTGCACAGCTAATCCTGCTACGAGAACTACTGCCATAACCGTACTTTCCAAACGAGAATCCGGTGCATATGCGTCTATCCGCCGATGCCCTGAGTCTGTCAGGATTTTTATTGGGAATTCTTCTTGGGTCATGTTTGCGAAAAAAATATTAAGAGGTTAGTCTAAGGATTTTTGGCGAATTTGTCAATCCCTCTTAATCTTCGCCCCCAGGCTTCTTAATTTCTCATCCAACTTTTCGTAGCCTCTATCGATGTAGTAGATATTGGAGATTCTGGTCTCTCCTTTTGCTGCGAGTGCTGCCAGGACCATTGCCGCTCCCGCTCGGATGTCGCAACTTGCTATTTCCGTTGCCTTGAGCTGTTTGCCGCCATGGATTGTTGCTTGGTGCGGGCTGATTATGTCGATTTCCGCGCCCATTTTTTGGAGTTCGAAGAGGTAGTTTAGGCGGCCTTCGAAGAGTGTTTCGTAGATTTTGCTTTCGCCTTTTGCTTGGGTTAAGAGGACTGTGAATGGTGCTTGTAGATCTGTTGCGAATCCGGGGTAGACCGAGGTTTGGAGTTTTTCGACCGCTTGCCAGTTTTTTGAGGGTTTTATTTGGATTGAGTCTTTTTTGAGTGAAAATTTTGCGCCGACCTCTTCCAGTTTTTGGAAAAAGCTGTCCAGGTCTTCGGAATGAGTATTCGTTAGAGTTATGTTGCTGTTGGTTAAAACTCCAGCGAGTGCGAGTGTTCCCGTTTCCAGGTAGTCCGCTATGATTTCGTGGTTGGCTCCGTTGAGTTCGGTTACTCCTTGGATTTTCAGGACAGGAGTTCCGATTCCTTCGATTTTTGCTCCCATTTTATTCAAAAAATTACACAAATCCTGAACATGCGGCTCCATTGCGGCCCATCTTATTTCGGTTAATCCTTCTGCGAGAACTGCGGCCATTACCGCATTTTCTGTCGCTGTAACCGATGCTTCGGCCATTATTATTCTGGCTCCTTTGAGTTTTGCGGCTTTTAATTGTAGATTTTCTTCTTCTTCGACAACTTCTGCGCCGAGTTTCTTGAGCGCATGAGTATGGGCGTGGACAGATCTTTTGCCGAGCACGCATCCTCCCGGAAAATCCATTCTGACTTCTTTATTTCTAGCCAAAAGCGGACCCAAAACCAGGATTGAGGCGCGCATTTTATTGATTTCTTCCGAGTGAAGGTTGGTTTTGCGGATATTTTTGGCTTCGATGAAAACTTGATGATTTTCATAAGAGGTTTTCGCTCCCAATTGCTCCAAAATCTTGAGCATATTGTGGACATCCGAAATGTTCGGGACATTGCTGAGAACGCAAGGCTCCTTGGTTAGAAGGCACGCTGCAATAATCGGTAGAGTTGCGTTCTTCGAGCCGCTGATTGCGACTTCTCCTTTGAGAGCGTGTTGTCCTTGGATTGTTAGGGTAGGCATAGTACAGCGATTCTATCATCTGAATTGCTTCTCGACTAGGTTTGATTCAACGTTAAATCTGGCCCCGCCTTAATTTGCGATATTGTTCTCCGTTCTTGAGGCGCGCAATCAGGATTTCATCCTGTTTTTTCTGTTTTCGTGTGCCAATGGGGTTTTGCTTGCCTCATTAACAAATTTGCCAACCTGTCGTTACCAGGTTTGTCAGATTTATTATTCGGCATCCTTCGCTCACGGAAGGCTCGGTGGAACTCGCCTTCCTAACGCTTCGGAACGCAAAACTCGCCCTTATCGTGGTGGGCAGGGAAGGATTCGAACCTTCGAAGGCTGAGCCAACAGATTTACAGTCTGCCCCGTTTGACCGCTCCGGAACCTGCCCGTGTTTTTGTGCTTTAAAGCACGATTTTCAAAAAGCGGGGGTATTTTAACAATAAGATTGCAATTGGGAAAGGTGTTTTTCGCATATTTAACATAGATTTAATGTCGATATGCTAGCGTCAGGAGTATGTCCGGCAAAGATGTGCTCAAATTTCGGGTCAAATTTTACAGTCAAGATGGCGAGGATTCTCCTGTTGCCACTTATTTGATTGGGTTGTTTTCTTCCAACAAGAAACTTGGAATAAAGGCTTTTGACAAGATTAAGAATCTCCCGGCTTATTTCTATTCCAAGCGCAATATTAAGCATTTTCGCCATGGGGATTTCAAATGCTTTGAGCTTAGAGTTAGACTTGGGAACAATATTTGCAGGCTTTTCTTTGTTATTGATGGCGAGAAATTTATTATTTTTCACGGTTTTACAAAAAAAACTCAAAAAACCAACAACAAAGATATTGAACAAGGCCGGAAAAACTTAACGGATTACAGTAATAACAAAATCGCTATTGCTATTGACTCGTTATATCAAAATTAATATAATGCTTCTGCTTTAAAATAATTCTACTTATGGCTAAAACCGATATGGAAAAACTTAGGGAATACGTTAATCAGCCCGACGTCCGCGAATACTTGGAGAGGAGCTCCTTGGCAGCCAATCTGTCCGTACAGATCAAGCTTCGTCGCGAGGAGCTCGGATGGACCCAACGCGAACTTGCAGAGCAAATGGGAGTTCCTCAATCTACCGTTGCAAGGCTTGAGAGCTGCGAAGCCGGATTCAGCACATCTATGCTTCAGAGGTTTTGCAGCGCAACCGGTTTGAGGCTGGATTTTCAGAGATTCGAACCTGTTATCAAGAATGATTTTTGCGATCCCATTGATGTTTGCAGATGTATTTTGGATGAAGCGCATAAGCTCATGGGAGACTGCTATGATATCTCTAAACTGAAGCTGCAGAAGCTGCTTTATTATGTCCAGCTTGAGCATCTGGGACGTTTTTCCTCCCCTATTATTGAAAATAAATTCCAGGCCTGGGAGTATGGCCCCGTTTATCCTGCTGTTTACAGGAAATTCAAGAAACTTTCTATTATTTCTCCTGAAGATTGCGGTGGGGATGCCAGTTCTTTATCCAAAAAACAAAAGACCTTGATCCGAAATGTTGCTGAAAAATACGCCAGATATTCCGCTTGGCAGCTTAAAGAGATGACTCACGCCGAGATTCCTTGGCTAAACGCATGGAAAAAGGGCAAAAACTCCGTCATTTCGCTTGAGGATATGAGAGTGGCGGGTAGGTGAGAGGATTGTTTGATTATTTTTTCAACAAATTATAATGTTATGACTGGCTTGCGCCTAAGTTGCGTTCTTGTTCTGTGTTTTTTAAAGCGCAAAACCGGGAATCCTTCCCGTTTTGCGTGTGGAGCCACCTGTCGGAGTCGAACCGACGACCCACCGCTTACAAGGCGGTTGCTCTACCAACTGAGCTAAGGTGGCGTGGTAAGCGCCGAAATAATATCAAACTTATTTCCGTTGTCAAACTGTAGTTAGCTTTGCTACCCTTTAACCCGATGGATAAGTCACTTCTCAAACAAAACGAGCCTCTTTCCAAGCATTCTACCTTTCGGGTTGGAGGACCGGCCAAATATTTTGCCGAGGCAGCTTCTGCGCAGGAGGCCATGGATCTTGTTGCTTGGGCGCAAAAAGAGAATCTGTCTTATTTCGTTTTGGGCGGAGGAAGCAATGTTCTTTTCAAAGACGAGGGATTCTCGGGACTTGTCATTAAAATGTCCGGAACCGGCGTTGTTCTCGAAGGGAATGAGGCAATTGCCGAGGCCGGGGCGAAGTGGCCGCAGGTTGCCAAAGCTGCCGGCGGACTTGAGGAGTTTGCCTATCTTCCGGGTACCGTTGGGGGCGCGATACATGGAAATGCGGGGTGTTTCGGCAAAGAAATTGCGGACATCCTGACTCGAGCGTGGCTTCTTAATGAAGGCGAAGTTGGGCCGGAATATTTTGATTTTAAATACAGATATTCCAGATTAAAGGATACCGGTGATATTTTATTGAAAGCCGCTTTTAAAGTTTCCGGGAAATGTGATGAAGGAAAAATGAAGGAAATTCTATCAAAAAGGCGTGAAAAACAACCTCACGGAATGACTGCGGGTTCTTTTTTTAAAAATCCGGACGGGCATTCTGCGGGAGAGTTGATCGAGAAATGCGGGCTTAAAGGCAAGACTGTCGGGGGCGCACAAATCAGCGATAAACATGCGAATTTTATTTTGAATACCGGCAATGCAACCGCAAACGATATCCTTGAACTTGCTGAAATCGCCAAAAAAGAGGTTAAAGGTCAATTCGATATTAAGCTTCAGGAGGAAGTCCGTGTTATTGGCTAAAGCAAGCCGTTTTTACGCAATTACAGGTTGGAATTATGTGCTTGCTACGATTTATTTCCCGAATGTGTCAATGGTATTTGCTTATGTCTTAGGCGGAATCTTAGCTATAATCACGATAAGTTCATTTTCATATAAAATTTAACATTTTCTTCTATGAAAACATCTTCTTTCAGCCGTGAGCTGATAAAAGACAGCCTACTTTTCGGTGGGATGTTGGCGATTTTGCTTGTTCTATGGCATTTCGTCGGCGTACCCGGTGCTTCAGCTGCTCTAATCGATGCAAGTGATAATCCGGAAAATATCTCTGCTGCAACAGGCGGCGAGGGGAGTTTCCGAACTCTTGCAAGAGTAATTATCAACTTTTTCCTCTACTTCTTGGGATTTATTGCTACCGCAATGATTATCTACGGAGGCGTCCTGTATGTAACATCAGGTGGTCAAGACGAACAAACAGGTAAGGCTAAGAAGATTCTTATATACGCAATCGTTGGTATCGTCATCATCCTGCTTTCATTCGCTATAGTGAACACCGTAATACTCGGTGCCGGAACCGGAGACGAAGCCGTGACATAATCAGGCCGCTCGCTAATACCTTTAGCGCAAAAACAAAAATCAGAAAAAAGAACGCCCTTCGGGGCGTTCTTTTTAGTAGCAAGTATCAAGTATTATGTATCCAGTATTTGGAGCGCTTCGCGCGAGTTATTTCTGACATAGAGATATGCCTCGCAAGAGGTGCCCTTTTTTTTAGTCTACAGTCTGCAGTCTACAACGAGTGGTGTTTCCCTGCGGGAAACAGTTTTTTGTAGTCATCCCGTTGCGGCTGTCATTTTCTTCATCGCGACAAATGCCCTGACTTTCTCCTTACTCGGAGCGAGGCCGTTTTTGACAACGATTCTATCCGGCAAAATTTCTACAATATCCCGGTAATCGATAATTCTTTTCTCGATCGGTATAAATATAATGCTTTTTTTGACAAATATCTGTTTGAGCTGGCTTACTTCCGTATCTACAACAAAATCATGAACGATCCCGAGGAATTTTTCGTTTTTATCAAAAACCGCATGGCCGAGAATGCTGATTTGCTGCTTGATAATTTCGCTGCGCTCGATAATTGCGGTTTCATCGACAACTTTTATTCCTTCAGGAGTCCAGGAACGAATGTCCGAGGTCGCCACTATCTTCTTTGACATGAGGATCGCTACTCCCGTTACCCCGCCGTTATTCGGGTCTATTAGGATGTCTTTTATCAAGGCCACAGGTCCTTCCGCCTGCTCGCTGATTATCGGTAGTCCGACTGTTTGGGATAGAGTTGATAGCATCTGAGGTCATTTTATGGTATAATTATTGGATTTAAAAGCGCTAAATGTCTGACTTTTTATCACAACTCGAGGCTTTCACCTGTATTTCTGATGATTACAGGGAAAAACTGCTGAAAATTGCGGATAAATTGCCTGAAAATGTGCAAAACAAGATTCTTTCGGCTTTAAAAAAAGGGGAAGAGAAGAAAATCAAGACTACAAAGGCACATAACAGGAATGTGGCGGAAACGATCAAGAGGCATCTTGAGGGGTTGAAGGAATTCAAGAGGGGTCCGCTGCGCAAGATGAAGAAGAAAATGGAAGAGGTTGACCATGCGTCGGATGAGCGTGCTGCTGAAGATTTATTAAAAGATTTATAAATTATGAGTTTTCTTTGGCATAAATTTTGGGAGGAGGATGGGAGGTTTGTTTGGCTTGAATCTAATCCTGACACCACTTCTGCAGAGGATGTCCGGCATGAAAAAGCTGATCAAGAGGAGGAGGAAAAAGATATTGCCGATGGTATAGAAGACGGATTTTCCGATACTGATGAGCTGCAGAAATCTTATGAGTCGAGAATTAATAAGACTTCTGCAGATGTGCAGGAGATGATAGTTTTTCTCGAGGGGTTTAATTCGGGTGAGGCAATCATATTTGAAGATAAGCTAAATGCATTGTGGGAAGAGTTTATGGATAAAAACTTGGCAGACCAAAAAGAGTCGGACGATCAAGCAGAGTATTTTCGTGAAAAGACCGAGACATTACAAGGTTCTGTGGAAGATGAGATCGACAATGTTTTGGAGGAAACTATCCCTGAGGAGCTTAATTATTTAAAAGAGCTATATGACCAAGCTCGTCAAAAAATAGAGTCTGGGGAAGCACCTGATCCCGGGATGGATTTTGAAGATAGACTTTATAAAATTGGATCTAATTACAATAGAGCAACGTCAGAAAATTTTTCTGGTTATTCAGATTATTTGGATGTATGGCTGGACATGGAAGATGTTGAAGCAGAACTTAAAGATGTTATTAATTATGTGCCGCCTGCTGCAACTCCTTCCGTTGAGGAATCTGGCGCGCCTGTCCAAGAAGCAGTAGTAGCGGAAGAAAGCGTGGAAAATCGAGTATCTTCCGAGGATAAGGCTACCGAAGAGGAGGTTCGTGATGTGACTGAATCTAAGATTGAGAAAGCTCGAAATGGTTTTTCTCAATTTACTGAAGATTTTTCAGAAGGACTCCCGCCTGCCGACCTTCAAATAATACTGAATCAGCTGAGAAATAGCCCAGATGGTGTTGCCACCAAACATATATCCGAATCAATGCCTTTTTCACATTCGATTCTGGGGCAAGGCACGGGCGAGTTTTCTGCTGACTTAAACTTTACTCTTGAAAAAAATGATGATTCGCAAGTAATCAATGTAGAGTTTGTGAATTTTAAAACCAGTATTGGGCCTTTAAATAGGGAGAATCTGAAACGATTTGCCCCAGACTTGGATT
>JAHIUS010000026.1 GCA_018816885.1 Patescibacteria group bacterium | reverse complement strand
TTCTTACTTCTTACTTCTTACTTCTTACTTCTTACTTCTTACTTCTTACTTCTTACTTCTTACTTCTTACTTCTTACTTCTTACTTCTTACTAACTATTCATGGCCATAAAACAACCCAAAAAACTCGAAAAGATCGGCCTGATCGGCCGCAAAAACCTCGAAGGCAAGAAAAAATACATCCAGAAACTAATAAAATACCTCGAGAAAAACGGGAAAACGGTAGCTTTCGACAGCAGAATCGCCACCTCCATTGACAAGCGCAAAGGCCACATGTCCAAAAACCGCATGATGCGCGAAATGGACATGATAATAACCCTCGGCGGTGACGGAACCCTTCTGAAAACCATTCGCGAAACCTCAAAAGACAACAAACCTCATATCCTCGGTGTCCACCTGGGCACGCTGGGATTTTTAACAGAACTCCACAAACCCGAACGCATCTTCGAAACGCTCGAAAAAATCTTCAAAGGCAATTATTATATCGACCACAGAACCCTCCTAAGAGTAACGGTCTATCGCGACAACAAGAAGTTCAAGACATTCGTAGCCCTAAACGACGCCGTAATAAACCAAGGCAACTTCGCCAGACTTATCCATCTCTCAGTCGCAATCGACCAAAGAAAAATGATCAGATTCGGCGCAGACGGTGTAATCGTAGCAACTCCGACAGGTTCAACCGGCCATTCACTTTCAGCCGGAGGCCCAATCATTCATCCGCAACTCCCGGCGTTAATAATGACGCCTATTTGCCCGACAGCACTTTCCAACAGACCGATAGTTATACCAAACAACCGCCAGCTCAACATCAAGCTCGAAACGGAACGCAGGTACGCCGACAACGACATCGGACTTACAATGGACGGCCAAGTAATCCTCCCTCTCAAGTACGGCGACGAAATCAAAATCCGCAAATCCAGCCGAATCATCCACCTGATAAGAATATCAAACAAGCGTTACTACAAAGTGCTCCGAGACAAGATGGGGTGGGGGCAGTAGAGGGAATGTTTAATTCTCAATGTTCAATTTTCAAAAGCTGTTTTGATAAAAATAAAACACCAAAATTGAATATTGGTAATTGGAAATTAAGAATTAAAATGTAATCTCCCCATCAGTTACTTCCCCGCAAACCTTAGTCTCAATCCCGTGCTCCGAAGCAATTGAAACAACCTCTTCCTCTTGTCCCGGCTTAACGATGACAACCATTCCGTTACCCATATTCCAGGTTCGGAAAGCTTCATCTCTCGCAACTCCGCCAAGCTCAATAACATGCTTCATAAGCTGACAAGGCTCGAATAAATCTGTAAGTTTCGCTCCCAATCCGGCCCTCGCAAGAACCCGACCAAGTTTCCCCGGGATTCCACCACCGGTAATATGCGCAACACCGTGAATTTCCAGTTTTTGAAGCATATCCCAAACCGCCGCACAGTAAATCTTCGAAGGCTCAAGCGCCAAGTCGCCGATTTTCTGACCCGAAAGCTCCGCCTCATGCCAATTTTCACCATAATTATCTTCTAAAATCTTCCTAAGAAGAGAAAGACCGTTCGACCTGAACCCTTTTTCCTTAAAAGTCACAACCTTGTCGCCAACTTGAATATCCTCTCCCGTTAAAAGTTTATCTTTCTGCGCAAACCAAACAACAGAAGCACCCCAATTGTAATTAAAATCTCCAAACCCGGAAACCCGCGAACCAAGCTCGGCAATTTCACCGTTCACAACCGCAACCCGAGCAGCTTTCGCAGCCTCAATATAACCTTTGGCAAGACCTTTAACAGCATCAAGAGAAAGAGAATTTACATCCAAAATCGACCCAATCAAAACCGGCTCGCCCCCATAAACAACCGCATCATCACAAACCATCGCAAACAGATCGTAAGCCATCGTATCGTGACGACCCATCCTTTCGGCAATCTCAACCTTGGTACCAACCCCGTCAAAACCCATGTTCATCACAGTCCCTTCAGGTAGCGCGCCAACATCGATAGCCCGAACTCCCGAAAAATCATCCTTCGGCATAATAACCTCGCCAACAAGCCCGGCCCGATTCAGAAAAGTCGCCTTAGCCGCCTCGAACATCACTCGCGAAGCATCATCGCCAAGCTCTATATCCACTCCTGCGTCTGCGTAAGTTGTCATTTGTGTGTATTAAGTAGTAAGTATTAAGTATCAGGTATAAGAGGAAAAATCAAATCATTGCTGTTGTGTGATTAATAAAAAACCAAGAAATTACATTTGCTTAAGCTCTTCTAGCTTTCTTTTAGCAAAAGCCATCAAATTTTGATCTCCAGGAAGATCTATTTGCAAATTTGGAGGGGGACTAGATGCTATGAGGCCGTGGTATACGACACAAGATAAAAGTGTCGACCTGTCTATTCCCTCTGGCCTGAAGATTTCATGAAAAAGTCTATCGTATTCACGAAAGCCACCACGGCCGATTTTTTCTCTTATGCGATCTAATTCAGCAAGAATTTCAACCCTTAATGCACATGCTTCCTCAAAAGCTCTATCCTCTTCGCTTATTTCTGGTGAATCAAAATTTGGTGGCTCATTTTTCATGTTACATTTATTGCATGCTTTTGATGTTTTTCACTTAACGGCCTTCTGTCCGCCATCTACTGACTAAAATACGAAACCGCATTCCTAAACACCTGCATATTCGGAGTCTCTTCCGGCACCGCCAACCCTTCTCTCTTAGCTTTTTCCTTCAAAAGCGCCCAATTATCCAAGTTGTAAAAATTCGGCGCTCTCTCAGGATGCGGCATCATCACAAAAACCTTTCCACTCGGATCACATAACCCGGCAATATCCCGCGCCGCTCCATTCGGATTCACAGGGAACTCGCCGTCCGCAGGCGATCCATCGGCCTTCACATATTTGAAAGCAACCTGATCTCCGGCCTCTAGCTTATCCAAGACATCATCTTTCGCATAAAAATTCCCTTCACCATGCGCAACAGGCATATGAAGCATATCAATTCCTCGCGTCCAAACGCATTTCTCGGACTCAGCCTTCAAATTAACCCATCTACACTGAAATCTTGCCGAAGCATTATGCCTTAAAGCAATTTCTCGTTTACCATACTGTCCATCAAAACCCGGGACAAGTCCCAAATTCGCAACAATCTGACATCCGTTGCAGATTCCGGCAACCAATTTATCCGATTCAATAAATTTCAAAATATCCTCCCATAAATTCCCCTTAATCTTGTTAGCATAAGCGTTCCCCGACCCGGTGTCGTCGCCATAAGAGAACCCTCCCGGAAAAACCATAATTTGGTAATCAGAAAGCTTCTTATGTCCGTCAATCAGGTCATTAATATGCACAGATTCCGCTTCCGCCCCAGCCTCATTGAACACAAACTCTGTCTCCATTTCGGAGTTGATTCCGTACCCGGTCATTACTATTACTTTTGGTTTCATTGTTTAGGTATCAAGTAGTAGGTATTAAGTAGTAGGTATTAAGTATTATGTATATGGAGCGCTTCGCGCGAATCTAAGGTCTAAGGTCTAGAGTCTAATATTTATCAAAAGTTTTCCTGTAAAAATCATTCAGCTTAGAAACATCGCTATCAACTATAACTTCTCCTTCAGGCTTTTCAATAGTGAATTTTTTATCCTCCCGAACCTTCCCGATCAGACCAAAAGGCAGCCCCTCCATCGCCGCCTCAAATTCCGCTTTTTTCTTCGGATCTACGGTTACAACAAAACGACTCTGACTTTCCGAGAACAGAAGAAAATCCGCCCGAACATCGCTGTTGAGGACAATTCCCATCCCAAGATCAGAAGCGATCGCCATTCTCATCAAACTCACTCCAAGACCACCGATTCCGATGCTTTCACAAGAGGCAAGCAAACCATGCGCCCTTTCAACCGCTTTATACAAAGAAATAGCTTTATCGACATTAACCTCAGGAACTTTATTTCCAACAAAACCTAAATAATCGAAATATTCCGACCCACCCAATTCATCAAAAGTTTCACCCAAAATATAGATCAAATCGCCCGCTACTTTCGGCTCCATAGTCACGCACTCCCGAACATCGTCAATAACTCCGATAGAAGAAATCAGCAGGGTAGGGGGCACAGAAATTCTCACTTGATTACCCTCGTGATCGCGACCCTTGAAATCGTTGAACATACTGTCTTTTCCGGAAATATAAGGAGTGCCGTAAGCGGTAGCGTAATCGTAACAAGCCCGCGCAGCATCCTTAAGTTGGCCAAGTCTTTCCTCTTCATCGGAACTGCACCAACAGAAATTATCCAGAAGAGCGAGATGATCGAGAGTTCCGCCAACAGAGATGATATTCCGAATAGCGGTGTCAATCGCGCAAGCAGCCATGTGGTAAGTGTCGATATCGCTGTATTTGGGGTTCAAAGCCTGTGACATCGCAACACCTTTATAAGAGCCCAGAACAGGCATTACAACGCTCGTGCGGTTATTAACTCGGCCCTTCCCTTGAAGAGGTCCAATGCAATGTCCGCCAAGTATAACATGATCGTATTGATGAGAAACAAAGTCAAAAGAGCAAGTGTTAAGTCGCGAAATCATATCGTGCATCACATCTGTTAAATCAGCAGGACAAGCATTATCCGGCTCATCGTGCGCAACCTTCGTATAAGTAGTTTTCAAACACTTCTCAGGCAACCCATCATGCAAAAACGAGAGATCAAGCTCCATTGCCATCTCACCTTTATACTTTACCTCGCACTTCCCGGAATCCGTAAACTCTCCAATCACGGTAGTCTCAACTCCGCGCCGACGCATCAATTCCTCGAACTGTACGAGCTTTTCCTCGGGGACAGAAAGGGTCATCCTCTCCTGCGACTCCGAGATCCAAATCTGCCAAGGATCCAGCCCCGGATATTTAAGAGGCACTTTATCAAGATCGACATAGCATCCGCCGCACTCCTCAGCCATCTCAGCCACCGAGCAAGAAATCCCACCCGCACCGTTATCCGTAATACTGTTATATAAACCTAAATCCCGCGCCTCCTTCACAATCGCATCAGAGAATTTTTTCTGAGTAATCGGATCCCCGATCTGCACAGCTGCAGAAGGACTTCCTGAGTCCATAACCTCAGAAGAAAAAGTCGCTCCATGAATCCCATCCTGCCCGACTCGTCCTCCAACAACCACAACCTTATCGCCGACTTGAGCTTTTTTCTTCCAAGAAGGTTTACCGCCAACTTCAGAAGGAATAAGTCCAACGGTTCCAACGAAAACAAGAGGTTTCCCTTTGTACCGATCATCAAAATACATAAAACCCTGGGGAGTCGGAATCCCCGAGCAGTTTCCGCCAACATTCACGCCTTCAACAACACCCTCAAGAATTCTTCGAGGAGAAAGCATCGGCAGGTCGCCTTTATACAGAGGTTTTTCATCCCGAGGATCCGCAAAACAATAACCGTACATATTCACAATAGGTTTGGCACCAAGCCCGAACCCGACAGTATCTCGATTCACGCCGACAATCCCCGTAATCGCCCCTCCGAAAGGATCAAGCGCAGAAGGACTGTTATGGGTTTCCGCCTTATGAGTAACGATCCAGTCCTCATCCAGAACTATACCCCCGGAATTATCTTTAAAAACACTCACGCAAAAATCTCGATCACCCTTGGCAGCCCTGATATCGTTAGTCGCTCTCTTGATGTAATGCTTGTAAATCCCGTCCTTAATATCATCCATACATGAAGCAAAAATCGTGTGCTTGCAGTGTTCCGACCAGGTTTGAGCCAAAGCTTCCAGCTCCACATCGGTAGGATTACGCCCGAGCTCCTTGAAATGATCCCGAATCGCACGCATATAATCCAAGCTTAAAGCCAGCGGCCCTCTCCTGGAACCATCCTCATTCGCGATCCCTTCTTTTCCGAGTTTAGTGAGCTCTTCGTCGGAAATATTGAGATCCACTTCCGTTATGGAAGGCTCATGCTTGAGATTTACAATCGGAATTTGCACATCCATGCCGCCATCTCGGTCCCATTCTTCGCGGCTTTTAACAGTAATTTTTTGGATCAAAGGATTCGCCATAGATTCCCCAAGGTCGGAAGCCTCCTCGCGCGAAATATCACCTTTAACGTAAGTAACTTGAGAACTGTAAACAGCCTCTCGATCCTCGAACTTCACTCCGAGTAGATCTTGAATAATTTCTCGTGAAGTTGTCCCGATATTATCCGTAACTCCCGGCAAAAATCCTGTCTCAATCGCCCAATCAAAATCGGCGACTTCAAAAGCCTTATCAACCGCATAAGCCTGCAGAACAGGATTAGATAAAGCCTCCGCAATCTTATTTAAATCATCTCCCGAAAACTCCTTGTCGACAGTATAAACATCAATCACTTGAACATCGGCAATCCGCTCTCCGAACTTATTCTTGCGTACTTGCGCCCTGGTATCCGGCACAGTCGATCCAACTTCTATTCGATGCGGCATTATTTTAAGCGGGTTAAAATAGGAGGTAATCTTAAGACAATTTTATTATAAACACAAAGCAAAAAAGCACAAACAAGTTGTTAGAATTTGACTTTGATCTGCCACAAGGTTATACTTATTTCAGATTTTAGTATTTTTTTACTCAAAAATGAAATGAAGTTCCTGGAGTTCCAAAAGAAAATGCAGTCCTATCCTATTTTTACGAATCAAGATCTCCGATTAATTTTTCCTGAAGAAAATAAAAACACAGTAAACAAACAGCTTTCGTTATGGACCAAACAAAAAAAACTCATCAAATTAAAAAATGGATTACATGTGCTCGCACCGGATTACACAAAGCATGAGTTATTACCGGAAGAAATCGCCGCAAAATTATATGGCCCAAGCTATATTTCACTTAGATATGCACTGTCTTTGTACGGGCTGATTCCAGAAGCGGTATTTGACATTACATCGGTAACAGTAAAGCCAACCAGGAATTTCAATACATCACTCGGAACTTTTACCTATAAAACAATCAAGCAACCCTGTTTTTTTGGGTTTTCACCCAGGGGAAACAGTAAAATGCCGGCTTATATGGCATCTCCGGAAAAAGCCGTTGCAGATTTTTTATACTTTAATACGCACAGACTTGTCCCGGATTTTCAAACATGGGAGGATTTACGGCTTCAAAACCTCGATACTCTAGATTTTCAGCTACTAACTCAATTTGCAAAAAAACTTAACAATAAAAAACTAACTTTATTAATTCGTAATCTTAAAAAATATGCAGCATCCAATTGACTTCATGAATTCCTTACAAGCAGTTCATGGCCGACAGCGCTTTAATATCCTAAGGGAATACCTCCAGGTTATGACCCTGATGATTTTATATGGGATTAAAGGAAGCGAACATCTGCGTTTTGGTGGAGGAACATGCCTTCGGATTTGTCATAATTTACCAAGATATTCCGAGGACATGGATTTTTCTTTGGGTCAAAAAGGGGTAGATACCACAAAAATCATCGAGCAATTACAAAATGGATTTCAGAAATACAATGTGGATTTCCATCTTTCTGTCCCTAAAAGTGTCGAAAAAAAGAGAATTGCAAAATATTGGCTAAGGTTCCCGGATCTCCTTTATCAGCTCGACTATTCGACGCATAAGAGTGAAAAACTAGCCATTAAGTTTGAAATTGATAAACATCCTCCGAAAAAAGGGAAAGGAGAGTTCTTTTATGTTTCAAAATTTAATACATATTTCCCGATTTTCAAAAACGACTTACCAACATTATTCGCAGGAAAAATTGGAGCGGTATGCCAGCGCGGATATCACGCAATGCGTGATTTTTACGATTTGCTTTGGTATCTCAATAACAATATCGAACCAAATTATGCAGAACTCAAAGAAATCGGACTAAAAGCAACAGACAGAGAAAGCCTTGTAGAATTATTAGAAGAAAAAACTAAAAACATCGATGGTCAAAAGCTTTTCGAAGACCTTGAAGGATTTCTCGAAAACTCTGCAGAAAAAAACATCCTTTACAACTACCCGGCGGTATTTGAACAATCCACCAAGAAATTTCTAGCATTTCAGTAGATTATAAAAAAGTATAATCTATTGGAAACCAACTACAACTACTCCCTACCACTACTCTAGCAAGTCCCCCTCGCCAAAATAGTCTCCTGCAGCCTCTTCAGTGCAGCGATATAAGCCGCCTGCCTCAGGGTGCAGTTATGTTTTTTGGAAAGTTGATGCACATTTTCCCAAGCGTCAACCATGATTTTTTTCAGCCTCTCCTGAATCTCCTCTTCTCCCCAATAAAAATTCATCTCATTCTGCACAAGCTCGAAATAACTGACGGTAACACCGCCCGCGTTAGCGAGAATATCCGGAACAATCATCACTCCTTTTTTATCCAAAATTTCATCAGCATCGGGAGTGGTCGGCCCGTTCGCAAGTTCAAGAATCATCTTGGCTTTAATCCTATCGGCATTATCGGCTGTAACTTGATTTTCCATCGCTGACAGGAACAAAACATCGCACTCAAGCTCCAAAAGCTCCTCGTTCGTGACGACCTTGCAGTCGCCGCCCCCGACAGAAGTACACTCAACAACACTACCTTTATCCAGTTTGCAGCTGTGAGTGGCTTCAGGATCCACTCCATCCTTGCAGTAAATTCCTCCTCGCGAATCGGAAACACCGATCACCTTGAACCCTTGCTCGTGAAGCATTTTCGCCGCATAAGATCCGGCATTGCCAAATCCTTGAACGACAACTGTGGTTTTATGGGGATCAAGACCCTGCATTTCACAGACCTGCTGAAGAACGTAAATGCCACCCTGGCTTGTAGCGTCGGACCTTCCCGCGGATCCGCCAACTTCAAGAGGTTTTCCGGTTACAACGCCGAGCGCATTTTCTCCCTGTAATTTGGAGAACTCATCCGCAATCCAAGCCATAATCTGAGGATTGGTATAAACATCGGGAGCCGGGATGTCTTTCTTCGGCCCTATGAAAGGTGCAATAGCTCTCGCATAAGTTCGAGAAAGTCTTTCAAGCTCAGCTTCGGAAAGCTCTTTAACATCAACGATAATTCCACCCTTTCCACCGCCAAGAGGAATCCCGACAACCGCGCACTTGATAGTCATCCAGGTCGCAAGAGCTTTAACCTCCTCCATATCAACCTCTGGATGAAATCGAATTCCACCTTTGTAAGGTCCGCGAGAATTATTATGCTGAACACGAAAACCTCGGAAAACCCGAGTTGACCCGTTATCCATTTTAATAGGAATACTTACCTCAACAATTCTTTGAGGATGTGAAAGAATCTCCTCAACATTGGGATCCAGGTGCATAATTTTGGCGGCATCCTTCATTTGCCGCATCGTGCTTTCGAAAAGGGACATTTTTTATGAATTATGAAGTAAGAATAACGAATTATGTATGTGCTTGGTGAGTCCGTTTTACCATTAAGTTGTTTTCAAAGCAATTTTAGTAAAAATTTGCATAAAAAAAGACCTCCCGGAGGAGGTCTTTAAATATTGTAATCAAGAACTAGAAAGATGAACAATTATTACCCCTGCTTGAGTCATCTACATCTCTAGTATAATCAACACAAACTTGACTAAAAACTAGTCCAAAATTCACCCAAAGATCATCATTATAACCTTCAAAGTAGCTAGGGAATAAATCTCTATCGAAACAACGAGTATAAGCCAGATCTCCCATGGTGTCAAAAGCATGGACGCAGTATTCATCTACGTCAACATCACCTCCAGAATTTTCGAAACGGAAATAAAGAAATCCATTGTCAGTGATTTCAAGGATTCCAGCTCCAAGATCTGGTTTGATTTCAGGCTGATTTTTCAAGTTGACCTTAAACGCCCCAAACATATTAGAGCTTGCTCCCAGTACAATAGCCACGATGAGAACCGCACTAATTACTCCCCCAATAATCCACTTCTTTTTTGATTTTTTAGGAGTAGAAGATGGGACCCCTTTGTTTTTATTTTCCATTTTTATAACGGTTAAATTATACACATCAGAATATTCTAGCACAAAAGCCCCCCCCGTCAATAGCGCTAATAGGTAATCTACTATTTACAATCTACCCTCTACTATCTAAATTAAAGACACAATGACCGAAATAAACGAAAACCTTCCTCCCCAAATCCTCTCTCTTCTTTCAAAAAGAGGGCTTGCATCTTACTATCCCAAAAAAGGAATTCTGGCTCAAGCGGCAGAGGCAAAAGGCAAAGAATATAACGCAACAATCGGTACTGCAACAGAGGAGGATGGGTCGCTTATGCTCCTTCCGTCTGTCGAAAAAATCGCAGATATATCGGATCAAGCTTACAATTATCTTTCCAGTTACGGACGCGATAATCTTAGGAATCTTTGGAAGAAAAAACTGATTGAAAAGAACCCTTCACTCGAAGGGAAAAAGTTCACAACCCCGGTAGTTACAAGCGCTCTCACTCACGGCCTCAACCTCGCAGGCTATCTCTTCATGGACGAAACCGATGAGCTCATTCTGCCCGATATGTATTGGAGCAATTATAAGATCATTTTGACCGGTTGGTGCGGTGCTCAACTCAAGACTTTCAAGTATTTTAATTTGGAAGATTTTAAGGAGAAATTAATGCAGGGCGGCGAGAAAAAAGTTGTTCTCCTAAACTTTCCAAACAACCCGACAGGGTATACTCCAACAGAAGAAGAACTGTCAAAAATAACAAAAATCTTATTAGAAGCAGTCGATTCCGGCAAAAAAATAGCTGTAATCTGCGACGACGCATACTTCGGACTGGTTTTTGAAGAAGAAATTCCAAAAGAATCACTGTTCACACGCATCGCCGACATCCACGAAAACATCCTCGCAATAAAAGTCGACGGCCCAACAAAAGAAGATTATGTCTGGGGACTCAGGGTCGGATTCTTAACTTACGCCTATAAAGGAATGACGGACGAAGCCGGCGCAGTACTCGAAGAAAAAACCGCAGGCGCAATTCGCGGAAACATCTCAAATGTCTCAAATGTCGCTCAGTCTTTAATCATGAAAGCATACTTGTCCGAAACCTACGAACAAGAAAAACAAGAAAAATTCGAAATTTTAAAAAGCCGATACTTAAAAACCAAAGAAACTATCACGGCTCACCCGGAATACGAAGAAAACTTCAAGGCAATGCCGTTCAACTCCGGATATTTCATGTGTATACAACTTAGAGAAGGCTTAAACGCAGAAGAAATCCGACAAAAACTCCTGTCTGAGTACGACACGGGAGTAATCACAATAGACGATCGCACACTTCGGATAGCTTTTTCATCTATACCACTCGACAAAATCGAACAATTATTTAAAAACATAAACGAAGCATGCTCTTGAGTAAGAGCCAAACAATTCCCAATTCACAAATTCCAAAATGATAAATCTCTCAGGCCTTGGGATTGCATCTCCCAAAATAAATCACAATTTCGACGTTGACGCTCTTTACAATGCCTCCCTCGCGCGCGGCGAAGCCCAAAAATCCGCAACAGAGTCGCTGGTCGTAACTACCGGCAAATACACGGGCCGTTCCCCTTATGACAAGTTCATAGTCGACACGCCGGATATTCATGACGAGATCAATTGGGGCGATGTAAATGTGCCGATAACGAAAAAAAATTACGCCAAACTGAAAGAAAAAATCACCGCCCACCTAGACTCTCGCGACGAACTTTTCGTCCATGACGGAGTTGCCGGAGCAGATCCCTCTTGTGCGGAAAACTTCCGCATCATATGCGAATATGCCTATCAAGCGCTTTTCATTCGCCACCTACTAATCCGTCCTCAGGCAGAAATAGATCCAACCTTTACTCTCCTCGTCGCCCCGGACTGCAAAATAGAAAATCCGCAGGAATACGGCCTCAACTCGGAAGCTTTTATAATAGTAAACTTTCAAGAAAAAACTGCAATAATCGGCGGCTCAAAATATGCGGGGGAAATCAAGAAGTCGATCTTCTCAATAATGAACTACCTCCTGCCAAAAAAAGGAGTCTTGCCAATGCACTGCTCGGCAAACGCAGCCCAGGACGGCAAAACCGCACTATTCTTCGGGCTATCCGGGACAGGGAAAACAACCTTGTCAGCCGACCCAAACCGCAAACTGATCGGCGACGACGAGCACGGCTGGTCGGATAGCGGAATTTTTAACTTCGAAGGAGGTTTGTACGCCAAATGCATCAACCTAAAACGCGAAAAAGAGCCCCAAATCTACGACGCAATCCGTAAAGGCACAATAGTAGAAAACGTTGCCATGAACGAAGCCGGAGAATTCGACTTCACAGACGATTCGCTTACAGAAAACACTCGCGCGGGCTTCCCGATAGACTATATCCCCGGCCACATCGAAGACGGAAGAGGGGATCATCCATCGGTAATAATTTTCCTCACGGCAGACGCATTCGGAGTTATGCCTCCGATAAGCAAGCTCACTCTTAAGCAAGCCATGTACCACTTCATGTCCGGCTATACAAGTAAGCTGGCAGGAACGGAACGCGGAATTACGGAGCCCAAGGCGGCATTTTCATCTATGTTCGGCAAACCTTTTATGCCGCTGCCTCCTACTGTTTATGCAAAAATCCTCGGAGAAAAACTCGAAAAACACAACACGTCGGTCTATCTAGTAAATACAGGCTGGGTAGGCGGACCGTACGGAGTAGGGAAGAGAATTGACATAGACTACAGCCGCGCAATGGTTTCCGCCGCATTAAACGGTGATCTCGAGCAGGTTGAATATAATACTCACTCGGTTTTCAATCTTGAGATGCCAAAATCCTGTCCAAATGTCCCGGCAGAAGTATTAAACCCTCGAAATACCTGGGAAGACAAAGAAGCTTACGATAAAAAAGCCCGCGAATTGGCGGACTTATTTATAGAAAACTGCGAAAAGCTCGAAGGGGTGGGAGAAGATATAAGGTGTGTAGGGCCGGTGGAAAATGTTCAATAATCAATTTACAAATGCTCAATTGGTAATTGAAAATTGTAAATTGAGAATTACCAAACCTTCCACCACGGCTTCTTCGGCGCCTGAAGCAGTTTAATCTGTTCCTCAAGCGTCACTACCCTGTTCTGAAAAGCTTCAACAAGAGAATAAAGCTTCTCCTTGTCGGACTGATGTTGATCTAAAAGCTTCTCGATAATCGCAGTATACTGCGGTGAATCTTCGGAAGTAGCCTCCGGCGTTGTTTCGAGAGTTTCCGTGATCTCGTCCTCAACTTTAAAAACTTCCTCGATGACATCTTCATCTTGAGGATCCAAAACATAAATTTCAGGTTCATCGTCATACTCGGGGACAGGAGCCGGCTCATTCTTTTTAGGTTTAGGCTGCGTTTCTATGACGCCAAGGTATTCAAGCAAGCTCGCCTTATCAACCATGTAATTAAAACCTTGCGGAGTCCTCTTTCTGCGGGACTTCACATTATCGTTTTTGATTAGTCGACGAATAGTCTGTTGCGACTTCTTGGCAACAGAAGCGGCCTCGGCGATTGTGAGTAGTTGGTTAGCCATTTTGATTAGTCAAAAAAGTATAAAACTTCTACCAGAAATATTCTGACTAGTCAAATCTAGGCTTTGGGCTTACGGAAGCGAAATCGGCGGGTATACATCTGTTGCAAAAAGGCCTCCCGGGGGAGGCCTTTGGGTTTTTCAAATAAATTAAACTCCGCGGCAGTTATTATTTTCGTCACCTTCTTCAACATATCCATTATAATCGGCACAAACTTGAGCTACAGCTTTAGCACCATAAAAAGTACCGGTTGCACTGGAACCGGCTTCAAAAGCCCAGGGAGTTTGATCAGAATAGAAATAAGTCCAATGAGAAATACTTCCGGTACCTGTTAGCGCACTGATTTCATAAGCTTCGCCGCCAATATATGGATGGCTAGATTCAACATCTCTATCTCCGGTATTTGTAACGGTAAATGTTAGAGTGCCATCTTGCTGCAGAGAAGCATCTGTAATCTGTAAATCCATCACCGGTATTTCAAGCTCCATACAGTTATTTGTTTCATCAGATTCCTCAACATATTCCTGGTAATCTGCGCAGACCTCAAAGGAATAATACCCGTCATATAGAGTCCCGCTTCTACTACCCCCAGCTTCAAAAGCCTGAGGATAAAAGTCAGAATAAAAATAAGTAGAAGTCAAAACACCGCCTGTACCAGTAAGATTGCTCACAGCATAAACATCACCATATGCATTTTGATAACTGGAAACTACTTCCTCACCCCCGGCATTTTCAACCATAAACCATATGCGCCCATCATCCTGAACATACGCATCGGTTATCTCCAGGTCAGGCAATTCTTCATATTGGTACATGTTCCCATCACACATATAAAAATCCACAAAATAATGACATCCATCGACACAGAAATAAGCCTCCATATCTGCCTTATATTTACACTTAGGAGAAGTCTCATAATCTTCAGCAAAATACCCGTCTTCAAGGTCTCCAATTATCCGGAAAGCCCCAAGCATATTAAGGCTATTTCCGATTACTAGTGCGACAATAAGCAGTGTCGCTATAATGCCTGCAATAATTAACTTCTTCTTTGATTTTTTAGGAGCAGAAGGTGAAACTCCCGGGATTTTGTTTGCCATTTTTGTAATGGTTAAGATATTTCTTGTAAAAATCTATCAATAAACCATGCCTTCGTCAAATTTCTCCGCCTATACAAAGCAAGGATTTTGACTAGTCAAAATTGGGATTCTTCGCTTGTAAGAGCGAAATCGGCGGGTATGCAACTAAAAACTGGCTTGCGCCTTGATTCTCTGCGCAATCCATCGTTTTTTAGGCGCAAAACCGGAGATTCTTCCCGTTTTGCGTACCAATGGGGAAATCCTTGCCTCCCCAAGAAATTTTTCAGGCATCCTTATCCTGAAGAATTTCTTGTCCGGCATCCTCCGCTCCCGGAAGGCTCGGCGGAACTCGCCTTCCTAACGCTCCGGAACGGATTTCTCGCCCTTATCATGGTGGGTCAGCCGGGGCTCGAACCCGGGACCGTCAGCTTAAAAGGCTGCTGCTCTACCAACTGAGCTACTGACCCAAAAAATAGCAGGCACATTCTATTGATAAACCTGTCTTTCTGCAAGAGATTTTACAAAAAACCGCACACCATCAGCCATAAGCCACCCGCTACTCGCCAGCCTCAGCAATACTCACGCCAACAAAAGCAATCGCAGGCAAAGAAAACCAGATATTATAATTATCAACCATCATCCTCACGAACTCAGATTCCATATACAGCCCCGAAGCCGACATGAACCCGTAAAAACCGTTTACAAAAGAAAATCCGGATACAAACACCAAAATAGTACTAACAATCAGTCCGGCATTTAACACCCCGAAGACAAAAGTGGCCATCATCCGCGTTGCCATGGCTTTATCGGAGAGAACATCAACAGAAAAACTGCCTTTAACCGCCACCAGAACAATCACAATAATAAAGACGATGATTTTCATCAGTATCAGCGCTTGATCGCCCTGATCCCCCTGTAAAGAAGGAATAGTAGGCAGCAAATACTGCTGGAAGAGGTTCCCCATCCCGTCTGCTGTCAAAATCGCCAAGTAAGTACCGATAATCACTTTTAGCGTTTGATTTTTCCCAATAATAAAGCTGTAGGCGATAATTACCGAAAAGAAAACGATAATGAAGAGATCCCAAGAAAGTCTGATATCCATATTTTTATTTTTATCTCAAAGCCAATCGTATTACATTTGCTCGATTCAGGCAACTTTACTTAACAAAAAAAATGTTTTCGCGTAGCAAAAACACAATAATTCTAGAGTCTATGGTCTAGAGTCTAAGATCTAAGTCTTTTCAAAATCCCTGTTTGCGGTTCAATCTCCAGCCCCTTTTCGGCCGCCAATTGTGCGTAAAGCTCTTTCTCTTTTGAAGAAAGTTTCCTGGGGACTTTAACTTGGATTTGCACAAGATGGCTGCCTTGCCCCCCGGTCCTCTCGGAATTTATTCCATATCCTTTCAGGGTAAAAACATCGCCGTTCTGAGTCCCTGCAGGTATTTTTAAATCAATGTCGCCATGGACGGTCGGAATCTTGATTTTATCTCCCAGAACAGCCTGCAAAAGATCAATATTTTCGATCGACTTGATATCAACGCCGTCGCGATGAAATTTATTATGGCCTGAAACCGTAACATGCAGATAAAGATCGCCATAAGGACCTCCGTTGATCCCGGCTTCACCCTTGCCGGAAAGTTTAACGATAGATCTATCTTCGATGCCGGCTGGGATTTTCACGGTTACTTTCGATTTAAGGCGTGTCCTCATTGCGCCGTGGCATTTAGTGCATTTCTTCTCCGGTACGCGCCCCTCGCCGCCACACTTGTCGCAAGCTCTGGAAGTGCTGATTTGTCCGAGAATTGTTTGTTTAATGCTTCTGATATGGCCGGTCCCGTTGCAGTTATCGCAATTTACGATCTTCGCTCCCGGTTCAGCCCCATTGCCTTTGCAGTGTTCGCAGGTGTCTGCCTTGGTTATTTCAAGAATTTTTTCACATCCGAATACAGACTCTTCGAACTTCAGTTTTAATTCAGCCTCGATATCATTTCCTCTCATGGCCCTGCTTCTTCTAGGTCTGGCTTGGCCTGCATTTCCTCCAAAAAATGATTCAAATATATCTGCAAAACCACCTGTCCCTCCTGAAAACCCTCCGAAATTCCCAAAATCAAACCCACCCTCCGGGCCTCCTCTGGGTCCATTGCCCATAGATCCGAACTGATCATACTGCTGCCTCTTTTGCTTATCGGAAAGTACTTCGTAAGCCTGATTAACCTTCTTGAACCTGGCTTCAGCCTCCTTGTCATCCTTGTTCAGGTCAGGATGGTATTTCTGAGCAAGCTTCCTGTAGGCACGCTTAACATCCGTATCAGATGCTCCTTTGGGGACACCGAGTATTTCGTATAAATCTTTCATGGCCAGTAAATATTAAGAATTTTTCGAAAAAAAGCAAGCTAAAGTATACGAAAAAACATTTTTCAAAACAGTAAACCCCAATTTTTCCGTCTATTTAGAGTGGCCGAAAAAATGGCTCAAAATAAGGTTAAAAAGCCTGTTTGACTAGTCGGAATGTATAGGCGGTAACTACCCAAAATAAATCCGACTAATCAAAATGTTCAAAAATTGTGCAAAAGTCGTGCAAAACAGGTTGAAAAGCGGGTAGTCAAAAGTTTTGATTAGTCGAAGTTGGAAAAAGTGAATCTGACTAATCAAAAAAATAAAATGTATAGGCGCTGTATAGGCGTTGCTAAACCTGTTAAATAGGATTTTGATTAGTCGGAATGTATAGGCGTTTGGGTAGGCAACATGTAAAACACGGGTTTTGACCGCGGCTTATTGGCTTGCGTAAGCCAAAACAGGGTTGCAATAGGTGCGGGGGATGTATAAAATTCATAAGGTTAAAATAACCTGTAGAGCGCAAGAGAGGTCGCAAGGCCCCCCATGCTTCCTTTAAAACCTGTTAAGTATTCCTGATTCGGGGTCCCATCGTCTAGTGGTCTAGGACATCGCCCTCTCACGGCGAAAACACGGGTTCGAGTCCCGTTGGGACTACCACAGTGCGAACGGGATAAAATCCCGGTTCGCACCATCTAATGCGAAAGTACGGGCGAAGCCAGTAAGAAAATCGACACAAAACCATAAATTATACTCGCTTCAGACCTGTAAATAAAGCAAAAATCATAACCGATAAAACAAAAATAAAACCTGTCACCTCAACCTGTGAAACATAAGCAACAGAAAAGAGTTTTAAATTAATGAGTGAAAGCTCACAAATCATTGCGTACAACCCACTTCATATAAGCTCATTGAAAACCAGGCAAAACAACTAAAGTTAAAAACAACTAACTTTAACATATATATTTTTTCAATTATTTCTTAACCGAAAAGTCGAATGGAAATTTCATTCAATCTGCGATCAATTCGCAGGTCTATTGCAGGACTTACGGTTCTAGCGCTACTCGCTACAATGAGTTTCGCTGGAATTGCTAAGGCCGACACATTCTCGGATGTAAGCTCTAGCGCTTGGTACTACGAATACGTAGAAGACCTAGCGGGACAGGGCGTCATCTCAGGTTATGACGACGGGACATTTGGTCCTGGCGACAACCTAAACCGAGCTCAAGCTGCCAAAATTATGGTACTTGCGTTCGTTGGGGAGGTTGACTCGGAATACGATGCTGGCTTCACAGATCTTGCTGATGGAGCATGGTACGTAGATTACGTTAACACAGCTGGAATGTACGGCATTGTTGCCGGATACACAGATGAAGAAGGTGAACTCACAGGTGAGTTCGGGCCTGATGATTACATCACTCGTGCTGCGTTTGCAAAAATGGTTGTAAATGCCGCAGGTCTTGAAACAAACATCGATGGTGCACCACACTTCTCAGATGTAGACGCAGGTGCGTGGTACTACGAATATGTCGAAACAGCTTACAACAACAGCGTGATCGACGGTTACGACGATGCCACTTTCGGACCGGGTAACAATGTTAACCGTGCCGAAGCATCAAAGATGGTTATCAACGGTCAAAACCCTGAACTTCGGGAGACTGAAGTAGTGGTAGACGATGATGATTGTGCAGAAGGTTACACTCTTAACGACGAAGAAGTTTGCGTGGATGACAACGGATGTACGGACGCCGAAGAATGGAACGCAGATGCGGAAGTTTGTGACGAGCTCGTAGAGCCTGAAAGCCTAGGTACATTGACAGTCGCAATGGGTGACGCACTTGCCGGTAGTACGGTTCCAAAAGGAGCTACATCGGTAGATGTACTTAACCTAACCTTCACAGCCGGTGGTGACGCGGTAGAACTTGACGGATTGACTCTCCACAGAGGAGGTGTTGGTTCTTCAAGCGATTTCTCTTATGTTTATGTGTACGATGGTGACGACCGCCTAACAAGTGGACGAACAATCGCAAGTGACGACAACGAAGTTACTTTCGGTTCACTTAATCTCGACCTTGCTGCGGGAGAATCTAAAACACTTACAGTTGTTGCAGACTTCTCTTCAACAGCTACAACAGGTGACGAGAACTATCTCGAACTTGTAAGCGCAGACAAAGTTGAATCAAACGCACTTGAAACTACAGGCACATTTGGTATCGTTGGTGAAATCTTCACAGTCAGCGGAGCCAGTGCAGGTACAGTTACAATTGCTAAACACGGAAGCGTTGCAAACCCAACAATTGGAGAGGAAGACGCTGAAATCGGTGAGTTCCAGTTAACTGCTTCTTCAAGCGAAGATATGGCTGTTAAGAGAATTTCTCTTACAATCAAAGGTACAATCTCAGCAGAAGACTTGGTCAACTTCGAACTTTATCAAGGAGGGGATGTTGTTGCTACAGCGGAAGCTGCTTCTTCCGACGACATCGTTACATTCGTAGTGGACGGCAATTTCAATTGCGGTAATTACAACTACACGGATGACGGTTTCTGTCTTGGAAAAGGTAACTCAAGAACATTCAATGTATACGCGGACATTAGGGTCACAGCCGATAGGAACGACACAATCAAGGTTTATCTTGATGAGTCAACAGACTTGAAAGCCGAAGGTCTTGTCTACGGATTCGGATCGCAAGTTACTTACAGTGCTTACGATAACGGAAGCGACGACGGTACAGATGCTTCTCACTCAACAGTGCAAGGAGGACAGTTCACAATCTCTCAGAACGGTCCTAACTCTGCCGATATCGCTATCAATGCCAAGGATGTTATCCTTAACAAGATGACTCTTACTTCTGAAGGGAATGTCGAAGTACGACAACTCCAAGCTACATTGAAAGCTACAACAGGTAGTGGTCTTGTATCTGACGACGATGCTGTGGCTAACTTTACAGATGTCAAACTTGTAAGACTTGATGACGATGGAGAAATCGTCGAGACCCTTATGGGGCCGCAAGAACTTGTTCTTACAGGAAACGATACACAAGCTGCAGGTCAAACTGTAACTTGGACAGATGCTTGGGCAATGGAAGCGGGTGAAAGTGTGAGTGTTGCTATCACTTGTGATGTTGCCAACTACGCAAGTCTAAGCGGTACTACTCTTGTCGCGGAACTTGCCGCAATCAGCGGATCAGCGGGTGTCAGGAACTCAGATACCAATGAGTACATTCCTGCAACCGATATAGTTCCTGCAAGTGCTGTCTCAGGAAACACTATGACAATCAGAGCTGCTTCTATTACAGTATCTCTAGGTTCTTACCCAACATCAGATACCTTCGTTAAAGGTACTCAAGATGTCAACTTTGGTTCATTCGCTCTCACAGTAGGAAGCGCAATGGATGTTACTATCTCATCTATCGTTATTGCCGGTTGGCTTGATGAAAATGTTGATGGAACTTACACGCAAGGTACAGACAACAGTGTTGACATCAAGAATGTTGTAACAAGCGTATGGCTTGAGGATTCAGAAGGTAACCAAGTCGGTACCTCTAAATCGTTCAGCTCGGGAGACGCTACATTCAACAGTCTTGGATGGACTTTGGAAGCTGGTTCGACAGAACTTCTAAAGGTTTACGGTAACATAAGTGCATCGGCTTTCTACAACTCAACTAATGATATTGTAGCTGTAGATATTGATGCAGCTGCCGATATCACTGCGGAAGATGCGGAAGGCAACTCAATAACACCTACAGGAGATAACCCTAACGCTACAACAACTCCAAATGTAGCTATGACAATCTCAGGAGGTGGAACAGTAGCTATCGCTGAAGCAACAGCTTCACCGGTAGAAAGTCAAATCGCTGCACAGCAGACTGCAAACCTTCTTGTTGGAAGATACAAAGTTACCGCTACAGATGAAGACTTCGAAGTAACTAAGATGGTTTTCGCTCCTACAAATAGTGCGGGAGCAGGATCGACCGCTTCAGGTCTATACGACAACTTAGTTTCACTTAAACTTGTTTACCCAACAGATGCTACTGATCCGACAACTCTTGACGGAGAAAAATTAGTATCTCTGTCCAATACAAACGCTATCTTCTCAGGTATTGGATTAGCGGTTCCGAAAGATGACAGTGTATACGTTGAGTTGTACGCAACTCTAACAAGGCACAATCTTAATAGCGGAGGTGCAGATAGTGACGACGCTCTTTACTTCACCTTGAATACAGGTGACGGAGACGGAGAAGCTAACGGTGACTTCGAAGCTATCGGACAAGGTTCCGGTACTGGATACACTGAAGACGAGCTAAGTGATGTTACAACAACTAACGTTACTTACGTCTACAGAACAATTCCAACTGTTGCTAACGATACAGCTATTGGATCATCACTTGTAATGGGTGCTGACCAAGAAGTTTACAGATTCACAGTAAGTGCTAGCAGCTACGAAGATGTAGTTGTTCAATACTTGACCCTGGATGTATCTACAACAGGTATCACAACCGGTGACGCTGCAAACAGCTTGACTAACATGACATCTGACGTAGGTGCTACTGCTGCAGAGGTGGATTACGCATCAGGATTCTGTGGTGGTCCAACTGGTGGAGTTGACACAGCTACTTACAGCAACGCTGCATGGTACATTGAGGACAGAAGCAACCCTGGTACTGTTATCGGTACCGGATGTTTCGACTCTCTCAATGGATATGCTAAGTTCGAATTGAACTCAAGCAACGGATCTGCTAACAGTGGTATGATCGTCGGACAAGGAGCAACAAAGACACTATCTGTCTACGCTGATCTTTATGACGCAGACGGCTCTACAGCTAACGAATCTTTGAGTCTACGTATCCACAACGATACAACTCACAGAACTACAACAGGACTTGTCGCATTGAAAGGTACAAACATCGGCAACCTGGCTGTTACCGGTATGATCTGGTCTGACCAAGGTGGATCAGGAACTCACGGTTCTCAAACACCAGAATGGCTAGTTGGTTACAAAGTGCCTGGAATGCCAGTTTCTTACATGACACTTAGCTAAAAGATGAATCACGAGTACTACTAATACGTAGTAACCTTAAAGCCCCCCGCTTGCGCGGGGGGCTTTTTTTAATCATGCGGAACAGGACAACGTCCTAGTTTCGCGGCTTACTATCAATAAAGTCATTTTTGTCGAAGACAAAAATACCAATCACTCATTACTTGGTACTCATTACTTCTTACTAATTTGATTCAGTACAGCATCGACACCAATCAATGTCATACACTCTCCGGTCCCATCTTTAATCCTTTGGCACTTGCGGAATTTCCCCGTATGCACGGATATGCAAGGAGAGCAGGGGAGTTCGCCTGCGCAGTATATGGCTTTGTTTTCAGAGAGAGGGTAAGGTCCGAAACGCTCAGGTAGATTGGGCCCAAAGAGCCCGATAGTTTTGCAGCCTTGAGCTGCCGCCAGATGCATAGGTCCGGTATCGTTGGAAACATATGCTTCAAGATAATCAAAAAGCGCAATAAATTCCTCAAAACTGAGCAAGCCCGCCAAATTAACAACTCTTTCATTTCGGCACATCTTAACAATTTCTTCATTGAACTTATGTTCGCCCTTAGCCCCGGTCAAAACGACTGTAGTATCCAGCGCATTAATCAGCGCAGCAAACCTTTTTTTTGGCCAGGCGCGGTAAGTTGCCGATTCGGCAGTCGATGGGTGCATACCGATTATTTTTCCTTTTGAAAACTTATCAAGTTTTGCCTTTACGCTTCTTTTTGCCTGCCCTGAAACCTCTAACCTAACCAATTCATCAGGCCTATATTTAATCCCCAAAGGCCATAGCAAGTCACACATAATTTCAGCACAATGTTTATCTGCATCATAACGCACCTTTTCTCCATATACGCGCCCTCTAACGCCATGATCGAACCCTATTTGCCTTTTGCCCAAAAAGCGCGCCAGAAGCCCGGAAATTCGCAAATAAGGCTCAGTATCGATCGCCAAATCGAACTTTCCGCGCATTTTCAGGATTTTACCAATATTTTCAGCCTCAAAAGATAAAATTTCATCAACAAAATCAACATACTTAAATATCCCTTTATTTCGGTCACGAGCCAAAACCGTAATCTTCGTATCGGGAAACTCCTCCCGCAGTCGCTTCATCATCGGCAAAGTAAGCAAGGTCTCCCCAAGCGTCCACAATCTCACCACCAAAATACTCTCAATCTTTGATCTTTGATCTTTGATTTTTGATTTTTGATCTGGAGTCTTTGATCTACAAAGAAAGCAAAGCACCCCGCCAACATACCTGTCAATCAGCCGCTCTAAAGAAACATTAGTCATTTTTCATCTCATTAATTAACCCGGTCGTAGATTTGCCGGGTATTTTTTTTATCAAATAAAGCCGTCCGCCATTCTCCGCAAGAACCTTGGCCTCGATACAATCCTTGCCATACTCCTCGGAATTTGTGTGAATATCAGGTTTGAGAGCTTTTAAAAAATCACAAGGATCATCCTCCCCGAAAATAAAAACATAATCAACGCACTCAAGCGCCGATAGAACCTCAGCTCGATCCTCCTCGCAATTAATAGGTCGATCTTCTCCTTTTAAACGCTTCACGCAATCATCACTGTTAACACCGACAATGAGAATATCACCCTGTTCCTTCGACTCGCGAAGCGCTTTAATATGCCCCGCATGCAGAATATCAAAAACCCCGTTAGTCGTAACAACCTGCCTTCCTTCATGACGCAGAATATCGCGAATCGCAACAAGTTCTGAGATCGTTTTAATCATTTTTTAGAATTATATTATCGGTCACAAAAATCAAATCTTCCTCTCCGGAAACCAAAATCGACTCCTTAACCCCGGCATTCTCTCCGCACTCAACATCAGTATCACGATCACCGACAAAATAACTTCTAGATAGATCAATATCAAACTCTTTTTGTGCCTCAAAAACAAAATGAGGACTCGGCTTGCGACAATCACAGCCTTCCTCCGGCTTATGCTTGCAGTAATAAAATTTCTCAATCTTTCCTCCGGCCGCATCATTGATATCTTGATGCAGCTTCTCAACATCTTCAGCAGAAAAGTATCCTCGCCCAATCCCGCTCTGATTAGTAACAACGATAATCTTGAACCCCGCCTCGGAGAGTTTTGCAATAGCCGTAAGAGCTCCCGGCAAAAACCCCGTATCCTCAAGCTTGAACCCGTAATCGGTGTCGCGAATTATGACTCCGTCTCGATCCAGGAATACAGCTTTATTCATTGTTTTTTGATAAAATTGAAAGAATCTCTTCTGTCGAAACAACCTCTGTCCCAAACTTCTCAATAACTTTTTGAGCAGCAGCATTGGCAATCTTACAAGTGTTAACAATGTTAGCGCCGGACGAGAGAGCAAGTGCAATAGCCGCGACGACAGTATCGCCTGCGCCCGTCACATCAAAAACGGTTTGAGCGTGAGTCGGAATATCAAAAACCCCGCCATCCGTGTGGAAAATCCGCATCCCTTTGCTGCCGCGAGTCATAACGATGCTGGAATCGAGCTCATTTTTTAATTTATTACCAACTTCATTGCAGTTTTCATCGGTTACAGAAGGAACTCCGGCCATTTCCGCGGCCTCCTTTTCGTTTGGAGTTATCAAAAAAGCACCTTTGTAAGAGTCTTTATGGGTTGGTTTCGGATCAATAAAGCATAATTTCTGGCCGCATCGCTCAATAACATATTTGGTTACTCGCGGACTCATTACGCCTTTCGCATAATCGGAAATAAGTACGCCATCCGCAGTCTTAAGAGCTTCGTCGAATTTCGCAATCAACTCATCTTCCAAAACACCGTGCACATCATCGGTTTTTTCAAAATCCAACCTGATAAGTTGTTTATTATGATCATCAATAACTCGTAGTTTTTCCGTAGTTGGGTAAGCGCTGCTTGTAACAAGATAATCGGTGTTCAGACCCTCAGCTTCAAGCATTTGACGAAGTTTTTCACCATTCGAATCTTCTCCAACCATGGAAACCAAAGCAACTTTTCCGCCTAACTTAAGAATATTATTACTAACATTTGCAGCTCCTCCCAAACGGTATTCATCTTTTTTGGCCAAAAGAACAGGTACGGGAGCTTCGGGCGACTGGCGGGAGACAGAGCCGTACAAGTAATGGTCGATCATAATATCACCGATGACCAAGATGGTTTTCCCAGAGAATTGTTCCAAAATTTCTTTCATAAAGATTGCTCAATCAAATCAGCCCAAATATGCAAAATAGAAATATGCGACTCTTGGATAAGTGGAGTTTTGTCACTTGGCACAATGAAAACTTCATCACAAAGATCTTTCATGGAGCCGCCATCCTTTCCGCAAAGCCCCAAACATTTCATGCCTTGAGATTTGGCAGCTTCAAGAGCTCGATTCACATTTTTGGAATTACCGCTCGTGGAAATCCCCAAAAAAACATCCCCATCTTTTCCCAAGCCTTCAACCTGTTTAGCAAAGACTTCTTCAAACCCGAAATCATTCGAAAGCGCAGTCAAACAAGCGATATCGGAAACCAAAGAAACAGCCGCTTGCGGCGCACTATCTCTTTCGTATCGCCCCACAAGTTCAGCAGCAAAATGCTGACTTTGAGTTGCGCTTCCACCGTTTCCGGCAACAAGAATCTTGCCTCCCGCCTGCAAGGTTTCGATCATCATCAGTCCCATTTTCTCAATTCCGGAAACAAGCTCGGAATCGGAAGCAATGACAGTTTTTAAGTCTGACGAATTTTGCAGATGTTTTTTAATCATTATCGAGTTCATCTAAAGCATTATCTCTCACAACCTTGGTAATATCCCTCTCAAGGTGCTCGATTCTAACAAAAATTTTATAAATAAGATAGAAAATCACCACTATAGAAAAATAAACAACCGAATCAATCCCGCGCTCAATCCCGAGGAAATCGGCAACATTCTGAGTAGTCCCCGGCCAAAAACCGACAACCCCGATCAAAAGCCAAACAATAAGCCAAAAAATAAACCCCGAAACAGAAAGTTCACCTTCTTTAAACCTCAAATATATACGGCTCAGTGCAAAAAGAACAAAAACCGCGATAACTACTTGAAGATACATAAACTAGTGGATTAATCGATGTAAGAGTAACTTAAAAAAAGTCCGAATTCCAGTCAAAAGGCTCTGCCCTTTAGAGAGAGAATAGTCCGTATAAATCGCCTTAATCGGAACCTCTTTAAGATTAAGCTTACGAACTTTTATTTCACGAATAATCTCGGAGCTGACCTCCATACGATTGGTTTTGATTTGAATTTTCCTCGCAGCCTCAAGAGAAAAGCCCCTAAGCCCGGACTGCGAATCGGAAACCAACATCCCAAAAAGCACAAAAGTCACAAAATTCCCGAACTTATTAAAGAGAATCCGATACCACGGCATCCCTTTATTATCTTTCATCCTGGAACCGATAACCGCATCAGCCTTTCCTTCGGAGAGCGGAAGTGCAACCTTATAAATATCCTTAACATCATGCTGTCCGTCCGCATCAAAAGTAATAATAATCGGCCACTTGAGCAAAACGGCAGCCTGAATCCCGGTTCCAAGAGCGCCTCCAAGCCCGCGATTCAAAGAGTGCCGGATCACGCGAACACCGGACTTTTTCGCGACAGCATAAGTGTCATCGGAGCTCCCATCATCCACCACCAAAATATTCTCATAATTGTTCTGCTTGAGATTCTCAAGCACGCCGCCGATGGCATTAGCCTCATTATAAGCGGGGATAACTATGCCGACTTGTGATTTTGAAAAACTCATTGTGCGGAAATAATCGCATTAACAGATTAAAAAAGCAAGTAAATGGCGCATTAACAAGTCAGTCGTTGATAATTATTGAGATACCATTTAGGCGCTTCTACATTTTCCTGAATGTTAATTCAAGAAAATAAGAAAGGATAACCGGTATCGAAATAATTCATCAACGCACGGCATTTCCCAGAAGATTTTGGAAGGCTTTAAGCGAACATATATATTAGTGAGCGAAAAGGCTTACAAAATCTACGTTCCTTCCTGCCACGACTTTAAATACTCAAGCTGCTCAGCCGTCAATTCATCAATCTCAAGCCCCATCGCTTCAAGCTGCAATCCCGCAATGAAATCATCGATTTCCGCAGGGAGTTGGATGACTTCGGGTTTTAAATTATCGCGGTTTTTCACCAAATACTCACAAGCAAGAGCCTGACCGCAGAAAGAAAGCGACATCACTTCCGAAGGATGACCTTCCGCAGCAGCAAGGTTCACAAGACGACCTTCACCCGCAACATAAAGGACTTTCCCGTCCACAATATACTCATCGAAATAATGCCTAACACGACGCTTACCCGAAGCTAGCGCCTCAAGCCCTTCCATATCGATTTCATTATCAAAATGTCCGGAGTTCGCCATAATCGCGTTCTCTTTCATAACCTTCATATGCTCGGGTCGAATAACATGCTTATTGCCTGTAACTGTAATAAAAATATCCCCGAGCGGAGCAGCATCCTCCATTTTCATAACACGGAAACCATCCATTTGAGCCTGCAAAGCACAGAAATTATCAACTTCAGTGACGATCACATTCGCTCCCATGCCACGACCGCGAAGAGCACAACCTTTTCCACAGCTTCCATAGCCCAGAACGACAAGAGTTTTACCTGCAAAAAGAATGTTGGAAGCACGAATAATTCCATCAAGAGTGGACTGGCCGGTTCCGTAATAGTTATCCATCAGATGCTTGGTCTTATTGTCGTTGACGGCGACCATCGGGAACTTTAAAGCATTGTCGCGAACCATTGAATGAAGACGAATTATACCTGTTGTGGTTTCCTCGCATCCTCCAATAATTTCAGGGATCAAGTCCTCATGCTTGGTGTGAATTTCAGTAACAAGATCGCATCCATCATCGATAGTGATGTGCGGTTTGAACTCAATAATTTTATTCAAAAATCTATAATAATCCTCGTTCGACTCGCCTTTGTGCGCGTAAACTTTTACCCCGTCCTCGGCAAGAGCTGCCGCAACATCATCTTGAGTTGAAAGTGGATTGCAACCCGTTATCGCAACCTCTGCGCCTCCTGCGCGAAGAGTGTCAACGAGATTGGCGGTCTCCTTAGTAACGTGAAGAGCCATCCCGATTCGCATTCCTTGCAACGGTTTTTCGGTTTCAAAACGCTTCTTGACTTCCATAAGAGCACCCATTTGTTTGCGGGCAACTTCAATATTCATTCGCCCCTGCTCGGCAAGGGAAATATCTGCAACTTCGTAATCCATGTGTTTTTGGTTTTAGAAAAAATTAAGCGCGAAAATGATACCAGAATATTGGGAAAAGAGAAGCGCAATTTAACTCAGCGAGAGAGCCGGTTTGATTTTCATGTTAACATCGATTTCCAATACTTCCACGCGCTCATCAAGGTCAACAGCACGATGAGTTGTCATTGTAAGTTCTTGATCCCTTCTTTCGTAAAGGGCGATAAGTCTGTCCAGTTGGTCTGGGATATTTTTTAAGTTGCCAACAGCTTCTTTTAAATTTCTGGAATCCTCTTGTAAATCAAGAACATTAGATTGTAAATCACCGACAACAGATTGCAGTCTGTTTAATTGATCGGGAACATTTTCCAGCCTCTTGGCTTGAGACTTCAAGGTACCAACATCGGATTTCAAGGTACCAACATCGGATTTCAAGGTACCAACATCGGATTTCATCGTACCAACATCGGATTTCAAGGTACCAACATCGGATTTCAAGGTACCAACATCGGACTTCAAGGTACCAACATCGGACTTCAAGGTACCAACATCGGATTTCAAGGTACCAACATCGGATTTCAAGGTACCAACATCGGATTTCA
>JAHIUS010000025.1 GCA_018816885.1 Patescibacteria group bacterium | reverse complement strand
AGGCATGACTTACCGCGAAGCTATTGCTCAACAACTTCGCGCGAATGATAAGGCAAGCCTGGATGGAGGACGCGTTCTCGGTTCGGACAGACTCGCTTTATACGGCGTCTCCAAGCACAATGACTATAACATCGACATGACTCTTACCGAGAAAGACAATGAGGCTATTTTGGTGATGAACTATTCCGATGCGGTTTATGAGCAGAATTTTACCAATGCGGAAGGTTTCAAAAAGATGTATCCGACCGTTGACGTCGCTCTGCTCCCGAAAAAGGCCGGTCAATCTGTGAACATAGATGAAAAATCTTATTTACCCGCCAGAAAACCACCTCCGTTTGGAGGTTTGTACCGCGAGCGTTCGCTTGTTGTGGAAATGACTGCGGAAGGAAAACTTAAGGTAAGTGTCAGCAATATTCGGTTCGGAGATCCTTTGTCGAGCATGATTCGCGTTCCTCTCGGGAAACCGCGTTCTGAGATCAAAAGCAATGATGATATTTTGTTCCCTCCGGGGTTCAGAAGGACTTCTGAGGAAGGCGCAGTTGCGGCCGAAGAAAGTGATATCCAAGAATCAGGAGTTGAGGCAGGAGTGGAAAATATCGGAATGAATGATGTTACCGACTTACTCGAAGCAAATGAAGCTTTGTTCAATAAAGATATCGTTCCGGCTTTGAAGGAAATGAAGATTGATTTTGAGCTTTTTGCGGAGATGCCCGGATTTTTACGGAAAGAGTTCCCTATTTGGGAGATTCATGGGTTAATAACAGCGTTGCATGCCGGCCTGACGTCTGCCAACCCGAATGTTGATGCTTTATATAAAAAAGCCACACAGTTAAGCGAATATACTCATTCCTTTAATGACTGGGGCGAGTCTTTCCCGGAATTAAAGCGCAAATACAAAAAGTTCAAGCAATTCGGGGTCAGCTACAATATGGGCGGCGAAGGAGGGGCTTACGGATTGGATACTTTTCAGGAGCATTTCGGAACAGGTCTTGCCGGGAAGGATATGCGTGAAATTTTTCTTAAGCCGACTGTTCCTTTCAAGAATAAAGGCATGAAATACAGGTTTGATATTAAAGTTGGAGAGCGAGTTTTGCGCAGCACGGGAAGAATTGAAAGTGCCAGTAATTGGGAAGAGGCTGTTGCGAAAGCTGTCAAACAATTCCTGAGCAGTCATCAGGATGCGGATGTTAGCGATGAAGGGGCGTACCAGGCTGAGACATATACTGCACCTCCTGATGAGGAGATTGATGAGTGGAGTGGAGAGAAGGCTGTGCTTGATGATAACAGCAATGAGTGGGAGGAGAAAACCGTAGACGATTGGAGGGGGAATCCACCGGCCGCTGAACAAGCCCCAGAGGTTGAAGTGGAGGCTATTGTCGAAGCTCCGGTGGAAGCGCCCACAGGGGCAGAAGCAGCTTCAGAGCAACCTTCTTACCAGAATGAACTTGATGCACTGAACAATGTCTATGATAACGCATTATCAAATTTCAATGCGAAAGATCCCGCGTCCATAGATTATGAAGGATTGAGACAGGAATTGGGAACTGCCAAAACATCTCTCGTGGATGCTCTTGAATCCGCTTCCAACAGTGAACAAACAACAAATGAAGAGAAAATATCTTTACTTGAACAACTTGTAGTTCTTGAGGAATTTAAATTGACGGGCAAACATTATGAACGGCTTGGGGATTTGTATTCTGGAACTAATAGTACTATAAGTGCGAAAACTGCTTACGAGGCAGCGTTAATGGCATATAAAGATATGTACCCTGGAATCCTTTTGCCCCCTGCTGTTACAAATGGGATCCAAAAGAAAATCGATGCCTTGAACATCCCTGCCGAGCCTGCCACGAACTCTGTTGACGCCTCCGACGAAACTCCTAAAAAAAAAGCCTAGAGTCAGATAATTACGCTCAGCAGCTTCAAGATTTGACGCTTTTTGGGGAAAAAGTGCGGCTTAATACTGATTTAGGGTTCATGAATAATGTTGCCAAAGACTATTTGGCTTGTTTTTCTCAAATAGAAACAAGGGCCGATCTCCGAGAGCACATTTCTCCATCAACAAAGTTTATTGCTCAAGGAACTACTCGGGTTACTTTTTCTATCAGGAAAGATGGCAAAAAAATAAATTATGTTGCAACACCTGATGATGTTTTGCGGGTTGTTCAATCTTCCCCTACCGAGCAGCTTTTGGTTGATGATTCTACCGGGCTGGAGGTGCATGAAGAAATGAATCGTAAAGATCCTTATAATTTTTACCGCACCTACACCGATCCCGAAGGACGAACCGTCCGCACTACCGATTACGAACTCGGCTTCAAAAGAACTGATTGGTATTACAACCCCGAAACGGGAAATAAAATCCGTGAGGTTTCTTATCTTAATTCGATTGGACCAATACATAGCGAGGAAATTATTTTTAATGAAAACGGAGAAAAACTCGAAGTCAGAAATTATTCCGAGAACGGAGAACTCCATTCGATTCGAACTCCTGAATATACGGACATATTTAACGGAAGTGAACAGGCTGTTATTCGCGCTTATGAGCGCAAGGATGCTGCCGGGAACACATATTTTGAAAAGGTAATGCTGAATGATACGGGCGGCGATTTCGGAAATATTGAGCTTGAAAGACAGCGCAACCCCGAAATGACCGATGATGAATACCTTGATATGTTGGCTCGAAATTTGGATTCTCCCGAGAAGTTCCAGGTGTTTTTTGAAAACCTTGTTACTTATCTGCATGATGATCCCGCCAAAAGAGACGCAACTTATCAAACACCGAATATCGGAGAAGGCGCGGATTATTGGCAGCTTCCAACCGAGACGATAAACAGAATCGAGCGCGGTAAGATGCTCGGAGATTGTGATGATTATGCTTTTTTGGCCCAAGAGATTCTCGCGAGGCAGGATGTGTCGGCCTATGTCATCTTCACCCCCGGACATGCGGTATGTGTTTATGTGAAGCAGCGTCCCGATGGTCGATACGATGCTCACAGCATAGGTACTTACGGTGTGGATATTAACGGTAATCGACTCGGCATGGATCCGGATCCTGAAAAAGAAAAGGGATATGAAACCCTGCAAGATGCCTTGAACTCATTGATGGTTAAATATCGCAACCCCGATACGGGATTGGATTCCGGAGTTGAATTCGAGATTGAAGATACCGTGAAGGTTTTGAGCATCCCTTCTCAAGGGGCGCAGTTTAGGACTGATATGCCGCTTGAAGTTTTTACCGAGCCTTTGCTTTGGGAAGCGGAGAATACAAGGGGAGATGAAGCCATCGAGGTTTATTTGCGGCTTTCGGAAAAATATCCGGACAACCCTTTATACAAAGAAAAATTGGCAAATAAATACGCAGCCCAGTCAAAATACGAACAAGCCAAGAACGTATGTCGAGAATTGATAAAAGAATATCCTAATGAGCCCGACTATAAATTACGACTTCTTCGCGTATATCAATATGCCGATGAATTTGAAGAAGCAGTGGATTTATGCCAACAATTTATTGAAGATGACCCTGAAAACAACCAGCTTTATCGACTGGAATTGGTTTCCATATACCGATCGATTTCTCTTGTGAAATCATCCGCGGCAATCGAAAACTCCGAAAGCATCGGCATCCTCGAAGAACTAATAGCGGAAGGCATGGATGATTCAAGGGTATACAGCATAATTTCTTCCATTTACAAAAAAGACTCCGAGAATGCGCCTGAGAAAGTCGATATTTTATTGGAACATATTTTGGAAAATTTTGATAATTTAAGCGCTGAAACCCTCATGAGTATCGCCTCTAATTTTCACTATACTTTTGATCGCCCTGGTGACGCGGCCTCAATCTACAAGAATCTTTTTGACAGAAAGCCTCACGAAGAATTGCCAATCGATTGCTTCACGAAATACTCCGATCTCACAAAAGCTCCCCGTGATAAACTTCGGATTATCAAAGCCGGTCTTGCGGCTCACCCGAACAACTCTACACTGACGATTTATTTGGATAAAATTTCCGCTGAACAATAAATTGACTTTTCCTGAAGCCTTTCATATACTGCGTAGGCGTTTTGACAGGTTCGGGGTATAGCACAGTTGGCTAGTGCGCTCGGTTTGGGACCGAGAGGCCGCAGGTTCGAGTCCTGCTACCCCGACCATAGCGCGAGGAAGCGAAGCGATCCCCGCGCCCCACAAAAAAGGCGCCTAAGGGCGCAACCATAAGGCGCAGCGTAAGCGGAGCCTCTAAAAAAAACGGGGTTTTGAGTAAAAACTAAGGCGCGAGCCAGGATAAGATACAGCTCCCTGCCTGAAACGAAAAATATAAAAGTCTTTTTTTTGCTGAGATTCGCTCACTCCTGTCCTTTTTCAGGCAATGCAGTTAGTCTATAGCGAGTAAAACGGCGCGTACCGCTTTTTTCTAATATACCAAGCTCAACAAGTTCCTGAAGGTCTCTGGTTGTTGTCGCTCGTGATGCTTTGGCGATAACAATGTAATTTTTGGCACTCAAACCGCCTTTGAAACCTTCGGGCTCAGCTTCGTATAATTTATCTATCACTTTTTTTTGACGATCATTTAGTTTCCCGGAGAATTCTTTGTGAAGTGCGGCCTTTTGTAAAACTCGTTCCACTGATTGAAGGGTATGGATTTGTGCTTCAATGGTGGTTTTTGCGAAATAGAACAGCCAATCTGTTATGTCCAGGGTTTTATTGTTTCTTTCCAGTGCATCGTAATATGCGTTCTTTTTTGCTGCAATTTGTCTGGAAAGACCACTAAGCGCCGGGGTTTCCCCTGATTGCGAGAGTGCTTTTTCCGTTATAGCTCTCGCCATACGCCCATTGCCATCCTCATAAGGATGAATGCAAACGGAGTACAGGTGTGCGATACCTGCTCTTGTCAAAGGCGGTAATGAGCTGAGAGAGTCATTAAACCATTGAATAAACTGCTCCATTTCCCTCTGAACATTTTTGGAAGGCGGAGCCTCAAAATGCACTTTCTCCATGCCAAGACCTCTGGATACGACTTGCATCGGATCTTCATGTTTACGATAATCACCTTTGCTTTCCAGATCCGTCCTGCCTTGCATTAGCTCGGCATTCCAATGGTGTAATTCTTCATGCGTGAGGGGAGTATTGTATTGCATATACACAACTGTCATCACCTCTGCCATACCGGCCTCGGCGGGTTTTATACGTTGGTTGCCCGTTTCGAGCCCCAATTTTTTTCTTATTGAGGCCTGCAAGCTATCTCTATCGAGCATCTCTCCTTCTATTTCTGCGGTTTTGGCACCTTCAGTACTTAGTATGTTAACAATGACCTTGTTTTTATCATCATTTGCCAGATGTTTTATAGTACCAACAAGCCTACCCAGAAAATGGGCATACTCTAGTTCCAGATGCTCCAGTTGGGCGGTATCATATATGAATTTTGGCCAGTTTTTATCTTGCCAGTTCCAGGTCATGAGTTATAGATTACTTTTCTATAACTCATTATAGCAGTGTTTTTGAGTTAATGAAAGCAACCTTGCATTTCCCATAATGTAAACGTAACCTTTATGCGCTTTATTAAGAAAATTTATGCAAAATTTTACAGGAGCAATTATCGAAGAAAGTTTGTCCGATAAATCTGTTTTGGATAAGGTAAAAATAATCAAAACAAAAGTTGATCCCGTAACGGAAAGACATCAAACTCCACAGGTTAATCAGTGGACTCTGCATACCGTTGAGATTGATTCCGGCAATGCGGAGAAAATCGCCGAGCTGTTATCCAAATCTCTTGAAAAAGCATGGTATGCAGATTATAAAAATGATGAAATGGTTTATATTATTTTCCGCGATAAGATTTTTAAAATATCAAGAAATAATCCATCTGAATTCCAAGAAGCTAAAAAATACGGCGTGTCTCTTGGCATACCGGAATATCAAGTAAATTTCTCGCCTGAATGGTAGATCAATAAACCCACTCAAACCATGAATACCCTCCTCGCCTTTCTCACCCTCCCCCTCCT
>JAHIUS010000024.1 GCA_018816885.1 Patescibacteria group bacterium | reverse complement strand
TGTGATAAAATAATATGATTTAACAGCGCAAGGAAGCGAAGCGATCCTAGCGCCAAAAAAAACCAACTCGCCCGAAGGGCTCAAAACACAAAAAAATGCTATTTAATAAAAGATTCATCTACTTGTCACCAGGCGCACCAAACGAAAACCCTACATTAGAGGCTGAAGCTTTGGGGAAAACTCTTGAAGGAGTTACGAATCAGGCCGTCATCAATTTGATCGCAGGATTGGAGGGAGACAAAACCTTAAGTGGAAAAGAAGTAGCGCTCTTGAAAGATTTAACAATACTTGATTCAAGCGCTGATATCACAGGAGAAAAAAGAGCCGAAAAATTCTCAGGAGATGCAGGGAAAATTGTAAATTCAGATGTTTTCGAAAAATTTTTACAGGTATTGAAAGAAAAAAGACCCGATCTTTTCAAAGAGTATGAAAATTTTACCAAAGAAAGAAAAGAAACCGTGGGAACCTCAAGATCAGCTCAAGAAGCTCTAGCCGAAGAAAAACAAGAGCACAAAATCGTTTCAGGCGACACCCTCACCTCAATAGCAAAAAAATTCAATACAACCGTCGAAAACCTGCTTGATCTCAACCCGAAAATCAAGGATAAAAACAAGATTTTTGCAGGAGATACCATTGTTGTCGCAAAAAGCTTGCCAACCGTAGATGGATACAGACCTGGAGCGGCAGAAGATCTTGACAGAAGAGAAGCATTATCATTCGAAAAAACTTATCCAACAGAAGATGCAGCTGAAGCGATTTTGGATGAAGCAGGAGCTTATAAATTAGCAGTTTCAGCAGGAGAACCGGAAGCAGCCCAAAAAGCACACAAAGAACTGCGAGCAGCCATAATGGGTAATGCTGAAACCCCAGACTACTCGATAGCGGAAAGCTTTTTAAGAAACAAAAAAGCAACCCTGCCTAAATGGCTCAAAGGAGGAGAACAAAAAGTAAGCAATAAAGACTGGGCGGCACTGCTTAAATATGCCGAACAAAGTGACACCAGAGTCAAACGTCTAACAGAAATCATCGATGACCAACCTCTCGGATGGTATCCGGCAGATTTGAGAGCAGCCGCAAGACAAGCCGGAAGAGGAAGACTCGACACTTTAACATTCAATGAAATAACCCTTTATGAATTCGGCGAGAAGGAAAAAGAATTCTTCAAAACAATGACCGAATTCAAAGATAGAATTGCAGAATTAAGAGACAATTTACTGCCGGAGCTGGAAACCTCAAAAGCCTCCAAGATAGAAGCTTTGAAAAAAGATGTCACAGAAAACCACCTTGAATTGGTTCATTATTTAGAGCTACCGGAAGGATCAATGCTTGCAGAACTTGGAGAAAAAGGCCTCTCTGACAAAGTTAGAGAAATATATGCTTTAGATTTTCAAACATTAACTTACAAAGAAGAGCTATACGAAAAAACTACAGACCTGGAAACAAGAGAAAAAGTTGTAACTCAATCATACCAAATATTCATCGCATTCGAAGACATAGTTCAGGGAGAAATTGTAGAGGAAAATAATTACAACTTGCTGCTGGAACATAATCCGGGAACAACCAAAGAACCTATCCAAAACCCAACAGAATTATACGATATCGATGACCTGCTTAACGGAGAAACCGTATTGGCTACAGGATCAGAAGGGATCGGAACAACTCAAGAAGTCATTGACACAATCAGAAATACCTTCGCTGAAATGGGCGTTAGGCCAGCTCATTTGAACAAGATAGACGCAGAGTTCGCACTAAGATTAATAAACGCTTGTTACGGGTTGGAAGGCTCTATCATGAACGGGAATATACAAAAAGGACCAGATGGCGGATTGTATTTCACAAGACTGGACATCAATTCAGTTTTCAATCTGTTCCATGCAGGAAACGATAAACTCCAAGCTGTCGCCAATAGCCTCAAAATCAAAAAAGGACGACTGGAGTTCGGTATAAATGCAACAAACAATTACAGAATTAGCCAATATATTTTTTTTGAAAACCAAGAAATGTATGCTCGAGAACTCGCAAGAGCCGCATTCACAAACTCGGAAGTCATCAGCATGGAAGATATCGAAGCAGGAGAAAGATTAGCATACAGGAAAACCGCACAAACATTGCTTTCAACAGAAAGAGATGCAGAGGCGGCACTGGAAGATCTATTAACTTACAGAAGAGTATTCGCTCCGGGAGAAAGTCCCGATTTAAACGAAGAAGAGATTCTAAAAGATCTCCAACACTTCCTGGAAACAGGATTGGAAAACTACTTCTCAGACTCAAATAACGACGCAATCAGTGTATTAAACACCGCAGGAATCAATATAGCAGATATAAAACAAGAGATTGAAAAACTCGACCGAGAAATAAAAAAGACATCAAACAGAAAATCCCGAGTAGAACAAAGAATAAAAGAAGTTACGGCAACAATTGATAGAAGAAAAGATAAAGGAAGAAACACCGAATTATATGAAGAAAGAAAAACCAATTTAAACCTTGAACTGCAAGAACTAACAAACTCTTTGCAAGACCTGCACGATAGTCGTACTCAAACACTGGAGAGACCTTTGAAAGAATTACGAGCAGAATTCAAGTTGGACAGAGATAAAATGGATCTCGTTCAGCTGTCCCCTCTCCAAATAATTTTCATCCAAAACGGATACGAATTAAGCAAAGGACGACAATCGAAAGATCGCATCAAAGAAGAAACAGAAACAGAATTGGAGAAAACAAGAATCATCGAAATGTATTCAAGCAACGAAATGGTTTCTCTTGTATTCGAAAACTACAGCATCCTGGAAATAATGCAGACTTTAACACCATCTGATCTTATAGAAACAGCAAAGAGAGTGGAAAAAATGGAAGAAATAGCAGGAATGATCATATACAGCGGACTATCTGCGGAAGAAGCAATCAAATCGGATCCTGCAGCATCAAGATACATGTTCACAGCAGCAGGAGCAGTCGACAACCAAATGGGAGGAGGAAGAGGGGGAGTTGCAATCCCACTCGGGATGGAGCTGCCCGGAGACGGCGTAACTGTAAACCTGATGATAGCCCCGGCAGTAGGAGGAGGATATACGGAAGAAGGCGGACTGGAAGGAGGTATAGGAATAGGAGGAGGCGCAACTGTTAATATGGATAATGGATTCATACTAACTATGGGCATGAACGTCGGAGCAGGATTCCGAGGACCACAAGGATACATCGGTTATTCAGCAAGTGTCGGAGTCGGATACGAACACGGCGGATTCGGAGTAGTTGGCGCCGTCCACGGAGCACCGGGAGTAATGGGCTGGACTCCGGGCGGAACATTAGGAGTCTCCTGGGTAGACATGGAAAGATTCCGCGACCGCAAAAAATCGGAAGCTCTTGGAAGATCAGGTTCATTCTTGATAGAAACTCCATACATGAGCATAAAGGAAAAAATCGAAGTAATAGAAAGTTTGCCTGCCTTCAAAAGCATCGCAGAAGATCTTAAGAACTCAGAAGAAATAACAGATTTACTTTACCAAAAAATCCTCTGGGATATTTTCACACAGCATTCAAGACTCACGGAAAACAAATCAATAGCGGAACTGGACCCACCTCCAATAACAGGTTTGACCTTAACGGTCGTACCTTTTCCGCCATTCTTTGTACCATTCATTAAGTTCGCTTTTGCAGGAAGACCGCAAATCTATTTCGCGACTCCGGAAGACCCGAACGCACTTTTCACAGAATCCAATATAAGCGTGCAAGCGGAAATAGCAAAATACTTATCCGGAGCAGAAGCTGTGGGAGTAGAAGATTCAAGTATCCTGGAAAAAACTCATGAATTCAGTCAAATAGTACACAATGCGGAAGGGATGCCTATGTTGACGGGAAGATCAGAAATGTCGATAGGCTTTGAAGATCTATTAACCGAGAATCTTTCAAGTTACAATCAAGAATTAAACTTGGACGGGATCAATCTAGCACCGGGAGAAGGAGCAGAGGAAGGACTATTATCGCTCGACTTTTACGACCTGAGAGGAAATGTTGACATCAGAATGGATCAAGATATGAACGCAAGGTTAATACCAAGCGAAGACGGGCAAAGACTTTCCATCGCATACAATCAATTAAACGCATCTGAAAACCTAATAATCACACGTGAAGAGTTCATACTGCCGCACAAAAAAGGCGGTGAATATAGGTACACAAGAATATTTATCAAGTCAGACCCAAACCCGGAAAGAAACTTTATGCAGGCTGAAGAAGTGCAAACCGATATGTTAACCTGGAGAGATGGAAGTGGATTCAAAGAATTCCAAGGGAAATATGATGATGGCAAAATCTTAAACCAAGGTGAATATCTGGGACAAAAAGAGTCCCTCGCAAACCAAGGATTAACAACACATCGATTATCGGAATTCCAAAGACAATTCCAGGAAATGAGCGAAAGATTCATGAGAAGTACAGAGACAGCCCCAACGTTCAGAAAAGGTCTCGGGGATTTCGCAGTTGATTTCTATAAAAAGAATCAATCGGACTGTCTAAATGACACATTGTTTGACGATAATATGGGAGCCGATTACGCGGATTTGATAGGAAAAATTGATGCACAATTCACAGGAGACCCCGCTTTAACAGATATGGAGCGCGAATATGTACTTTCAATCATAAGAAAACAAACATACGTCAGTAATGAAGGAATGAGCCCGGAACAAAGAGAGAGAAGATACACAAGAAACTTGGAACTTTTCAGGAGAGTATTAACAGACCAATTCGGGGGAGATGCCGCCGATGAAATGCTCAGATTGATAGAAAATTCTGGTGAAAGTAGCATAATCGAGCTCGAACCGGGAGCAGAAGTCTTCACGGTAGTATCGAGAAAAGGAGCGGAAGGAATGAGATTCAACACATTCAGCACGGAAGAACACATAGTACTGCTGAGAGCAGTTGAACTTATCGACAATCCTGAATTACAACAGTTGATTGTAGAAAAACTCCGTCCAATCCCAAGCGATGATCTGGAATTCATGAGAAGCTCAATCGCAGTTCACACTTTCGAGATGTATTACCTACTCAAGAGCCCTAAAGCGGCAATGCTGATGATGGATATTTACGAAAATCCAAGCCTATTAAACAACCTAACTTACAAACAGGAATTCGATAGATTCAGAGCCCTCGCGGAAAAATTAAGAGATTCCGAGAAAAAAGGCGGCGAACCTATCGATATAACAACAGATTACGGTGCAACCTTCAAAGTAGTTGTAAACCCAAAAATCGCACTCGGAAGACTCGAATATTGTGACAACCCGACCGTAATGATCGACGAAAAAATCGGAATAGTTATGGAAAGAGGAATAGTTACCTCAGCTCTTGAAGTAACTCTGCAGGAATTACCCGGAGAAATCAGAAAAGAGATTTATGAATTCTCACTTGGAGGAGGAGTAAATCCGGGAGAAGAGGAGGAAGTACCGGACTATAGAGAAGGTAAGCGTGTAACTCCATCTCAAGACACAGAAGGTGACGCAGCTACATCAGATGAAAGCGGAAACACCGGAAGTGCCGGAAGTGCTTTTGATTAAAAAACCATGAATATAAAAACAAAAATCTTAGCAGCCTCAATCATAAGCATACTATTGATATCACAATCATTAGCATTCGATTTTGGAGGAAAACAAGGTCCAAATGACGACCCAGTAGTAACAGTTGACCCTGCTGTATCACAAGAAGAAACTTGTGACAGTATAGATGAAAACAACACCTATACGTGGCCATGGCATTCCCACTCTTACACAAATACAGGAGGACCGACTTTGGGAGTCGAACATTGGGCATATATAAAGAAGATGAGAATACTCTTGGATGATGATTTCATGGATTATGTCGATCTGGACGCAATGTTATGCGCTACAAACGTAACAGGAGTTTATGTGGATTGCGATAACGACTCATATCAACAAGACAACGACACAACCGTAACCGTCTCACTAAACGAAAGTCAGCAATACATAGAATGGAATTGGGGAGAAGATTCAAGCGACTGGCCTGTTATATCGGGAGATATGTATGAAGTCGACATAAGAGATGATGCCGTTTATACAGAAACAATAGAAAAAGGTTTGAAATTCAATTTCAAAGAAAGTACTCCAAATGGAACAGATGTAACGACCAACTCAGAAATATACATAGCATTCTACACCTGGTCGGAAGAAAACGGATGGATCGCAGATGACGACTGGGGAGATTGGCACTGGAACACACATTCATCTCCTGCAAGCACAAGTTATTCCTGCGAGGAAGAAGAAGCCCACTACTGCGCCGACATGACTCTCCACTCCCCTGCTTCGGTAATTTCAGAAGTAGATGCCCGTGACACGATCATAATCGACATATCAACAGTAGACGAAAACAACCACACCTGGGATGAGGATGACGACGGATTTTACGGATACAAATATTGGGCGCTCAACTACAACAATCAAACAGCAGGAGGAAAATTTTTCACATCTGCATGGGACTTTTTCGGAGACACCATCTTATACACAGATCAAAGCGACACCGTCAGATACAAAAACGGCGCACCAGGAGACCAAATCTTCGTTTGCGCGGTAGACCAAAACAACAACTGCATCCAAGCTTGTCAGGTAGAAATAGAAAGCCCGATCTGTACCGATCTGGACCTGAACCCAAGCACAATCACAGCTGGAGAAATCCCCTACTCAATTCCTTTCACAATAACAGCACAGGATTCTTACGGAGGAGCATGGGACGGAATTGCAATCTGGGACACTTCTAATCCAACAGGAATCTTTTCAGACAATAACACACACACAAACAACGTCACCGTAACCTACTCGGATAATCAGCAAGCGGCGACGATATCGGTAGAAGACAACGAATTCCCGCAATATTGCGCCGACTCGGCAACAATCAACTTCGAACCGCAATTGGCATGTCTTGAGCTCATAATCATCGAGCCGCAAGATTACACCGCCGACCTATATCCGGGATGTTTTGATATCAAAATTGAAGCCTACAACACCGACCTTTCACAAAGAGGATCTGTAATCTGTTACGAAGCGTTCGACTTTCAGTCGGGACTACCCGCAACAGGAGCATTCACAGACATTTACGGAGTGACTCAGCAAGGCCAATTATGTACAACTTCACAGGAGGTTGAGTACTGCGGCGGAAGTTACGACGATGCGATTTACATTTATGATTTCTTCGAGGAGCAAACCTGTAATGCAAGGTTAATACCTGAGGTTGAAGGAGAGGTGATTTGTGAAGAGTTAAATATCGTGACCCCTCTGGCGGAAACCTTATCTGACCTGGGAGAAACTTACTTTTTCGACATAACAATAGAAACTTACGGAACGGATGGGAACCCGTGGATCGGGACAGCAAACTGGGACACAACCAGCGCTTCTGCAGGTTTCAGCCCATCAGATACAAGCTCCACATTCGCAACAGTAAATTACATCGAAAATCTCCATGCAGAAGGCGCAACATACACAGTAACGGTA
>JAHIUS010000023.1 GCA_018816885.1 Patescibacteria group bacterium | reverse complement strand
CTGATCCTCTATCTGAAGTTCGCGCATCTCGAGCTCCTCCATAAGTTTGGCAAGTTCCAGCTCTCCCTTCGTGAGCTGAGAAGTTACACTATTTATTTTCTTTTCTGATTCGCCGATCAGGCCGTCCAGATTTGTAAGTTGATCATTTAGACTGTTTATGCTTTCCCTGATCTCCAAAAGAGCTTCTCTGGCCGAGTCCATTTGAGTCTCAATCTGATTATATTCTCCGATTTTTTGTGAAAGCCTTGTTTGCAGCTGCAAAATCAAATAAGCGGATCTTATGGTTTTATCGTCCAGTTCAACCTCTTCTTCTTCAAAAACTTCACCGGCGGAGATGACCTCTTCTTCGGAAACCCCTTCATTGATTTCGATTTCCTCCTCCTCATCCGCAAACGCGGGGATTGAGAATAGCGGGGAACACAGAAGCAAAGTCGTCAGAATAAGTCCTAAATGTCTTTTTAATGCCTTCATCCGTTAACGGATTAATATTTATCTTAGTATTATACCTGAAAAACAGGTTGAATTCAATTCTATCTGTAAAAAACCTTGTCAAATCGAAGTTTTTCCTATAGGATATCGCCTGGTTTAATCTCCCCTTCGAGGGGGGGCGTTTGCGCCCCATCCTAAGAAGCTAAAAAGCTACTTACTAATAAGCTAAAATGGCACATAAGAAAGCAGGTGGATCAACCAGAAACGGACGCGATTCCAACTCGAAACGCCTTGGCGTCAAAATTTTCGGCGGACAATCCGTAAAAGCCGGCGCAATTATAATCAGGCAGAAAGGCACCAAATACCATGTTGGAGAAAATGTTAAACTTGGAAGAGACTACACGATTTTCGCTTTAAAAGAAGGTACGGTTAAATTTACCGAGAAAAGACAGAAAAAATTTGACGGCAGAATATTCCGAGACACAATTGTAAATGTTGTTTAGCATTTTTAACCAAAACCAAAAATGAAACTAAAAGCTTTGGCAGCAGGGTTGGCTGTTGGGGTGTTTTGGGGAGTTCTCCTCTTTATCCTAACAGTAGTATCGCTTTATACGGGTTATATGGAAACGCAGCTCGGGTTGCTTGTGGGAATATATCCTGTTTATGAAATCAGTTGGATGGGCGCACTTGCCGGACTTTTGGATGGATTTATCGATGGATTCTTTATGGGGCTTGTACTGGCTCTTCTTTACAACGCTTTTGCTTCATGTATTTGTTGTTGTGAATCCTCTTGTGAAAAAAAGCCTGAGCCAAAGAAAAAAACAACTAAAAAGAAGAAAAAGTAACTACAACCACTAACTACTAAACTGTGTCCGATTTCGAATCATTTCTCGGGATGGAAGACTCGGAAGGCGGAGGCGTAAGCGCCGAAGCGATCGAGCGTCTTCGGGAGCAGATGAAAAAAGCTTCCGGAGCAATAAAGGCTATCAAAAGAGAAGAAGGCAAACAGAAGAAAAAAGAGAGTAAACTTGCCGAATTATTGGTGAAACTCATTCAGGGCGGTGCGAAGCAGGATATTTTGGCCCTAATAATTCAGCTTCTTGCGGAAAACATCCCTGCATCATTCATTCTTGCAATATTGATTTTGACAAATGAGGAGATAAAGAAAGAAGCCGCAAATGAATTGAAGTTGGATAAATATGACGATCCGGAGAAAAAGATGTTAAGAGGAGAAGATGTCGAATTAACTCGTGAAGAGAAGAAAATCTTTAAGAAAAAAGCTGAAGAAATGCAAGATCTCAAGGAGGATGAGGAGCTCCCGGAAAAATTAATGGAAGCGATAAACGAGTGGGCGGAAATGATGCTTGCAGCGGGCCTGAGTACGCCTCATAAGGTTACAGCAACGGTCCTTGATGAGGAGAAGAAAATAAAAGCACCGGTGGTTCAACTGACAACATTTATCTTGAGGGACTATTTTGAAGAACACGGAATCGACCACAAGTACGAAGATTTATGGGAGTTCTGCGCAGCTATTTTGAGAAGTATAATGACAAAACTGAACAGAGTTTCCAGGCAACTGCCGAAAGAAAAACTCCCTGAGTTGGAAGCGGGTGATGAAAGGGTTGACTAGTCGCGCGCAGGTGGTATAATACGCTTCAATCTTTTAATTCACCGATCATGAGTTTGGACTTTCAGCAGCGTGCAGCGGGAGAGGCGAGCGAAAGTGTATGCTATGAAAACATGGTGGCGGTATTGACGGAAGCAAGACTTCGGCTGGACTTAATCAGCTCAAGTGTTTTGATGTTGGAATCTTGTGAAGGACTTGTGGCAAACTCAACTGCTATAAAAATTCAACCGGCCAGTGATGTTGGCGAACACAGAAGATTAGGCGAATATCACGATCTCAAGGAATTGGTCTCCGAAATAAGAAGGCTTCTGTCATCGAATGGGAAATCTTTGTTTGTTACCAAGGGAGAGGGCGGCGTTTATGGTTTAATGATTAGAGCGAAAGCTGGAATGGAAGAACAGCTAAATTTATCTTTTATCTAAATTCTTATGAAAAAATTAATCGCAATACTGTTTTTAACAGCTTTTTTTGCAGGATGTCAGCCTGTAGCAACTCCTAACGCAGAAGTGGATTACAATGAGGCTGTTCTAGGGACATGGATGATGACTCTTACCTCATCAGCACCAAATGTTACGATAGAGGGGCCGATAACTTTTCATGAAGATGGGACGGCAACAGGAGAGTATGGTAACGTAGCGGGTTGCGATAATAACAGTTGCTTTTCGGGCAGTACGCAGTTCACAAACGATTACGGGATATGGGAAGTGACGGGTAACGAGATTTATATGACGGGAGGACAGGGGATGTGGGGGAGTTTTATTGATGAAAACAATATGGTCGGGACAATAATTGATATGGAAGGGAAAAGTGCAGCTTGGACAGCTTACAAGATAGGAGATATCGCACCTGCATTTGATATTGTGGGCGATTGGACAATGGAGTTTGAGATAAACGGGATACAAAGATTCCAAGACTTCACAGTCGGAGCAAACGGAATGGCGGAAGTAACATGGGTTAAATATCAAGACATGAATCAACCGGGATTCCCCGTGACTTATGAAGGAACTCCGGGACAGGCGGAGTTTTATACGGTAAATGTAGCGGGAGATCACATTATTATGGAGTCCGTTGACGGCAGCTTAACTCTCGAAGGTGACGCATCTTATAATGCGGGCGGCTTCTGGGAAATAGTAGGAGCTTATACGAACAACGATACCGCGGAAACGGGGGATTGGTATGTTGTTTCTCAATAGTTGAATAAAGTGGTGGTTTTGGTGTAAAATGAAGTGCATTCTTTTTCATACCTTAACCTGATCGATCATGTTTAATTTTAAAAAGAAATCCATAGTTAGCATTAGCATCCTAGCGGTTTTTGTCTATTCGATTCTTGGGGGAGGAATTATGATGAATCAGGCAAAAGCCCTTATAGAAAATGTTACCTCGGAATTCGGGGTTGCCAGTATAAGGCAGAACTGGGTAACGGTGAATTTCACGGAAACTTTTTCTGATACGCCCACCGTTTTTGCGCAAATACAAACAGAGGCAGGGAGTGATGACTGCATGGTAGAACTTAGGGGTATCACGACAACCGGGTTCCAAATGAGACTGGAAGAGGATAGGGGAAGCGACAGAAGTTGGTTTAACGGAGGACATTATTATGAAGATGTCGCTTGGATAGCGTTTGATCCTACTGAATTGGTCGCAGGGTATGGCGCCGAGGCGGGAATGACAAACTTTTATCAGTACACTTATAACTATTGGCATCCTGTGAGTTTTACTGGGTCTTTTGCAGAAGCTCCAATGGTTTTTTATCAAACACAAACAAGAAACGGAGGCCATACTGAAAGAACAGATATTTCCAATATAACGGCATCCGGATTTAGCGCGAGAATAGAAGAAGATATGGGTAATGGAATGCCGGGAGGTTGGGATGGAGTGCATGTTAATGAAAACATTGCTTATTTGGCCCTGGACAGCGCTCTCGATCTTGCAGATGACGGGATTTTAACAGGTACGGAAGGCGTTGGGAACGGTTGGGAGACAATATGCTTCAATGATGACTGCAGCGATGCGTTTACAGCCGTGCCGGGTATTTTTGCAAACATACAGACAGAATACGAATCGGATACAGCTCAAGTAGACTTAAGAGATGTCACAGTTGCAGGATTTGACATCAGATTAGATGAAGTCACTCAAGGCGGATGGGACGGCTTACACGTTGATGAAACAGTAGCTTGGATGGCTTACGGGGAAGTGATTCCCGCATTGCCGCCGGAGCCGCAATTCGAACCGGGAGATTACAATGTTTTGGTAATAGATACGGATAGCAATCTGGATGGTAATGTGAGAGATATTCTTGTTGGGATGGGATATAACGTGGATTTCCAGCCTTCAAGCTATATCGAGTCGGGAGTTCCCGCAGATTATGACTTGATCGCTTATCCGGGAGGAGAAGACCCTGTTTATGATGCGATGGGAGCTTCATTGCAATCTAGCGTACAGGCATTTGCAGATGCGGGAGGAGACTTTATCGGGATTTGCGGAGGAGCGATTGCAGGAAGTGAAAACATGAGTCTGGCAGGAATTCCTTGGCCACTATCCATGCTCGGGATTGGAGACGGTGTAACGGCAAATTACGATATGAATTTAACGGATTATATCGGTTATCCGTATGACCCTGAGTTCAATATCGAAATGGATCATCCTATATTCGGAGATAGTTATGGAGCAGGGGATACAATATCGCTTGCTTACAGAGGAGGGCCGGTATTTACCGCAGGTCCCGGGGTAGAAGTGTTGGCAACTTATGTGACAGATATAGATGAAGCAGGTATGCCTTTTTATGACGCTGATGGTCAACCGGCTATCGTTGCATCGGAATATGACGCGAACGGCGATGGGACTGCAGGACAAGTTGTACTGTTCGCAATACATCCGGAGATGTATGCGGATACAAACTTCCTTCTCGAAAACGCCGCTCAGTGGGTGATTGAGCAGTAGGGGGGACTAGCTTCGCCTGAATTTTATTCTTTTCCAGCGTTTGTTAAGCGCGCAATTAGGACTCTTCGTCCTCTTGCGCGTGTGGGGTGACTAGTGGGGCTTGAACCCACGGCCTTCCGGACCACAACCGGACGCTCTAACCAACTGAGCTATAGTCACCGCGATTTTTGAGAAAGCGAAAGCATTTTAACCGAAACCCTCGATTCGGACAATACAAAGAATATTTGTAGTCAGTTTTGATTATAAAACAAGCAGCTTTCAACCTGCAAACCCCGTCCCGGGAACGCAAAATTCAAGACAAATCTTCCTGCCGAGATCCTTTCTGAGCCGCCCAAAAATTCTTCTGATCTCTTTCTCTGAGGGTCTGTAATAAGCCTCAGGATCTATAGGAATTTGTACGCGAATCTCTTCAGTTACATCAAAATAATCTTTAATATCGACGCGAATATCCCTCAAATAACGCACATGTTGTAAGGCTTCCCTGATCAGCACAGGGGCTCCAATAGTTTTCCTGATAATATCTCTATACTCACAATAAAGCGGCCAATCGCAATTGATAGAATAATAGTTGTTTTTGCTCTTGAAAAGCCCTGCCTTCTCGAGTTCTTTAAGCTTTTTCTGCAGGTTTTGAATATTAACCTCAAGAATATTGGCAAGTTCATTAAGATGTCTTCTTTCAAAAGGATTCAGGAAGAAAAAAAGAAGCAGTCGCTGGGTGAGTTTAGAACGAAGTGAAATCATGTGTTTATGGTAATTTTTTACCATAAAAATAGCAAGCTCTTAACCTGTAAATCCCGTTCCGGGAACGCAAAACGCTAAATTTTAACCTGGTCAGAAAGCGCATTTTTCCACCCGAGGTTCCCCTTCATGCCATTAGTAAATCCCCCGGTTGGGATACAACCGGGAGATTAAGGAGGAGGTGTGGTAAGGAATACCTCAGTCGGAACCAAGGTACCCTACCACCACACCCCGCAATATTTCTAAATGATAATTTAGAAGCGAAACATCATACGGCCTCTTCAGGAGAAGCTCTTTGTACTGCCCGATTCCACTATATTCAAAACCGTCAAACACTTTTTCCTTCAAAAACTCATACTTGGCAGCCAGAACGTCATTAACAGAAGCCAGAACCCGGAAAGAATCGCCTTGCAGAATATAATACGCATAACTTTCAGCAAAATCTTCAAAAGGGTCGGACCCGGCATAACCGCTGACAAAGTCCAGTTCGGCAACACCGTCAGCCCATTCATCATTGGAAATCCAGGAAATCTTATAAAACTCAACGCTCAGATCATCACTCCATACAGGACGCGACCCGTCAACGAACTCATAAGAACCCGCCGCAGACCCCTGGAAACCGCCGATATCGGTGATATGTCCCATCTCATGGATGAGAACAGCGGAAAGCTCGATTTCAGAGATATCCTCGCACCTCAGCTTCATAATATTCCCACCGGCTTGGCCTCTTTTGGCCTCCGGATCGAAGACGAGAGTCAATTTATTTAAAGCCTGAACATGATCTTTGGGTAAGACATTTAAAGTCTTTTCAATGGTAGAGATACAAACCTCAAGGTCGGTATCTTCCGCCTCGCCTTCAACGAGAACCTCGTGAGAATAGTGAACCTCTTCAAGGAAGTAACCGATCTTGCCTCCTTGAGCGAAGTCCATTTCATCAGCATAGATGACGATAGGATCTGCTGTGACAGCAATTCCAATGACATAAAGCAGTACAACTTGTAAAAGAACGAATATCGAGAATTTAAGAGTCTTTGCAATCACCTGTAAAACAGTTAGTAAGCAAGGTTTTTGTTTTATAGGTTTGTTTTTGCAAGAGAAGAACTATACTCGGAAAGCTGGCGTATGTCAACCCCAAAGTTTGAAGCCGGTCGCAACCAACCCCATACCGACTGCATTTGCAAGTTCGGACCAACCGTAACGATTCTTGTCATCTTCTGTCCCAAATCCCCAATTGGTAGCGATTTGGATGCCGCAGTTTATCATAAGCATTGTTCTGATATGATCGGGCATATGAAGAATCCAGTAGTCTGCGAACCCAATAGCCAGTGCGACAATCGCATAAGCGATAGTGATAAGGAATTTTTCAACTTTATCACCTTTAAGAATAGGGTATTTATCTTTCACATAGTCATTAACAATGATATCTCCAAGCCCCTGCCCAACAAATCCAAGAGCGAACTGAGCGGCAGCCACCTTAAAAACCGGATTCCCCGGGTCGGCAACAGCCTGCATAACCTCTTTCGGCGCATCATAAACACCGGCCGCGTACTTCTCCCACCCGTTAGCCATCGCAAAGCTCGGAGCGGAAAGAGCGCCCATAACAGCTGTTGTAACAGCCGCAGGGGTCAAATTAGGAACCTGTGCAAGCTTGGAACGAATGCTGGTAAAAAGCGCATTAGCCCGAGGATCGGAACCAACCAATTGTTTGCCTTGTTTCTCAAGAGCATCAAGATCAGGTCCTTCGGTATTCTCAGGTGCGGTAGGATCTTCCCACGCAGCATCAAAATATTCTTGGTGTTCCATATTGGCTTCTTAAAAAATTAAAGAAGCCTACTATACAACATCAAGGGCGCCCTTGTCAAGGCCGATATCGGCATCCTTGAAAGTCTTTTTTATTTTCTTACGAAAATCTCCTCTATCAGGTATATTCCCATCTCGAATCTGCTCGAAATAATAGGTATTCAATATAGACCCATAATAATATGTCTTTTGCCCAAAACTGAGAACATCAAGCTCCATAAAGAAACTGTGAAGCCGCTTTTCCTGTTCGCCGATTTTTTCTAAATCTTTTTTAAGATTCAACTCGTTGATTTTCTTCCAAAACTCTTTCTTAATCTCCAGAAACTTAAATTCACGCCCCATTTCCATCTCCAAAACCTTAAGCTCAACGGCAGCAGGCATCTTTTCGCTCGAAAGAGTATCAATAGTAGTCTGATACCTTTCGTTCATAAAGTCAGTAAGATCATAAGGAGTCCTGGAATCATGAAGTCCCTCATTCTGTTCCTGAAGCTCAACTCTCCTTGCAGTAAGTCCCTCGTCAGAAAGCCACCAGCCGGAATCTGTATATGGTTTAACTTTTTCAAAAAGCTCCTTTATCTTACCCTCATCCTCAAGCCGAGAAGCCTTCATGAAAACTCCTTCAAGATAATATTTATAAGCCTCTTGTTTGCCGGAATAGGCGGGATCAAGAGCTATCTTATTGATGTCGGCTTTTATGCGTATGGCCTCAGTCAATGGGTCATTACATTCCCTGAGCTGTTCGACGAGTTCAGCCATTTTTGCATCAAGATCAGGATTTATGTCGGGCATTTCATTTCCAACTCCCAAAAAGAACAAAGCAGGAAATCTTTCCGCAGGCTCGGAGAGCGCGAGGATAGCTTCAACTTCTGTTTTTAAAGTTTCCAAATTGTGATTTGAGGAAGCATTCTTCTTCATATCAACAAGAACCTTCCAAGCGGTACTATTATTATCTAATTTCTTCAATATCTCAAAAGCAGCTTCAATATACTGTCCACGGTCGGTTTCGGGAGTGATTTTTAAGGTTAAAATTGGATCTTCGGCGCTTTCTGTCTCTACGGAAACAGATTCGAATTCAGTAGTAGAATCCCACTCATTATAATCAGGCAAAGCTTCTCTGGTCCTAAGGTTGTCAAGCATCTTCCCGACCTCATCTTTCTTTATCTTTTTGTCAGGTGATGTCCCTGCATTCAAGGCGTTATTCAGCCCTTGATTAATTTTAAAAATAACAAATTCACAATAGCTCTTCTCATCATCAGCCATTTCGAAGCCTTCATCATAAAACCTCCCCGTTTTCTCAAAAAACAGATCAAAAATCATATTTCTGGCTTCGTAACGAGTATTGCCGAGGGTGTCAGATCCCTTATAATCATAAGTCTCAAGCAGATCGGAAAGTTTGCCGACATAATCCCTGTAATCACCTTGAGGAACACCGGCCAGCTTTATCAGGTCAAATTGCGGCGTTTCCCCATCACTTTGCAAGTTACGAGCCATGCCATCAAGATCTTGTTCTAATTTTTCAAGCAAATTATCTCTATAACCGAATATAACTTTATCCAAATCATCTTGCTCGCCTAAAACAGCAATCTTACCTGCAAGCATTTGAGAAATCATAATGCCTTTATCTTCCCGAAGTTTTTTGAATTCATGTTTGTTTATAGGCTGCAAAACCGCTGATATTACTTGCTCAGTACTAGGGTCCATCAAGAAATCAAACTTATCTTCAACCATCTTATCAGCTTTCCCCTTCAAATCCTCTTTATAAACTCCAAGCGTAAACTCATTCCACTCGATATTCTTAAGCAAATATCGGTCTCCTTCATATTCAAGAGTCATCTTGCTGTCATCGATAGAAGCTTTAATTTCACTGGTACCCTTATCGTAAGATTCAATAGTAATGGTTTTCCCTTTTTGGCAGCAGAGCGGCCCTTTTTCCTGTAACTTTTTTCTCAAACAGGCCTTAATTCTAAGGTCTTCAAAATTCTCGGTATCAATCATTGTCGCATCTTTCTCGACTTTTAATTCAAAACTCCAGTCCGGCGGCAGAAACTCTCCGTACAAATCAATTGTTTGGCCGGACTCGATTCCAAGCTCGGATATTTCAGGGACAGGATAGCCCACGGATTTATGGAGATCTCCATCCCATGTGATTTTGTTTTCGAAGTCTTCTCCGGTTTTCCCCTTGAAAAGTTCTTCAACCTGTAGTTTCGCATAAGCGACAGACTCTGTGAAAAAGCTGTTGAGGTCAGCACCCTCTGCAAGCGGAACCTCGCTCCATCCAAATTTTACCCCACTCAAACTCTCAAGAACAATCGCCTCATCGGTCTTTTTATAATTAAAAGGATACCCGTTAACCCAAACCTTATCATCGTGCGCTTTAATCTCAATTCCATCAGGTACGCTTTTCGCATCCAGAAT
>JAHIUS010000022.1 GCA_018816885.1 Patescibacteria group bacterium | reverse complement strand
CTATCGTAAGATGCAAGGTTCTCGAAGTAAATTGCGCCTGACGGAATCAGGATTGCCGCTATGGCCGCCGTAATTAGCAAGAGGAGTTTATTGGCTGCGAAGATTGCGATTAGATTTCGCATGTTGTTTCTAGTTTAATGGTTCTGTTTCGCTGATTCCAACTTGATATTTCGCAGGCCAGGCTTGGTATTTGCTGGCAATTGTTTCCGTGTATTTTTCGCCGTCCGGATAAATCACGGTTCTGTACCATGTGGCACTGAAGCCCATGTGGGCTGTGTCTTTTTGCACCCTTGTTCCCGGGGTAAGTTGGGTCGTGTACTCTATTATGTCAGGCGGCGGCTCCGTGTATCCGCTATAGTAAGGGCCGTCCATTATGGCTTGCCTGCCGTCACTTGTCCCGTAAAACTTGAAGTATGCGCTCGACCCTTCAGCGTATGCCTGGATTAGGATGTGGTTTTCCGTATCGTTCGTAAACTGAAGATCCGGCCAAGGTTGATAGATCGTTGCGTCAAGGCCGTATCCGTACGGATAGGCATAATACGAAACCGCATATGAGTGCTCCGTTCTTGCGACTATCGGGAATCCGCCATACAGAATCGCACGGAACAATGTTGATGAAACTTGGCACAAACCTCCGCCGTATTCCGGGATTGTTTCATTTTCTTTTATTACGAGTTCCCTGTAGTAACCGGCATCGGCATCAACTTCTCCGAGGTTTTCTATGAACGAGAATGTTTCCCCCGGTCCGATTACAAGACCGTCGAATTTGCTTAGCCCAACCTGAATATTTATGTTGCGGTTGTAGGGTGAACCGTAAAAGTTCGAGTAACCCGTTGCGATCAGTTCTTTTATACCGAGTTCTTGCAGCTCCGACGGCGCGTTTACTCCTGCTTTTTTTATTGATGTCGGGGCATGGAAAGATGCAACGCCGCTTTCCATTGCAAGCACGAGCATTTCCGAAAAAGCTTGGTTGTTGACTTTTGCCCCGTTCACCCCTGTTCCTTCGAATGTTATTTTGCCGTTTTCGTCCATACTGATAACCACATCCTGAGGTTCAATTTCGATTTCGGGGGATAGGTTTTCCGTGATATAGGCATCCGCTTTTGCGCGGTCTACTGTTATATTTAGAGATTTTTCCACTCCCGGAATATCTTGATCCATAATTAAATCCATTTCTCCAAATCCCTTGATTTTTATTGAACTTTTTGTCCCAAAATTAAACCAATCCGCATAATCTCCCGGGTTAAAAATCCACTCTTGGCCGTTATGAATAATGGTTATTTCGCGACTGAAAATTTGTTTCGCATCGGCCAAGAACGGTTCCAAGTCTTTTTCCAAAACTTCCGGCTCGATCTGTTTAAGCGGTAAAATTATAGCTTCTTCGCTTAGGTTGGCGGTTTTTTCTGCAAGCAGGGCTGTCATCTGCTGCAAGTCAACCGTACTGCCCGGGCTTGACGGCGATATTTCCGTTTCTCCCGATTCGCTGCTCAAGAAAATGTGTGCGTTTACCGGCTCTTTGCCGGCACTTATTATTGAAAGCGTGTGTGCCATTTTATCTTCATCGATATTCGCGGATATTCGGATACTGCCTTTTCTTCCCGTCAGACTTGTCATTGTCGGGATTTTTTTTAATGTGCTTTTTGTATCAAAATCAACCCCCAAGCTCTCGGCGGAAAAAGCATGAACGCTATCCTCGTAAATAATCGTGATCGGGTTTGCCGAAAAAGCATCTATCTCGGCTTCGATAATTGCAGCCGCTTCCTGCATGTCCTGAGTTCCCACCGCAATATTGGCGACCATTGTGCCGGCCGGAACCATGTCGCCATAAGTTATCTGCACCCAAAATGCCAGTCCGCAGAACCCTGCCGTCGATATTGCCGCTGCGATTTTTTTCGCCTTGCCTTGCATTTATTTCTTTTTCTTTATCCTATTTTTGACTAGATTATAAAGTCCCGATACCGTTTCTCTGGTTAACTGTTTGGCCGTGCTAAGTTCTTTTTCGTGTTTACTCATAAAGGTCTTGGTTTTTTCCGAAATTGCTTCTCTTGTTTTTTTGCCTTCCTGCGGCGCAACCGCCAACCCCAATACCGATCCTATGGCGCCACCGATTACAGCTCCAACTATGAGTTTGTCTATTTTTTTACCGAGGTTGTCTTTTTTGTTGGGCATGGGGGATGGGGGCACAGGGCATAGGGCATCCCCGCCTGTGGCGGGGGCGCGGAACTAGGACCTTGTCCTTTTCCGCGCGCTATTTAGCGAAATCTATGGATTTTGTTGTGCGAATTACGTTTACTTTTATTTTTCCCGGGTATGTTAATTCTTCTTCGATTTTCTTGGCGGCTTTTGTGGCCAGTTCTACGATTCCTTTATCGTTTATTTCTTCTTCGTCCACCATCATGCGGACTTCGCGACCCGCGGAGATTGCGAAAACTTTTTTAACTCCTTCGAAATCTTTTACCGTTTCTTCAAGTTTCTGGATTCTTTCCAGATAGTTGGTTAGTGATTCTTGACGAGCCCCCGGTCGTCCCGCCGATATTGCATCTGCGGCTTTGACTATCATTGCTTCCGGTGTGCGTTGCGGTTCGGCATCGTGATGAGCGTACGCGGCATGTACTATGTCGGCATCGAAGTTGTGTTTTTCCAGGATCTCTTTTGAAAGCTGATCGTGAGATCCGCCAACATCATGGTCGATCGCCTTACCGATGTCGTGGAAAAATGCCGCCGTTTTGGCTTTTTCGATATCAGCGCCTATTTCTGCGGCGAGAATTGAGGCGGCTCCGGCCATTTCTATCGAGTGCTGAAGCACATTTTGACCGAAACTCGTACGATATTTGAGTTTCCCGATCAGCATAATCAGTTCTTCCGGAATGTCCCCTTGAATTTTGGCTTTTTTGACAGCCTCACGGCCCGCTTTTTCTATGTCGTGACTGACCTCGTCTTTAGCTTTTTCGACAACTTTTTTAATCTTGTCGTGATCAAAAGCTCTTTTTTCTTTGTGCAAAGACGATATCGCTTTTTTTGCAGCCACCCTGTTCGCCAGATTCAGGCCCGCGATATATACAAGATTGGGCTCAATATTGAAAATCACATCCATGTCCGGCAAAAGGCTCTCCAGGTATTCTATGTTTTTGCCGTTTTTGCCGATAAGAAGGCCTTTGAATTTATCATTTTTGATCGTGACCGATGTTGTCTGTTTGTCTACCGAGCTTGCCGATGTAATTCTTTGAATCACGCCCTTGAGAAGGTTCTTGGCAATTGTCGGCGCTTCTTCGCAAGTTTCTTCTTCAACTTTCTGCATAAGATTCGCGTGTTCAACCTCCAGATCTTTGTCAAAATCTTTGAGGATTGTTTTTTTTGCCTCCTCGATGTCAAGCTTTGTCTTTGATTTCAACTGCTCGACTATCTGTTCTTCAGCCTCCTTTGTCTCTTGCTGCGCTTTTCTGATTTCCGCTTTGATCTGGTTGATTATTGCTGTTTGATTTTCGTTTCTTTTCTCTTTTTTGGTTAAAAGGTTGCCCTTGAAGCTAAGTGTGTTTTTTAAAGATTCAAGCTGTTTTTCCAAGTGGTCGTTCTCCTCTTGGGCGAACTTTTTGATGTTTTCTCTCTGGGATTCGGCTTTTTTCAGTAATTCCCTGGCTTCTTTTTCTCCTTTTCCCAAAATTTCTACGCGACGGCGTTCTATCTCTGCTTTGTGGCTTTTATTAATACGGACGGCGATGAGGCTGATTATGGCGCCAATTCCGATTCCGATAAGTATTGGGAAGTAGTTCATTGGATAGTTGTAGTTGGATGGGTATCCTACACCTTATTGTTCAATTTTTCGAGGTGTTTTTTGAGTTGGGCGACTAAACGGTCTATCGTAAGGTCGATGGCCTTGGTAATTGCGTGGCTAGATTCGCCTGCCACCAACATGCTGGAAGGAATTTCCAGCTTGAATTCTACCTTAAAAGCACTGTGTTTTTCGAATTTTTCTATTACCGCCGTCAAAAGCACCGCATCCTGTGCAAAATGGGTTAACAGCTTTTCGATTCGAGGTATTTTTTTCTCGAGGTAGTCGTCAAATTCCTGTTTTTCGGCTTCGTCGAGGCTTTTGTGGACCGGATTTACCTGCATTGTGGTTTGGTTAGAGTGTTTTTGCAGTTTTATTCTATAATAGAAGCGATGAATATTGAAGGAAAAATTTTTGAGCTCGGCTTCGATCTCTTCGGCATCGCCTCTCCCGAGGTTCCCGGTTCGGAAATTGTTTTTTTTGAAAAGTGGATTTCAAAAGGATATGCTGCGAATATGGAGGGCTGGCTTGCGCGGGGGAAAGAGAAGCGCGCCGATCTATCTAAGATTCTGCCGGGAGTTAAGAGTGTGATTGTGGTTGGGATGAATTATTACCCGGGGGATCACCGTGGGGATAAAAATTTGGTCGCGAGATATGCTTGGGGGGATGATTATCACGAGGTGATGGGAGAGAAGCTCGAGGAGCTTTCTCGAGAGATCCCGGGAGAAAGCAAGTGGTATACAGATACCGGTTCGATTCTTGAAAGATACTTTGCGGTGAAGGCGGGGCTTGGTTTTATCGGTAAAAACACCTGTTTGATTACGCCCGAGTTCGGATCGTGGGTTTTTCTCGGGATTGTTTTGACAACCGTCGAATTGGAACCGACTACCTCTAAGCCAATGGGCAACTGTGGAGATTGCCGAAAATGTATTGATGCCTGTCCGACAGGAGCTTTGTCGGAGAAGAAAATTGATTGCCGGAAGTGCATTTCTTATCTGACGATTGAGAAAAAAGGCAATTTTAATCCTGAAGAAAAGGGTATGGTCGCAGGTCAAAAGTTTGTTTTCGGGTGCGATCGCTGCCAGGAAGTTTGTCCGCATAATTGCAGGGCGAAAAAGACTGATGTTTTTAACCCGAGGACTCCGGATTTGGATATTGAGGATTTAAAAATTCCACAAAAAAGTCCGCTTAGGCGAGCGAAGAAGGAAGGACTTGCGCGGAATTTGAGTGCTGGGCATAGGGCATAGAGCATGGCTCCGTTTCGCCTTTGGCGAAACGCTTGATTATTAGTGGGGCTGGCCTTTGGTCGGCCTTTGGTTTAATATTTGTGTCGCATTTTAATAACTACCACGATGAAGATCGGAATTGACGCCAGGATGTACAGTTCGGCTTTTACGGGGATCGGGAGGTATGTTTATGAACTTATCCATAATCTTGCCGAGATTGATGATCGAAATGAATATGTGATCTTTATGAATAACCCGCAGTTTGAGGAGTTTAAGTCGCCGAATAAGAGGTTTAAGAAAGTCCTTGTCAATGCGCCTCATTACTCTTTTGGGGAGCAGTGGCGATTTTTGCGAATGCTGAAAAAGGAGAATCTGGATCTTGTGCATTTTACGCATTTTAATGCACCGATTTTTTATAAAAAGCCCTGCATCGTTACAATTCACGATCTGACTTTGCATTTTTATCCCGGGAAAAAAATGACATCTTTTTATAGGAGATGGGCTTATAAAGGGGTTCTGCGATCTGTTGTTTCTCGGGCCAAGACGATAATTTCCGTTTCGAAAAACACCAAGCAGGATCTTGTGAAACTGATGAATGTTCCCGAGGAAAGAATTAAGGTGATTTATGAAGGGGTCAACAAGGATTTCAAGGAAGTTCTCGATGAAGATTTGATTAAGGATGTGCGAAAAAAGTATGGAATTGTTAGAGAATTTTTACTTTATACGGGGGTTTGGCGGAGCCATAAAAATCTTGTGAATTTGATTAAGGCTTTTTCTTATATGAAAAAAGATGAGGATTTTGACGGGCAGCTGGTTATTACCGGGAAAGAGGATTCCGTTTATGTCGAGGTGCGTGCGATGATTGATGAGCTGGAATTGGAAGGGAATGTTGTGTTCACCGGAATGGTGCCGGAAGAGGAGCTGCCTGTTCTTTATAGCGCGGCGAAGGTTTATGTTTTCCCTTCTTTGTATGAAGGTTTTGGGTTGCCGCCGCTCGAGGCGATGTCTTGCGGCACCCCTGTTGCGGCTTCAAAGGTTTCTTGTATCCCGGAAGTTGTAGGGGAGGATAACGCTGTTTTCTTTGATCCTTACGATCCTTCCGATATCTCCGATGGCGTTTTGAAGGTCTGGGAGAATGAAATTTTGGCCGGGGAGCTGCGAGAAAAAGGACTGGAAAGAATTAAGAATTTCAGCTGGAGGAAGATGGCGAGAGAGACTTTGGAGGTGTATGGTGGATAGCCTACGGCCTGGTGTTTATTGTTTTTAGCCAGCATGAAGCGTGAGCATGAATTTTGCTCCGCCGTTTATACCATTCCGCCCTTCGGCGTGAATCGTTCCTCCCATTGAGGCCATACGCTCTTTGGCAAAAAAATCTTCTAAGGACACCGGCCTGGTTTTTATTTCAAACCCTTCAGTCCAGAAGCCCAGTGCCCCAACAGCTCTTCTCGTCTCCCAAATGCTGTTTGTTATCTTTTCGACATAATCTTCCTGCACTGCAGTTCTTGCCTTTTTCATTCTCGGACCTGGCAACAACCCATGAACTTCAATCAAAAATGTCTCACACAAATCTTGTATTGACGTGATTTTTGCTAGTTCATGATGCAGTAAATCATTTGCAGTTTCTCCTGCACGGCTATCGAGGATAGCATCGACAAACGGCGTCATGATGCTACATACGACCTCTCTACCTGTCATCGTTTCATGGCCTGCAATGACCCTCTCGGCTATTTTTATCAGCTGCTCGGTATTGTCGTGTATGGTTTCCCACTCGTCATGCGTAATAACATCTCTCGTTTTGGGGTATTGGCGATTGAAATTGGAGGGGAGTGTATCAGTTTTTTTATTCTCATACAATGAGATTAGAGGGTTTTTAGTTTTTTAACTGCCCCCCGTTTTTTTAATCCAAATTTAATGTGGGTGTGCTTTTGTAGATTGTTCTGTGTTTAGCTCAAGGGAAACAAACTCGCTGACCATAAGCTGCTTATTTCGTAAGCCATGAAGAAAAAGACCTTCCACTAGCTGCTAAACCACGGGCCGAAAGTAAAAAACGGCTTTAAAATCAATAAAAAGTGCTATACTTTTGTTCTATGAGCCAAAATTTCACACAACTCAAAGATCTTCTTCCTAATGCTGCCGTCAAGCATGGTATCCCTGTTGAGGTTCGTGCGGCGCATATTTGCGATCGGGGACGGCGGGCTCTTGCCGACACTCCGGGAGCTATTGTGTTGCATTTTAAGGATGGCGTTTTGACCGTCGAAGTTGAAAATTCCGCGTTGGCTCAGGAGGTTTTTTTGAAGAAAAATCAAATAATTGAAGAAGTTGGAAAAGGGGTAAAAGAGGTTCGGACCAGGATTAAAGGGTAATTGACCTTGACTTCAGGTCGTTTCTCGATAGACTGTTTAAGCCGATTTTGGCTTATTTAACCTAAAATTACATTGCTTAAAATCAGATTAACCCGAACAGGGAAAAAAAATCGCCCATCTTACAGAATAGTTGTCGCTGAACACACAGCTCCTATTCAGGGTAAATTTGCCGAGGTTCTTGGCTTTTATAATCCAATCGAGAACCCGAAACAGCTTGAATACAAGGAAGACAGGATTAAATACTGGATTTCCGTAGGTGCGCAACCTACCGATACGGTCGCTTCTCTCCTGAAAAGTGCCGGAGTAGAAGGAATGGATCAATACATCGCGCCAAAGGATAAGAAGAGGCCAAAGAAGAATCCGGGGGAAGAGACAGAAGCGCCGGCTGAAGAACCATCTAAGGAGGAAGCTCCTGTCGAGGAGGCTGAAGCTAAGGAAGAGATGCCTGCTGAGGAGGTCGCCGACGAACCTGCGACTGAAACAGAAGAGGAAGTACCTGCTGAGGATGAAGAGGCAACAAGCGAGGAGTCTAAAGAAGAGGAAAAAACTGAAGAAGCTGAGGCTGAAGAGGCAACAGAAGAAAAGCCCGAGGGAACACCAGCCGAAAAGGAGAAAGCCGAGTAATTTTTCCGCTAGAGCCGGTTTTTTGATTAGGTCGTTTTTTGCGTATGTCAATTCGCCGGCTTTTGCATTTTCTCAAATACTGTATAATATTTAGTGTTATCCAATAAACAACTGAAAAGCATGGATGATGATAAAGACTTTGACGTGGGTCCAGACCGGGATTTTATCGAGTATGTTGTAAAGCAACTGGTCTCGAACCCTGACGAAGTTCAAGTTGATCGGACTGTTGATGAGATGGGGGTTTTAATTACCCTCCGAGTCGGCAAGGAAGACATGGGAAAGGTTATCGGAAAGAGCGGGCAGACTGCAAAAGCGCTGCGCGTTCTGCTTCGAGTAATCGGATCCAAACACAATGCAAGGGTCAACCTCAAAATTATCGAGCCTGATGGCGGAGAGGTGGCTATCGCCGGTGGCGGAGGAGAGCTTTAAGCTTAAACTCTTTTCTGAACCTGGCAAGAGCTGTGTGTTGCAGTATACTTGGAGTCAAAGTAAAATTTACATAAACAAATTAACCTTAAAATTCTTATGGCCAGTAATGCTACTATTCTTGATGCGGCGGAGAGCTATGATGTTGTTGAAATTCTAAACCGCGGTATTGCTTATGCGATTATCGTCGCAGGTTTTCTTTCTGTTGCGTTCATCTTTTTCGGGGGAATTTCCTTTATTTTGTCAGGGGGGCAAGAGGACAAGATCAAGCAGGCAGTTTCCACTATTCGCTATGCAATTATCGGACTAATCGTGACTGTTTTGGCAATTGTTATCGTTGCAACTGTCGGTAAAGCCCTTGGGCTTGATATCGTAAGGTATTTGGACATGGGTGAGATTTTCGATATTATTAAAAACCTTACCGGTTCTGCGGGCGGGGGTATTGATAGTTTGGATTAGCGCGTGGACTCTAGACCATAGATATTAGATGGTGGTGTTTTTGCTTCGCAAAAACGGCTATTAGTTTTTTTTTGGCATGGAGCATGTGGCATGCGGGCCGTTGGCCCCTCGGCGGTTGCCGCTATCGCGGCTGTTATGCAGCCAATTTCCTGCTTTCTGTCTTCAGATTATCCCAGTCGTACGGGAATTTGTGGTTTTCGAGGGCGCGGACTATTGCGGCGAAGACTGAGAATTTGTCGTTTCCGGTAAACAAAAAACTATTCCCGCTTTCTTGGTCCGGGGAATAGTTCTCAAACATTGGATTTACATCTTCTTTCATCACGGTGATTGCGCCTTTTCCCAGGATTTCTTGGAAGTCGCGGGGGAGATCATGTCCCAGGTTCACCCATAATGCGGCCTCTTTGTAGTATTTTTTGCGTTCGCGTTCGTCTTTTTGGTTGCCGTTTTCATCTAAAATTACGACTTCGCTTGCCATCGGCTCAAGGGCTTGTACAAGCTCCTGGAGCCAATCGGGATTTTTCTTGAGTTGTCTTGCGTCTAGGAGAATTACTGTCATTTTTTATTTTTTTATGGAGCCTTTCCCCGAGATCGGGATAAACAGGCGAGTTGTTTTTTGGCGCTTCGCTTCGCTGCGCGCTGTTAAATCTTGAAATTATACCATTTTTTAAGGTTGAAATCCAGCACACAGGCATTGCCGTATTATGCAGATGCCGTATACTATCCGCATGAAGAAATTCGTACTTATCGACGGAAATGCTCTGATTCATCGGGGTTTTCATGCGATTCCGCCGCTTTATACTAAGGACGGGGAGATGACGAATGCGGTTTATGGTTTTACGACTGTGTTTTTGGGGGTGCTTTCCGAGGAAGCTCCGGACTATATTGCGGTTACTTTTGATAAAAAAGGACCTACTCATCGGCATGAGAAGTTTGAAAATTATAAAGGTACTCGGGTGAAGGCTCCTGATGAGCTTTATGCTCAAATTCCAAGGATTAAGGAGGTTGTTAGGGCTTTTCAGATTCCGATTTTTGAAAAAAGCGGGTTTGAGGCGGACGATTTGATTGCGACTTTGACCAAAATTTTACAAGAAGAGGATCTCAAAATTGTAATTGTGACAGGGGATAAGGATGCTCTGCAGCTTGTTTCTGAAAATGTTGTGATGGCTTCGCCGAGAAAGGGTTATCGAGAGGTCGACTATTATACTCCCGAGGTTGTTATGGAGAAGCTGGGGATTACTCCCGAGCAGGTTGTGGATTATAAGGGTCTTTGCGGGGATGCCAGCGATAATCTTCCGGGGGTTGCCGGCGTTGGGCCAAAGACTGCGGCCGGACTATTGCAGAAGTATGGGACTCTTGAGGGCATCTACGAGAATATTGCCGAGATCTCGGGGAGAGTTGGAGAAAAGATTGCCCTGGGGGAAAAGGATGCCTTTTTTAGCCGAGATTTGGCACAACTTGTTTATGATGTGCCTGTTGAGTTCAATCTTGGAGATTGCGTAACGCATGAGGTCGACAAGGAGGCCATTGCGCAGCTGTTTGAGGAGCTTGAGTTCGGCAGCTTAACAAGGAAATTCAATTTCTTGAGAGGGCGATGGGATCACGAAAAAAGAGAGAAGGAGTTTCAGGAGTCGCAGTTGAGTCTTTTTTAGTAATTAGTAAGGAGTAATGAGTACCAAGTGAGCGGGGTTTTGGCTTTGCCAAAACGGCTTAATTTATTGGCCGGTTCTTAGGGCGTTGTTGCTTCACCGGCCTTGTCTTCAAGCGCCTTTTGCCGCTTTGACAAGCAAGCATCAGTATTTTACCGATTGATGTTGGCGACAAAGCATTGTAGTAATTGGTTGTACAAGTTTGCATACGACGCTCTGCGTGTTTGCTTGTCGAGATCGTCCCACGGGCCGCCAAGGCTGTCTACTACGGCCATTGCAAACATTCTTGCGTAATACTCTTTCGCCTTTTCTGCTTGTTCTTGGAGTTCTCGATCTAGCACTGCTTCACCGAGCTTTGGGCCGCCCATCTCGCGGAAATCAAAGAAAAACATAGCTTTTACGGCTTCCAGTAATTCAGGGTCTGTCATTATTTCTTGAATTACACTTTCCAGGCCGTCGATTTTGTATATCGGGTCACCCTCTCTATCGCAGGGGTGCACTTGAAACTATGGAACCGTACAAAAACTTGACTCCCCTCCGCATACATGGTATTATATATGTAGTTCTTTGAAAAATACATGAATCTTGGGGTACAGATGGTGATAAAAATACTTATCGCTAGCTGTGCCTCAAGCTTCGAATAGCAAGAATAGGCCTGGTTATGGACTTTCCCAAAAGTTTATAGTCACTGTCAACTCGTTCTAAGCGGGCTCGGTGTTTAGAGAGAAGTGACAGACAGATTGCAAGTTATGGTAACTTGATTTGCAAGAGGTTAGCTCAGTGATG
>JAHIUS010000021.1 GCA_018816885.1 Patescibacteria group bacterium | reverse complement strand
CCATCTTTTTTCACGTTTTTCGAACCGCATGCACAAGCCTTTTTTTAGACATATAAACTTTTGTAAAAAGATAAACTCCATTTATCAGCTTACACAAGCCCTTAACAAACTAAAACAGCAGACGTTTTTTCCCTATATCCCGAAATAGGCAAAAGCAAAAATACCTTAAGAATTGGGGATTTTTGGGAAGGAAGCCTTGCGTCAATATTAGTAATATAATACACTCACCATCCTATAACCACATAATTATGTTAGAAACTTTAAAAAAACTTGCTCTTCCCGCAACTGTAGTAGGACTTGCACTTACAGGATGCCCTGAAAATCGAACAGTCTCAGAACAACAGGGCTCAACGAGAGAAGAGCTAAAATGTATCGTATTATGTGAAAGTGACAGCGAAACAGGGGGATATTCAATAATACATCAGTGTCGTCCAGGAATAGCAGAAGATGATAAGGAACAAGCCAAAGAAAAAGCTTATGAAGCTTGGCAAAAACTACCAGAAGAAGATAGGCCAGCATGTCCTCCTAGAGCAGCATTTGGCATCATAGCCAGATAAAAGCCCAAAAATCCCCATAAAAAACTTGTCGATTAGCTTTTGCCTATTTCACACAACAGGCCGATCTAAGAAACATCTCCTTGAAAATCCACAAAATTGAAGCCGGAATTATTCTAAACCACCAAAATTTCTTTTGTTTAACACAAGTAATAACTTCGCCGTAATTACCCGTACATCTCTTCATCTTAAGTGCACAGTCATGTCCATCAGAATCAACTTTAACATGATTACAATGACACCCCTCCATATAAACCGCAGCTTTTTCTTCATTATTAGTCATAAGATAAAAATCTTAGATTATAAATTCACAAGAGGAATTGAATTTATTCCGAATGACTCTGCAGACCCCGCCAAGGCGGGGTCGAAGCCCTAATGAGGAGGTTCACCTAAGGATTTTATGATTATTGAGCTTACATCTGCAACACTTCTTATTTTTCGAGGGCGTACACGTTAGCCCGAGAAAATAAGAAAGCGAAGCCGTAAGCGAAATAATTCATGAAATCCTACATCATTCCCATCCCACCACCCATCGCGGCAGCGGCATTATCATCGTCCTTCGAAGGAATATCGGTAACAGCAGCTTCCATTGTCAGGAATATAGCCGCCAACGAAGCTGCATTCTCAAGCGCTGATCGAGTCACTTTTTTAGGATCAACAATCCCTGCAGCAACCATATCAACCATCTTATCTTTAGCAGCATCGTAACCTTCGCCGATCTTGGCATTTCTAACCTGATCGACAATCACATCACCTTTCTTGCCAGCATTCTGAGCAATCTGCCAAACAGGCGACTCAAGAGCTTTTTTCACAATATGAACACCTGTAATCTCATCGGTATCACCCTCAATCCCATCAAGAACAGAAGCGGCCTGCAAAAGAGCAACACCACCACCTGCAACAATCCCCTCTTCAACAGCAGCCTTGGTTGCGGAAAGAGCATCCTCAATTCGATGCTTCTTCTCCTTAAGCTCAACCTCGGTAGCCGCACCAACCTTAATCACCCCGACACCACCTGTAAGTTTAGCCAATCTTTCAGCCAACTTCTCCTTGTCAAAATCACTTTTAGTATTATCAAGAGCAGCCTTGATTTCATTCACTCTAGCCTCAATATCAGCTTTGTCGCCCTTACCATCAACGATAGTCGTATTGTCTTTGTCACTAATAACTTTCCTGGCCTCACCAAGATCAGCAAGAGTAGTGCCTTCAAGTTTAAGGCCGATCTCCTCGGAGATAACTTTCGCTCCCGTTAGAGCGGCTATATCCTTCAAAATCTCCTTGCGACGATCTCCGAAAGCGGGAGCTTTAACGGCAAGAACAGAAAAAGCACCTCTCAACTTATTCACGACAAGAGTCGCAAGAGCCTCACCCTCAATATCCTCGGCAATAATCACAAGCTCCTTCTTCCCACTTTGAGCAACCTGTTCGAGAATAGGAAGAAGCTCTTGGACAGAAGTTAATTTTTTATCAGTAATCAAAATCTTCACATCCTCATATTGAGCCTTCATCGAAGCCGTATCCGTAATCATATAAGGAGAAACATACCCGTTATCGAACTGCATCCCCTCAACAACCTCCTTCTCAAGCCCGAAAGTCTGAGACTCCTCAACCGTGATAACTCCCTCATGACCGACAGTCTCCATAACCTCGGCAATCAGCTTCCCAACCTCGGGATCCTGAGCGGAAATAGTCGCAACCTGAGCGATCTCTTCCTTGGTAGTAATGTCTTTTTTGATCTCTTCAAGCCTTTCTGAAACCTTTTTAACAGCTTTCTCGATACCTTTTTTAAGGTTCATCGGATTAGCACCGGCAGTCAAATTACGAACGCCCTCGGAAATAAGCGCATAAGCAAGAACCGTAGCGGTCGTAGTACCGTCACCCGCAACATCATTGGTCTTAGTGGCAACCTCTTTAACGAGCTGAACCCCCATGTTTTCATAAACATCATCAAGCTCAATCTCCTTCGCAATAGTTACACCATCATTGGTGATCATTGGAGCCCCGTATTTCTTATCCAAAGCCACATTACGACCCTTAGGCCCCATTGTAATTCGGACAGCATCAGCAAGCTTCTTTACCCCTTCCAAGAGGTTTTGACGAGCATCGTCACTGTATTTAATTTGTTTAGCCATTTTTTTAATTTAAATTAAAGATATAAAATCAAAAATCAAAGAACTTATGAGATTTTTGCAAGAACATCGGATTCGTTAAGAATCAAAAGCTCTTCCCCATCAACTTTTACTTCCGATGGGCCGTACTTGGTGAAAAGCACCTTGTCCCCTGCTTGAACCTCAAGAGGAGTTCTTTCGCCATTATCGTTCATTCGCCCCGGACCAACTGCAATCACCTCTCCCTCATCCGGTTTTTCTTTCACACTGTCGGGCAAAACAATCCCCGAAGCGGTCACCTGTTCTTTTTCCAGGCGCTTGACGACCAATCTGTCGCCCAATGGTTGAATCTTTGCCATAGTTTTAAAGGTTAAATTTAGCACTCCAAATAGAGCGGTGCTAATTCTATTGATCTGAAGCACAAGCGTCAAGAGGATTTTTGAAAAATCGACAATAAAAGTTTTTTTTTAACGCAAGCTCAAAAAGTTGCATCAAAAACAGACAAATGACAAACTTTGCTCAACATTTAACCAATCAAAACATGTCAACAGAAACACCTAACAGATTCGCAAGACCAGTCTTAATTGCTTTAGCAGCATTAGCATCTGCAGGATTAGCAGGATGTGACAACCTAACAAACGGATTTGATAATCTATCAGCCGAATTAAGAGGAGATCCACACTTAAGAGAAACTACAAACACACTGTCACCATACTGCCAAGAGCAAGGTATGGAAGTATACACATGGGGAGGGAAAAAATGGATGGGATACCCACTCTCTCCAGGAATAGCAAGCCAAGAAGATATAGATCGTTGTTACAATGAATTTTTAGGAGTCGACTGCCCTACAGAAAGAGAATTAGCAACAAACCTACCTGCCGACGAAGAATTACTTGCGGCTAGCACCTGTGACTGTTTCGAAGTACAAGGAGAAACTCTTTGTTCAATAGACCATCTAGAACTATTTGGCATACTCAACGAAGAATCAGAGGAATTGGGATTAGAAGAATTAAGAGAAACTACTAGTGAAGAATGCAAGAGGGTATTGCAAGATGCCATAGATACCAAATTTTGGACAATAATGGATATTGACTGCAACTCACAAGGAGAGCCAGAAATAATGGAATGGGTTTTAGAACCACAATTCCCAAGCGAAGAAGCTGCAGGATAAACCTTAGCACCATATATCAATAAACTGTTTTGCACAGCAAAACACCATCTTCTTGAGTCTTATATCTTATGTCTTGTATCTAAAACCTACTCTGCAAACGCCTCCTCCCGCATTTCCCTCACAACCTCGACCTTAATCTGTCCGGGATACTTGAGATCATGTTCGATTTTGCGAGCAATATCGTGAGAAAGTTTGATAGACTGAAGATCATCAACCTGTTTAGGATCAACGAACACGCGAACTTCGCGCCCGGCTTGAATAGCGTAAGACTTCCTAACTCCTTCGAAGCTATTGGATAAGTTCTCGATCTCTTCAAGACGATTCAAGAAGTTATCAAGATTGTCCTTATCAGCTCCGGGACGAGCGATAGATATCAGGTTAGCGGCCTGAACGATTTTGGCCTCAATGCTATCGGCTGGAATATCTCCTTCATGCGCTTCAACACAATGAATAACATCATCGGAAACTCCGAATTTCTTAAGAATATCACGCCCGATAGCGGCATGTTTACCTTGAATTTCGTGATCCACAGCTTTACCGATATCATGCAGTAATCCGGCCTTTTTACAGATAGAAACATCTGCACCAAGCTCGACGGCCAAATGACCGGCAAGAAAAGCAACCTCCATAGAATGTTTAAGAACATTTTGTCCATAACTGATCCTGAACTTAAGCCGCCCAAGAATTTTAACAAGATTAGTGGGAAGACCGATAACTCCGGTTTCAACGGCAGCTCTTTCACCAAGCTCCTTAATAAGAACATTAACCTCTCCTTTAACCCTCTGAACCATCTCTTCGATACGAGCGGGATGAATTCGCCCATCCTCGATCAGCCTTTCAAGAGCAATCTTAGCAACATACCGCCTCACAAGATCAAAACCGCTAATAACAATCGACCCGGGAGTATCGTCAACAATCACATCCACACCTGTAATTTGCTCAAAAGCGTTAATATTCCGCCCCTCACGACCGATAATCCGACCTTTCATCTCATCATTCGGAAGAGCAACAAGAGTAGCTGTCGACTCGACGGCGGTCTCGGCGGCATATTTCTGAATAGCATCCGCAATAGCATGCTTCGCCTTAACTTCCGCTTCCTCTCTCATAGAAATCTCCAATTTCTTAATATGCTCAACAATTTCATCCTTATACTCCTCCTCAACTTTTTTGAGTAAAAGCTCCCTGGCCTCATCCTTGGACAAATTAGCAACCTTCTCAAGCTGACCCTTCTGTTGCTCGCAAATAGCCTGAACCTCCAGCTTAAGTTGTTTTACGGAAGAAACTTTATTCTCCAAATCTTCCTTAAGTTTCTCCGAAGCATCCATCTTCTGATCCAAAACATCCTCCTTCTTAACAAGCCTCTCCTCGATAGCCTGCAGCTTTATTCTTTTCTCTCTTTCCTCCTTTTTCGCCTCCTCCTGTACCTTGAGTGCATCATTTCGAGCCTCAAAAAGCATCTCCTTAACCTTAGAGTTCGCCTCCTGTAAAATACGATTCTTTTCATCTTCCGCCTTCCTTTCCTCCTCTTTCTTTTGGTTATTTCTTATGAAAAAACCTACCCCTCCTCCGAGAGCCAGACCCGCAAAAATAAGCAGGACAATCAAACTGGTATTCATGATAATTTCAGGTTAGCACCTTCCGGATCCAGATATGGAGATCAATTTTAAACCTAGTTCTTTTTATTTAAAAATGAATTGAAATTCACTCTGCCACTTATTCTTATCTACAATCCGAGAAGACTTAAATACAAATAATTACAACAGAAATTTAACTCAGGAAATTACAATTGTCAATCGGGACAAAAACAAATATAGTTCAACCTGAAACAAAACACATAAAACCCTAATCATGCACGCAAAAATCACAAAAAATCTCCTTGCCGTATCGTGGATCTCAATTGTCATATATTTTTTCTACAAAAATCACGCCTATTACGCGGGCAGCCTCCCCGAAGCGTCGGGCTGGCTTTTATATGTACTCCTTATCCCGTTATTTTACGCGTGCTACTGCCTATATATATGGTTTGAAAAAGGCAAATCAGAGATAAAAATAACCCTCACATTCAAAAAAATCCTGGCCGCAATATTTTTATTAACACTGATAACAGGAAATTGCGCCCTGATAATAAGAGATCCCTCGTTCTACACGGGCGACGACTTGGTATACGAATATGACGCCTCAACAGGAATAGCAGATCTCAAACAACTCTCGGACCCATCGGAATTCACAGCAAACACACAACTGATAGCCGGGAATAACTCTACATTAAAAGACATACATGAAGCCTTTTCAGACTGGATGCCGGAAGAATTAAAACCGTTATTCATCCTGCCAAAAACATTCAATACGGAATATGGGTTAATCACGAAAATAGCGGCAATGATGCTAATCATGGGATTAATCACATTAACTGCAATCTCTTTCGGATTTTCAGCATTAAAAAAACTGCAGAACAAAAAAAATCCACCCCTATCCTCGGATAACATATTGGTTTCACTGGGACTCGGACTCTTCGCCATAGCCCTATTTTCTTTCCTTCTTGGCACGATAAACTTACTGAACATATACGGAACATGGGGGCTTTTCATAATACTGCTGGCAATCAGCCACAAATCTTTAATAAAAATCTTAAAATCCCTGTTCTCATTCAAATATGAGTACAAAACAAAAATGCTCAACATCAACTTACTTATGATCTTGGCGATAGGTCTTTTTTTGAGCATGAACTTCATAGACAACATCTCCCCCGCCCCGAGAGGATGGGACGGACTTAACCAGTATGTCAACATAGCCAAAAGAATTTTTGAAGAAGGAGGACTCATAAGAATGGGCGGCAACTACTACTGGGAGCTCTTCATGAGCCTCGGCTTCACCATGTTCAACTGGACAACCGCAACCCTGTTCCTGGCATCATTCTTCCCCGCAACAATATGTCTTTTCGCCTTATATTTTGTGATAAAAAAATTCGCATCCGCAAAAAGCGCACTATTCGGTACAGCGACACTTTATCTAACCCCTCTATTCCTGTTTCACGGAGTAGAAGACAACAAGATCGATCTTGGGAATTTCGCTATCTCGATCATAGCCTTTTTAAGCCTTTATCTCGGGATAAAATCAGAAAGCAAAAGAGAGAAAATGTCTTATATAACAGTAGCCGGACTTATGGCCGGATTCGCATTCGGTATAAAACTCACAAGCCTGATGCTAATACTCACGGGCATCACAATGCTCCTATTCGCAGCCTATAAATGGAAAGGTGCGTTATCGGGCCTGTTTTTCGGAACGGGACTGCTCGTGCTTTCGGGAAACATAAATATGGGAACAGATATAGACCCGACCAACCCGGCATTCAAAATTGCAGGGACGGGATTGCTGATATTTTCTATCGGAATCATCGCATTGGAAATCTTTAAAAGTAAAAGTATTAACGGCCTCAAATACACAACGACATTCGCTCTGCTCGCAGTACTGGCATTCTCACCGTGGCTCATCAAAAACTTCTCGGAAAGTCACTCGATAAGTTCAAGAGGCTTGCTGTTCGGCGACCACCCTCAACCGGAAATGAACTATCAACTAATGGAAGAAGAGTACGGATTGGACAGAACGCTATGCACCGAAGCCACGGGAACAACGGAAGAACTGGACAGGTACCTCGGATACAGCCCGTTTTTCCAGAAATACCTTACCCTGCCATGGCACACAACCATGAACGACCAAGGCACACAAGGAATGTATATCGACATCAAATGGGCGTTTCTCGCTCTAATCCCGGCCTTCCTACTCTTCATCCCTTTTAAAAAACCAAGCCGGAAATGGCAAATCCTTCTGGTATTCGGAGTACCTTATTGGATATTTTGGACAATAACAAGCAACGGAATCATATGGTACGGGCTACCGGGATTCATAGCGCTAACCATAGCAATCGCAGGACTCATGGACAACTATGAACTTAACAAAGATAAATTCTCGAAATACCTGACAAACACGGTAATTATCCTGTTCATAATAGGCGCACTCGTCTTCAGATTAAGCATGGCCGGCAAATCACCGCTTCTGCTTTACGCAACAGATACAATCACAGCGGATCAAGCCGAACTCGCAATATTCCCGTACGCACACCTTGTTGAAGAAATCTTCAGAGAAGATCAAGACGGACAGTACGACTTTATCTGGAAAATAGGAACAACCCTCAACTACTATATCCCGGACAACTTCAGTAGAACTTACAACGACCAATACATCGACGACCTAAACTGTCTTTATGTAGAAAGAGACCCCGATCTTCTTACGGAAAGATTAAAAGCTCTCGGATACGGCTACATCATATTCGACTACTACACATTCAGCCTGCAAAGCGGCAGCCAAGACACTCTTCTAAACAAATATGAGGCAGCCATAGACTATGTGCTTAATCACACGGAATTAATTGTCCCTGATCGCTATAGAGGTCACTTGGTAGCAAAAATCCCTAACACATAAAAATAAATGCCAAAAAAAATACTCGCAGTATCCTGGATAGGGCTAGTAGTTTTTTTCTACTTCAAAAATCACTGGTACTACACACCCGGAATCATCCAAATACTTTACCTGTCAATTCCTGTTTTGATCTATGCCGCCTTTTTCTTCTTAAAAAAAATCCGAATCACCTTGCCTCGGATACTGACAGCCGCACTTATAGGCATACTCATACTTGGCAACATCATGTTTTTGGTAACAGACCCATCATACAACACGGGAGGAGACATAATCTACTCATACAACCCGGAAACTCTGGCAATAGAAATTCAAGAAGTCCATGATTACTCGGAAATACCTGAAGGAGCAGATTCAATAGTCGTCCACAACTCCTCCATGCAAAAAACCAAAGACACTTTCAAATGGCTGCCTGCAGAGTTCCACAAAAACTTCATCACCCCGAAAATCGCAGACATCCAAAAGGGGTTAATCACCAAAACAATAGGACTTTTTCTGATAATGTTCTTCCTGACATTAACCGCCGTATCAACAGGTTTCTCAATCCTAAAACTCCTACTCAAAAAAGCAAAACTCAACCCGGAAAACGCACTCATCTCACTTGGGCTGGGCCTTTTCGCAATCATATTAACCTGCTTTTTCCTCGGAAAATTCGGAATACTCAACCAAGCAACAAGCTGGGCAACATTCATACTTTTATCTGCAATAAGCTATAAATCCGTCCTTCAAATTCTCAAAAAACTCAAAGATTTCAAACAAGAACTCAAAATCAACCCGAAAAGCTTAATTCTGCCAATACTGATAATCCTCGGACTGACAGTACTTCTAAACTTCATAGACGGAATCTCCCCTACTCCGAGAGGATACGACGGTCTCAACCGATATGTAAACCTCGCCAAAGAAATATTCGAAGCGGGAGGACTTATAAGAATGGGTGGCAACTACTACTGGGAGCTCTTCATGAGCCTCGGCTTCACCATGTTCAACTGGACAACCGCAACCCTATTCCTGGCCTCTTTTTTCCCGGCAGCAATAGCGCTGGCCGCAATCTATATTGTTTCAAGAAAATTTTTATCAAAAAAATATTCACTCATAGCCGCAGCATCAATATACGCAACTCCGCTATTCACATTTCACATCATAGAAGATAACAAAGTAGACCTGGCAAGCTTCGCCATAAGCACGATCTCATTCTTGAGTTTATACCTGGGAATAACCTCAAAAGACAAAAAAGAACAATCAGTGTACATCATAATAGCGGGACTTCTGGCAGGATTCGCGTTCGGAATAAAAATCACCGCAATGATCTTGATTTTCGCAATGATAACAATTCTCTTAAACAAATATTACAAGACAAAAGGAACGGCAGCGGGAATACTATTCGGACTTGGAACACTCGCGATCACAAACAACATTAATATGGGGCACAACTTCTCAGCCCCTCAAATAACGGGAGTAATCCTGGTCGTTATCGCAGCAATTCTACTTTTGATTTCTATAATTAAAGAAAAGAACTTCCATGGCCTAAAAACGATCGTCATATTCGCGCTATTCGCAGGAATGGCATTCTCTCCATGGGCAATCGGCAACTTCATGGACACAGGATCTCTGTCAACCCGAGCCCTGATTTTGGGAGAGAACCCGCAACCGAAAATGGATTACGACGCATTCGAAGGAGACCTCGCTATAAACCATGAAGAGTGCAAAGGCACAGGTACCATAGAAGAGCTGGACAGATATTTGGGCTATGACCACCCGGCAAAAAGAATCCTAACCCTACCCTGGCATCTAACCATGAACGACCAAGGAGTTTACGGAAAATATGTAGATATAGGATGGATATTCCTAGCCTTAATCCCCGCATTACTCCTATTCGTGAGAAAAAAATCGAAAAAATGGATGCCGGTCATAGTGTTCGGAGTAAGTTATTGGATATTCTGGCTTGTATCCGGAAACGGAATTATTTGGTACGGACTTCCGGGCCTTCTGCCTCTTGCAATGTATGTATCCGGACTTTTGGATAACTTAGAGAAAACCCATAAAAAATATGGGAAAATCTTTGCCGCAATACTGGTACTTATATTAATTATCCCTTTCTTCACACTCAGGATAGCTTCTTCCGGAAAACACCCATTGCTGCTGTATATTTCAGACACAATAACAGAAGAAGAAACCGTCAGCTCAATATATCCGAACGCCCTTGCGGCAAGCGATATTTTCGAAAAGAACGATGGACTGATATGGAGAGTTGGAACCACTCTTCCATACTTCATAGAAAACAGCTTCTCAAGAACTTTTAACGACCAATATCTCGACGACTTCCACTGCCTATACCTGGAAAAAGATATGGATCTGCTGGAAAGAAGATTGCAGGCCGGAGGATTCAAATACATGATTTTCGACTACAACACCTACTCGATAAGCTCCGATCTCGAAGGAACAATGGCGGAAAAATACATGGAAGCCTTTGACTATATTTTCAATCATTCAAAAATACTTGTGTACGATATTTATAAAGGAGATTTCGTTGTGGAGATTGGAGGAAGCTAGGGGCTTTGTCAAAATGATTCTGCAGCACTCATGTTCTTGGATCTTGGATCTTGGATCTTGGATCTTGGATCTTGGATCTTGGTTCTTGGTTCTTTTTTAAAGTTGCCCCCCTTTTTTTTAATCTAAATTTAATGTCCCTGCGCTATCGTACCTGGGATGTTCAAAATAATTCCCTTACTAATAGCGATAAAAATATTCGAGGTTCTTCCCAATCCGGAAGGCGCGGATTTGAATAAAGAGTATATCATTCTCAAAAACGAATCCGACTACAGACAAGAACTCACAGGCCTGTTTCTGGACGATCAGCAAGGCGAAAGCCCCCCTTTCAACCTCGAAAGCTATACAATAGCCCCTCTCGGAGAACTTCAGCTTTTTTCTTCGGAAACAAAAATTTCAATCAACAACGACTATGACGAAATTCGAATACTGTCTTCCAATCCGAAACCAATCGACACAATGAAAATCGAAAACGCTCTGGAAGGAGAGACTTATCCACTCGGAGAAATCAAAGAGTATCAAATTTTCCCAACAACAGTACAAATAACAGAAGTAATGCCCAACCCCGAAGAAAACGAATCGACAGAAGAATGGATAGAGATAAAAAACACCGGACAGGCGGAAATCAACCTCGAAGGCCTATTGCTGGACGACAACGAAGACGGAAGCTCCCCTTGGGAAATCCCGACAACGAAACTCGAACCGGGAGAACGCACAATAATATTCAGAAGTGAATCGGGAATCGCCTTGAACAACTCATCAGACTCAGCCCGAATTTTGACCCCGGACGGCAACATACTATCCGAAGTCCCTTACGAATCAACAAAGGAAGGAGTTTCATACCAACTCATTACCATAATAAACCTTCTAACCAACGAAACGGAAGAATCATGGCAATGGCACACCCCTACCCCCGGAACGCTAAATGCAACAATCTTCGCAACAGAAGGACTTATAGAAACCTTTGAATCAAACACTCTCGAAATAACCGTAAACGAGCAGATTTTTTCATTCCAAACATCCAATCTAAACCTGTCGCAAGAACTTGCAAACACAATCTTCACTCCCGAACAAAACATCTCTCTAACATTCGAAACCCTGAACGGCGAAAACGAAATAATCGATTACAGGATAGAAACCGTGAACAACCAACCGGAAACAATTTCAATCGAACATGAAAAAAAACCTCTATACAATCAGCTCCTCCCCTATCTCACAACAATACTGGCGGTAATAGCTTTGAGCATATACGAGAACAAAAAAAAGACACCCTCTCACAATGAGAAGGCATCTTCAGGCGGAACTTAACATCCGCATCCTCCTTTGCCGTCCATATCGTAAAGGGGTTAAAGAATACAAGGCGCTATTGATAATAGTTCTCATTAAAGGATTTTGCAACCTATTTTTATATAACGCTAAAATATTTTCAAATATTGTAAATTTGGTTTTCAAAAAGCGCCTTGAGTTACCCTTAAAACTTCAATATATTGTAGTATACATGAGCAAGAACCACAATATGTAGTGGTATGCAAAAACTTGGACACAAGACCGTTTAAGCGCAAAAGGAAGCCAATCAGAACAGAAACCGCTCGAAAAAACAAGTCAGGCCAAGACTTCAAAGTCTATAAATTTGAAAAGACCCTCTGATTTCTTGAGTCCCCAAAAAAACAAACTAAAAAAGGGCGGCCAATGGCCAGCCCCACTACCAATCAAGCCGTTTCCGCCAGTGCGGCCGTTAGGCCGGCACAAAAAACTAACCTGCCCGCAGGGCTCCACAGCGGAAACTCCACAGGGCGGCCGCAAGGCCAGCCCCACTAACAATCAAGCCGTTTCCGCGTTAGCGGAAACTCCATCCACTCATTACTAATTACTGACTACTAACACTACTCTACCATGAAAAAAATCATCAAACGCGACGGAACCGCTGCCAATTTCGATCGCGAAAAAATCGCTGAAGCGATTTGGAAATCCGCTCAATCGGTCGGAGGAAAAGACCGCACAATCGCACAGGAAATTTCAAACGAAATCGAGAACCTCCTCAACATCTTGTTCAAAGGAGACAACTACCCAACAGTCGAACAGGTCCAAGACCTCGTCGAGAACATGCTGATAGAACGCCAGTACGGCAAAACGGCAAAAGCTTACATTCTTTACAGACAAAAACGAGCAGACATCAGAGAGCAGCAGAAGGCAATAATGGGAAAAACCACCAACCTCCCACTAAGCCTGAACGCACTTCAAGTTTTGGAACGCCGCTATCTGTTAAAAGACGAAAACAACAGAATAATGGAGTCTCCCGAAGACCTATTCCGCAGAGTCGCCAAAAACATTGCCGAAGCAGACAAGAACTACAAAAAAGGGAATGCCCAAGAAACGGAAGAGAAATTCTACAAACTTATGACACAACTGGAGTTCATGCCCAACTCCCCTACCCTGATGAACGCAGGAACAGATATACAGCAGCTCTCGGCATGTTTCGTTCTTCCGGTAGAAGATTCGATGGAAAACATCTTTGATACCGTGAAAAATGCCGCATTAATTCACAAAAGTGGAGGAGGAACCGGCTTTTCATTCTCACGATTAAGGCCAAGAAACGACCTCGTTAAATCCACAACCGGCGTATCCTCCGGACCTATCTCATTCATGCGAGTATTTGATGTCGCGACAGATGTAATCAAACAAGGAGGCAAAAGACGCGGAGCCAATATGGGAATCCTTAGAGTCGATCATCCGGATATCTTAGACTTCATCACAATGAAATCCGACATGGTAACCCTTACCAACTTCAACATATCTGTCGGAATCACGGATAAATTCATGGAAGCCTTGGATAAAAACAAAGATTATGAACTTTTGAACCCAAGAGACGGACAAGTTGTCCAAAAACTCCCGGCGCGCCATGTATTCGACCTTATCCTGGATATGGCCTGGAAAAACGGCGATCCCGGAGTAATTTTCCTCGACACAATCAACAAAGCCGATAAAATCCCGCACACGGGATTGATAGAAAGCACCAATCCGTGCGGAGAACAACCTCTGAAGGGTTACGAATCCTGCAATCTGGGCTCAATCAATCTTAACAGAATGATCCGCGCAGACCACTCAGACCTCGACTGGGACAAATTCCGAGAAACAATCCATTCATCTATCCACTTCCTGGATAATGTGATCGATATGAACAAATATCCGATCCCGAAGATCGCCGAAGTCAGCCGCGCATCAAGAAAAGTCGGCCTCGGACTGATGGGATTCGGTGATATTCTTTATCAACTTAAAGTCCCTTACAACTCAAAAGAAGGTCTGGAGTGGGCGGACAAAATCACGTCATTCCTTAAAACAGAATGTGAAAACAAATCGATAGATCTGGCCAAAGACAGAGGAGTATTCCCTTGCTGGAAAGGAAGTTATTACGAGAAAAAAGGAATAAAAATCAGAAACGCCTGCCAAACAACAATCGCTCCAACAGGAACAATCGGAATGATTGCAGAAGCATCGGGCGGAATCGAACCAAACTTCGCCATTTCATACATCAAGAACGTAATGGACGGCACAGAGCTTGTTTACACCAACAAGTACTTTGAGCAGATCGCCAAAGAAAAAGGATTTTACTCACAAGATCTAATGCGAGAAATCGCGGAAAGCGGTTCAGTCCAAAACATAGAAGCAATCCCAGCTTCAGTACGAAAAGTATTCGTAACAGCCCAAGACATCGCGCCGGAATGGCATGTGAAAGCCCAAGCAGCTTTCCAGAAACATATAGATTCGGCCGTATCGAAGACCGTAAACTTCCCGCACTTGGCAACAACCAAAGATATCGAAAAATCCTACAAATCGGCCTACAAACTCGGCTGTAAAGGAATAACCGTTTACAGGGACGGAAGCCGCGACAACCAGGTTCTGAACATCGGAAAAGTCAAAGGCAAAAAGAAGATCGAAGAAGATCAAAGACGACACAAATCACTCAAACAAAGTTCTGAAAAATCAAAAGCAGAGATTAAGAAGGAAGGTGTCTGCCCCGATTGCGAGGGCAAACTGATAATGCATGAGGGTTGCATGAGCTGCCCTCAATGCAGCTACTCGGCATGTTCGGTGGCGTAAAATAGCAGATGGGGCATATAGAAATACCATCCACTTTAAACCATCCGCCACCAGTTAAATCATTGACTTTTTACGGAAAAAAGTTACAATCAGCATCCTAATCAACCCTTCAAAATGAGCTCACTGGAAAATTTTAAAGGCAATGAAGGGATAGAACCTCTTGAGAAATTCGACAGTTTTACCAAAAAACGCGCCGAAAATCTGGCAAAAGACGCAAAAGATCTGGAGAAAGAACTTGATGGAAATTTAACGATAGGAGAAATTCGCAAAGAAATAGAAGAAGGAAGATTCGAATCACCTGCAAAACTTACGGATCTGGAGAGACAAATGAAAGAATTAACACTGAATATAGCAAAGGGGATACTCGAAGAAACAACTCACGAATCGGAAGATAACAAACTGGGATTCACAGCCAACTGTTTATCCTACATGAGAGGACTAAGCACAAAAGACCTTGCCAATGAAATAAAAGGCTTGAAAAAATGCGCCCCGGAACAACTCAAGCACAAACAAAGACTCGAAAGATTGAAAAAAACCTCGCCAAAAGCATTCAATCTATACTTGGCTGAAACTTTTAGAGAACAACAAAGAGGAACACTACAAAGATCAAAAACCGAAATTCTGGAAGAAATAGAAACAAGTTACAAAAAAGCCATAAAAGCCCACCCCACCGTTCAAAACACATTTTTTCAAATGGTTGAATCGGGAAAAATCAACTCGGGAAATTGTAATGAAGAACTGGCAATACTGGAAAAAAGACATTCCGAATTGTTAAAAAGATATGAATCCTTACTGGATCCGGAAATATTCGGCGATAAACCGAGAAAAGAGTTCCTGAAATGGATCGAAACCGAAAATCTCAGAGGACCTCAATACAAAGGAGTCGAAGGAGTCGCAAAAGCTCTCAGAGACCTTGAGAACGAACTAATCCCCAAGCGCCGAAGAATCCAAAAAGACTTCTCGAAACTACCGGAAACAATACGCGAACCTTATGAAAAAACCTGGCGGAAAGAACTCGGCTGCAGCGAACGCGAATCTTTGCTTACGGAATTACAAAAACTCGAACACAGCAAAGAAAGCAACCCTCTAGCAAAAAACTACCTCAAACTTTTAACCGACAACCTAACGGAAATAGCCCCAAAAGAGTACCATCAACTAATGTCAAAATTCGCGGCACGCTCCTACAAAGAACAAGAACTCCTATTGGCCGCGTTTGAAATAACAGAACTGGAAGATAGGCATGAGCTCACAAAAGCTTTCAAAAAACTACCCAAAGAAATAAGAGAATCTCAGGCGGGAATATATTTTTTCACACTAAACAAATCCGAAAAAATCGTAACACTCGATGTACTGTCAAAAGAAGCTGAAGAAGGAACCGACATTCACGACTGGACAAAGATGATAGCTTCAACCGAAAAAGCTCAGAAAGTATATTCACAGCAGCTTGCACGCATACTTAGCGGATCCGAAGGAGAAGAGATAGTATTAATCGACGCATTGGCCGGAGAAACTTTAAGAAGCGAACAAAAAACAGGGGAAACTCAAGCGAGAAACAGACAGGAATCGGCAATACAAACAATTGAAGGAGAGTCCGCCGCGATGAAGGCAAGAGAAATACACGAATTAAGCCAAGGTGAGAGAACATTGGACGCAATAGACACCGACGAAGAAACCGAATTTACAACAATAGACCTGAAAGACATAACAGGATCCGGCTTAAGAGTAATGGAAGAACAAGACAGAAGAAGATTGCTCTCGCAAGCAAAGAGAAAAAAACTAAGAACAAATTCAGAGGAACATATGGCTGAAATACGATTCACAAATCATGGAAGAGAAGTCCCAATCCAAAAAAACGAATCACTGAGATCCGCAATAGATGAAATGGTAATGGAAAAAGTTACACAACCTCTCGAACAAACAATCGAAATCCTCAGAGGCAAACCCCTACAGGAAGGACTGAGCGACACCTTGTCAAGAGATGAATCAACCCCTCTCATAAACCTGTACAGAAAAGACATTCAAAGAAGATTCGGATCCGATGTTGAAAGTCTTACAGTAAAAAAACACAAAGCAGCTTAACAACGCGATCATGAGACAAATCATAATACTTACCGGCTCCGGCAAAGGCAACAGCCGCGAAGCACAGCGAAGCGGCAAAAAACTGGAATAAGCCGTTTTGCGACAGCAAAACACGACATAAAAACACTAGCACTATGAGACAGATACTGATATTTACAGGAAATGGGAAAGGAAAGAGTAGCGCAGCATTCGGCACAGCCATCCGCGCCTTAGGCCACGAAAACCGCGTCCTCATCATCCAATTCCTAAAACAATTTGAAGACACAGGCGAACTCAAACTTCTTCAGAAACTAGACCTTCCAAATCTGCACATCCACCAATCAGGCGCAGGCTTTTACAAAATAAAAGGCGACACAAACCCTGAAGAAAAACACAAAAAAGCGGCCAAAAAAGCGCTCCTTGCTCTCCACCACGAACTCACAGAATTCAAACCGAACCTCGTAATCCTCGACGAAATCAATGTAGCCTGCTCACTCGAGCTAATCGACCCGGAAATCATCATCGACATCATAGAATCTCACCCGGAAACAAGCTTCATTCTAACCGGCCGCAATGCTCCCCCGCAATTCCAAGAAATAGCCGACCTCATAACAGATATGCAGGAGGTAATTCATCCTTTTCAAAAAGGGATTCAAGCTCAAAAAGGGATCGATTTTTAGATTTTATCCTCTATAATCAAACCACTCTAGAGTCTATGATCTAGAGTCTAATATTTTAAAAGAAAAACACATGCATGATGTAATAATAGTAGGAAGCGGCGTATCAGGTATGGGAGCCGCAATTTACGCAAAAAGATTTGGCCTAAAAACGCTCGTAATCGGAGAACTTCAAGGTGGAACCATCACAAAAACTCACTTGGTGGAAAACTACCCGGGCTTCCCTTCCCTATCAGGCTTGGAACTGGCTCAAAACATAGTTGAGCATGTCAAATCGGCAGGAGCGGAAATCAAAGCCGGCACAGTAACCTCTATAGAAAAAACCGAGGAAGGATTCACGGTCAAAACCGCCCAAGAAACATTCGACACCAAAACCGTAATCCTCGCAACCGGAACCCACCACCGCAAACTCGGAGTCCCGGGCGAAGAAGAGTTCGCAAACAAAGGAGTTTCTTACTGCGCAACCTGTGACGGACCGTTTTTCCGCGACAAAACCGTTGGAATAGTCGGAGGATCCGATTCAGCAGTCAAAGAGTCACTCCTGCTCGCGAAGTACGCCAAAAAAGTTTACATAATCTACAGAGGAGAAAATGTTCGCCCCGAGCCAATCAACAGAGAAAGGATGAAAGCAAACGATAAAATTGAAGTAATCAATAACACCAACATCACAGAAATCCTCGGAGACGAAACCATCAACAAAGTTAAATTCGACACAGGAAAAGAGCTCGAACTCGAAGGGCTTTTCATAGAAATCGGCAGAATCCCTCAAACAGAACTAGCAGAACCCCTCGGAGCATCCATGAATGAAAAAGGCGAAGTCAAAATCGACAAAATGAGCCGCACAAATGTAGAAGGATTCTTCGCAGCCGGCGACGTCACAGATACGGATTGGAAACAAGCGATCGTCGGTGTAGCAGAAGGAGTGAAAGCCGCGTACTCAGCATATCAGTGGATGGAAAGCAAATAACAGAGTTGAAAATGAATGACATAATAACCGAAATAAAACACTCGGGAATCACAAACAACATCAAAAAAGTTTACCACCTCGGAAAAGGTGGATTTTCAGATTGCTACTTAATACAAACAAAAGAAAAATCTTATGTATTGAAATTTAGAAGAGACAAAGAAACTTGGCGCCTGGAAAGAGAATTCGGCCTGTTATCAATTAAAGAAATTGTAGAAAACAATTTAGCTCCAACAATATATGAATTCGACAAATCATGTAAGAAGTTCAAATACCCATATCTGCTGGAAGAATATGTTCAAGGAAAGCACCCTAAAAAAACAGAAATAACTCCTTGGTTTCTCAAAACCATGGCTAAAGAGTACAAAGAATTGCACTCGGTAACCTGCTCAACAACAGAAAAGCCGGATATGAAGAGGATCGATTCAATCATCCATTGGTCCAAAGAACACTTCGCCGAATTCAAAAAACACCGAAAACGCATAGGAAAGCTGCAAATGGAAAATCTTATTTTGTTTTATAGTGAATTATTGGAAATCTGCAGAGAAAATGATGAAATCCTCAAAAGGAAAACATACAACTTCGTTCAATGCGACCCATCGAAAGAAAATATATTTATCATGAAAAACGGAAATATAAAACTTATTGATTGGGATTTCGCCGGATATCACATATTTGAACGAGATCTTCTATTATTTTGCGACACATACAACCTCAACCAAACTCAAGAAAAAGCATTTCTAAAATACTATGGAATAAATCCAGATGTTAAATTTATGAAAAAATTCTATATTTTGAAGTTACTGTTTTTCGCCGGAGATATAAATTGGCTACTGTCACAAAAAGATAAAAAGCATAAAAAGATAGAAAACATCTCAAGAAAATGTTTGAAAATAGTTAAAGCCCTGAAAACTAGGCTCATATACACACCCTAACCATGAATGCCCTCTTCCTAATCGCCAAACAAGACTTCCGTGACGAAGAACTTTTTGAACCAAAACAAATTCTGGAAGAAGCAGGAATCCAAACCACAATAACTTCCACCGAAACGGGAACAGCAGTAGGGAAACTCGGGGGAACAGCCCAAATCGACCTCCCAATCCAAGAAGTAAACCATGAAGACTACGACATCCTGATCATAGTCGGAGGACCGGGAGCCCCTGCCCTCGCAGACCATCCCAAAGTCATAAATCTAGTGAAAAAATGTAGCGAATCAGGCAAAAAACTTGCCGCCATCTGCATAGCCCCTTACATCCTCGCAAAAGCCGGAGTTTTAACCGGCAAAAAAGCCACAACATTTCCCGCCGAGCCGGCTTTAAGCGAATTTGACAAAAACAACGTAATAAAAACAGAAAAATCGGTAGTTAAAGATGGAAATATCTTAACAGCAGACGGCCCAAATTCTGCCAAAGAGTTTGGACAAACTATCGTAAATATGCTGCAATAAGCACTTTGCAAAACACATTAGCAGTAAGGTCAACTCGACTTGCCTCCAAGCCATTGACCCCTCTTCATAAAAAGGATATTTGTTTACCCTTACATAAAACCTAAGAAGCTAAGAACCTAAAAAATGTACGACCTCGAATTCCAACAAATCCGGAACCTGATAATGACAGCCAGCAATATCGCCATAATCTCCCACAAAGGACCTGACGGCGATACGACGGGGTCAAACCTTGCGCTCAAAGAAGCGCTGACTCAACTCAACAAGAATGTCACCTCTTTCGCAAAAGACCCTCTACCGATAGGCCTTCAATTCCTTCCCGGAGCGGACACTTTCTTAAGTGAGTTCAATCCGCACGATTTCGACCTGATAATCGCTCTGGATTGCGGAGCCTCCTATATGATGAAATTCGACTTTGACCTTAAAGCAAAACCTCTTATCAATATCGACCACCACCCTTCCAACGAGCATTTCGGACAGGTTAATCTTGTAGATGAAAAAGCTGCCGCCGTATCTGAAATAATGTATTTTTTAATAGAATATTTAGGGGCAAAAATCACTCCAAGCATCGCAACCTGTCTTCTAACCGGACTTTATACCGACACAGGAAGCTTTAAGCATTCAAACACAAACTCCTTAACCTTAAAAATCGCCTCAAACCTGATCGCGAAAGGCGCAGATTTCAAAAAAATAGTCAAAAATCAATTCCACTCAAACAGAGTCAACCAACTAAGACTCTGGGGGCGCGTACTCAAAAGAGCTCGTCTGAACGAAAAAGGCGCAACAGTCTCTGCGGTAATGGAGAAAGACTTCGAAGATTTAAATGTAAAACCCGAAGATTTAACAGGAGTAATTGACTACCTAAACTCAATCCCCGATAGCAAATTCTGCATCCTCCTCGCCGAAGACCAAAAAGGCAACATCAAAGGCTCATTCCGCACCCAAGACAACGAAATCGACCTTTCCCAAATAGCCGGATTATTCGGCGGCGGCGGTCACAAAAAAGCTGCCGGATTCACAGTCCCGGGCAAGCTGGAGGAAGAAGTTGTGTGGAAAATCAAAAGCAGTTAAAATTCAAGCACACTAAACATATCTACCTATAAAAAAATGAAAGAAAAAGGATTTGACCGATCTGAACTAAGTGCATCCATGACCACATTACTCACAGAACAATCAAGACCACTAAAAGAGGCACTTGGAGTATCAGACGAGCAAATACAAGAATTGATAGACAAATCACGACAAAGAGTATCATCAAGAACAACTCCAGCATCTCCAGAGACTGAAAATTAAGACCTATAATCTAAAAGGCGAAACTCTACTCCATACCCTATGCCCCATGCCCGCAGTGTTGACTGCACACTACTGAAAGTATATTTTGAATTCAGTAAAACTTAAAAAACAGTCATGCAACTAAAAACATCATCCAAGCAGACAAAAGCAGATCTGCTGGTTTTGCCTTTGTATAAAGCAAAAACTCTCCCGAAAGAACTCAAGAAACACCTCTCGAAATCACAGCAAGAAGAAATAAACAGCGCTTTCAAAAGAAAAATCTTTGATGCGGATTTAGGAAAAACACTAACCCTCCACGGAAAAACTACATCAATCACACTCCTCGGCCTCGGAGAGAAGAAAAAACTCAACCTACACAAAGTCAAAAAAGCCGGATCAGCACTCGCCTGCCCCGCAAAAAAGACAAAAGCTTGCGTCGTATCAATCCCCGATAAAGAACACGGACTCTGGCTCGCAACAGCACTTCTCTTGAAAAGCTACAAATTCCAAAAACACCTTTCCAAAAAAGATAAAGACCAAATCAAAACCGTAATAATCCCGGAGAATTTCAAAAAAGAAGCAACTGAGTTTTCAACCCTAATAGAATCAATCTATTTTGCAAGAGACCTAATCAACTCAACCTCAAACGAAATCGGTCCAAAAACCTTGATGCAGGAGGCTCAAAAACTTGCGAAATCCTCATCGAAAATCAAGGTAGCAGTCCTCGACCGCACCCGCCTGAAAAAAATGGGAATGGGCGCAATAATGGCTGTTGGACAAGGAAGCAAAGACGGACCGTACATCGTCACACTCGAATACAAAAACTCCCCGAAAAAAGGCAAAAAGCCGATAGCAATAACAGGTAAAGGACTCACTTTCGACACCGGAGGCATCAATCTAAAGCCAACCGGCCACATCGAAACAATGAAGCAAGACAAAACCGGAGCCTGCACAGTCCTCGGGATCTTTAAAGCCCTATCCGAGCTCAAAACAAAAGGCCACTTCATCGGAGCAATCGGACTCGCGGAAAACCTGATAGGATCAGACGCGGGAAGACCCGGCGACATCGTGAAAGCCTACAACGGAAAAACCATCGAAGTAACCAACACAGACGCAGAAGGACGAATGGTCCTCGCCGACGTCCTTTCTTACACCGAGAAAAAACACAAACCATCGCACATAATCTCCCTCGCAACCCTGACAGGAGCCGTAATGGTAGCCCTCGGCAGCGACATCACAGGCCTGACAACAGAGGACGAAAAACTCCGCAAATCCATCCTCAAATCAGCAGAAGAAGTTGACGAACCAACCTGGGAACTACCCCTTTACGAGGACTATTGCGAAAAAACCAAAGGCACAATCTCCGACCTCCTAAATTACACAAAAGGAGTCAACGCCGGAACAATAATGGGTGGCGCATTCCTGAAAGAATTCCTGGAAAAAACCCCCCTGGCCCACCTGGATATGGGCGGAACTGGCTGGGCCGATGAAGGCAAAGACTGCTGCCCCAAAGGCGCAACAGGAGCCAATCTGATGCTTGTAATCAAAACTTTGGAAAAACTATAACAGCCGCGACAGGATAACATCATGATCGCGGCCCGCATGCCCCATGCCATCACCACCACTCACTTGAGACTTGGTACTTGGCACTCCTCACCCACTACACCCCCACTAAATGACTTCAATGATCATATCAATAGCTATCTTCCTTATCGCTCTGGTGTTCATAATCACCGAGCGCCTCGACAAAGCTATTGTAACGGTAAGCGGCGCCCTTCTGCTCGTAATTCTGGGGATACTGGAACCTGAACAGGCATTTCATTCAATCGATTTCGAAACCATCATACTTCTTATGGGTATGATGATGATTATGGACATTTCCAGAAAAAGCCAAATCTTCAATTGGTTAAGCACAAAACTCGCCGAATTAACAAAAGGCAATCCATTCCTGATTTTCCTCATATTCCTCCTGGTAACAGCTTTTTTCTCAGCATTTCTAGACAACGTCACGACAATCATTATAGTCGTCCCAATCACAATCGCCCTCACAAAAGGAATGAGTATCGATCCGAAACCCTACATCATCGGAGAAATAATGCTCTCAAATATAGGTGGAGCACTCACCCTCGTCGGAGACCCTCCTAATATTCTAATAGGTTCCGCGGCAAAACTTTCATTCAACGAGTTCATAGTCAATCTATGGATGCCTATTTTAGCCTCAATAGTAGCAGTTATAGGAATTTTAACGATAATAAGTTGGGGTAAAATAAAACCAATCAAAAAAGATTTCAAAAAACTTTTGCTTTCTCACATTCTCCTCAAGAAAATCAAATTTGAATTTTACGGAAAACCACTCAAAAGATCTTTCATCATAAAAACGCTACTAATTCTTGGACTTACAGTCCTCGGATTTATTCTCCAAAAACAACTGGGACTATCGGTAGGCATAATAGCACTTGCAGGCGCGATGATCCTGCTTATGGCAACAACAAAAAACGTCACTCTCCACGAAACAATCACAAAGATAGAATGGCCCACTCTGCTATTCTTCATGGGACTCTTTATAATGGCGACGGCACTGGAAGAAACAGGCTTTCTCGAACTAGTCAGCAGCGTAATAACAAGCGCAACAGACGATTTCACATACATGCTGCTCATAATTTTATGGTCAGCGGGAATAATCTCTATGTTCTTGGACAACATCCCGTTCGTAGCGGTTATGATCCCGGTAATTACAGATATGCAAATCAATATGCCGCCGGAAAAAGCGGTACTCCTATGGTGGGCGCTTGCACTCGGAGCCTGTCTGGGCGGAAACGGCACAATTATAGGAGCCAGCGCAAATGTAGTCGGAACCAGCCTCGCAGAAAAAGAAAACATCCACATAAGCTTCCTTGGCTATATGAAAACCGCATTCCCCCTCACGCTTATAACATTGGTGTTTTCATCAATATATATAATTTATAGATCAAATGTCTAAAAATTCCGTTTTCGCGAAGCGAAAACTCCATCACTTAGTACTTAGTACTCTTTACTCTAAACTAATAACATGCGCGAACGCCTTTCACAATTAATTCTCGAGATGGAAAGTCAGCTCGGCACCCGAGATATGGTCGAAATGATTCTGGATGCCCTTTTGGACACCATAGAGGACTTTAATACAAAAGATGATAAGAAATTCTGCAACCAGTTCGATGATGCTGTAAAAGATATTAAAAACACCAGACCTCGAATAGGACTTTTAATAGAAGATTTTCACGATATCTGGAACGAGATCCAAAAAGAAGAACACTGCAAAAAACACGAAAAAAACGCCTGCGCCAAATGCGAAGATTTAAAAAAAGCCATAAAACGCAAAGTCAAAGAGCTGAAGAAGAAAAACCGCGAAGACATGAAGCTAATCAACAAAAACACGGAAAAAGAGATAAAAAAAGGCGACACAATTCTTCTTCACACCCACAGCCACACCGTAATCGATACCCTCAAAGCCGCCAGAAGAAAAAAACGCTTCTCCTGCATAGTCGCAGAACAACAATACGAAAAAACAATGGCCTTGATCCGGGAACTCCACAAATCCAAAATCCCTTTCAAAGTCGTACCTGAACACATGCTCTCACACATCGAGAAAGAGGTCGACAAAGTATTCATTGGCGCCGTCACGCTAAACAGCTTCCATTCAGTCGTCAGCACCCCGGGAACAATGGCGGTCGTCTCGGAATTCAAAGGCAAAGCCCCGATCTACCTACTGATGGGAACCCGAAAATGCAGTTTTTGGAAAGCAAAAGAACACCACCATTCCCGCAAAGAACAAGAACTAAAAACTCACTGCGATCGCCCGATCAAATATAACAGAATCAAATTCTCGCACGACAGAGTTCCCCTCGAAATGTTCGACAGCGTAATCACAGAAAAAGGCAAGATGACAGCCTCTCAAATGCTGGACTTCTACAAAAAAGAGCACAGAAAAAGAAGCAAATGGAGAAAGGCGTTCTTCTAAGACCAATTCGCATTGGTCTAAGATACCATGCGCGACCTCTCATCGGCCCAAGACTTAACCTTGTTTCCCCAATCAACACCTTCCTCTGTCAAAAACTCCCATTGATTCACCTCATCGGCAACCTTGGCAAAAGTATTGTAAAAATTGGCCAAACCATCTACGGGCCAATAACAAACATCATCATCATCAGCAAGAAGAAGATAAATATCACCTATCAATTGCTCGTAAACCATTTCGCAACGCTCCCACAATTTCACAACCTCTTCAGTCAATTCGCCTTCTTGGTAATTGAAACCTCTGACGCCCAACAGAAGGAACAAACGCAAAAGATCTTTATTAAAATAATGCACAGCAGGATCATGAGCATAGCCAAATCCAACTCTTTTCTGAGCAACAATCCTGCGGCGAGACTCATCATCACCCAAAAACCTCACCAAATCGGAAAACTCTTCAGCGGATATCGCTTTCCCCGACCCGGCTTCCGAAAGAGCATCTTTCATCAACTCTTGCCAATTTTCTCTTTCGTTCGATTCCATGGTTGTTTTAAATTAAAATAGCCCCTATTCTAACAACGAATTGCAATCTTGTCAAACACAAATTTTAGGACTTGAAATTACGTCACAATCAAGTAATCTAACAACTGCCATGAAAAAAAGAATCATTTACGGAATTAGCGGAATCTTAATATTTTTCTCGTTTCAATCGAGTGCATTTGCATTTATCAGCTTACCGGGTATCGAAACCATCGAAACACAGAACGAACAATCGTTTTGGGAAACATTGAACGAAATCCAAGACATCAATCAAGAATTATCGGAAAAAGAGATCGATATAAAAGTTTTGACAGAATTCGAGAATAAATTCACGGAGGAGATCGACCAAAAAACAAAAGAGATCGAAGCGCTCAATGAGCTACTCACGGAAATAGAAGAAAAAACCCAAAACACCGATGAATCAACAGATTTGGAAAGCTTACAGAACCAACAAGCCGAAGTTCTGGAAAGCATTGAAACGCTTTATACGGAAATATCGGCATTGGAACTTCAGCAAGAACAATCGGAAGCGGACCACCTCGGAGAAATCGCGCAAATAGAAAGCGAAAAGAACAATCTCGAAATCGGGTTGGAAAAAACAAAAGCAATCGCGATACAAAAAGCTTACGCTTTCGCAAAAAAAGGAGCCGTCTACTTCCTTCTTCTAATATTCACCCTGTTATTCGGAAAAATCGCAAAGCGCGCGGTACGCAAGAATGCAGCAGTCATCGCGCCAAAAAAACAGAAAGTTCTGATAAAAATCATCAACAGAACAGTCACGGCAATAATTATTATTTTAATTCTGACATTGATTTTCTCTCAATTACTGATCCTGCTGCCAATCCTTGCTTTGGTTGGTACAGGTCTCGCATTTGCCGTTAGAGATGTTATTTTGTCGGTCCTGGCATGGTTTTTTATAGGAACAAACAAAAGATATAAAATCAACGACCTGATCGAAATAAACGGAGCCAAAGGGCGCGTCCTGGACATCAAAATGATCCACACAACCCTGAAAGAAACCGGCGAAAAAGGCCCAACCGGAAGAATACTTTCATTCCCTAACAAGAAAATATTCGAAGATCATCTCTACAATTTATCCTCCATGTTTCAACTCACTTGGGTAATATTCGATTTTCTACTTGAAAAAGGCTCCGATGTAAAAAGAGCCAAAGAGCTCCTAATGGAAAGTGTGAGTAAAATTATAGAAGAAGATTCCAACGAAATCGAAAAGAACCTCCCGTCGCTGACAAAAGAGTTCGGTATCAACGAAGACACCATAAAAACGCAAATTTTCACGGAAATAACAACACAAGGAATCCATATCAAAACCAAATTCCTTGTAAAACTATCAAACAGACACAAATTCGGCTCGCAGATCTCAGATCTATTCCTGGAAAAAATCAAAGACGAACCAAAAATAAGGCTGCGATTCCTGGAAAGATAACCAAGAGTACGAATTGGTATTAAAGCGCAGTGATCTTCACCTGTTGTTTGCGGTATTTTTCTTGGCCGAGAAAACGAATTGTCTTCCCATGATAAGCGGCCTCCGCCTCGAACTGAGTGCAGTCCGTCTGAACCTCAATACCTCCGATCTCAATACCTTTCAAGCTTTGATTCTTATTAATCATATCAAAAAGCGATTTGGGACTGAATCCGTCTTTTTTGCCGAAATTAATCCGATAAGTCCTAAGTTTAATATTTTTGCGGTCTCGATAACGCTGATTCCCATTATAACCTTGGCCTCCTCGTTCTTGACCGTAACCTCTCTGAGTCGAAATGTCTTTGCTGTTTGAGTAATGCTTGAGGAAACTACTAAACTCCACCGACACAAAATGATGAATCAATTGATCATAAGTTAAACTTTTTAACTCCTCGTAAATAGCCGGAAGATAAGGATCAAGCTCTTTCAAATCGACCTCCGTATTTTTCACTCGACTCACGAGACTCATGAGCTGAGCTTCGCAAATTTCCTTGCCTGTCGGAACATTTATTTCATCAAACCTCTTTTTCATCATACTTTCGATGCGTTTGAGCTTACCTCGTTCTTTCATATTAATTACAGTAAGAGAAATCCCCGTTTTCCCGGCCCGACCCGTCCGCCCGCTTCGATGAACATAAGTTTCAAGACTATCCGGCAGTTCATAATTAATTACATGAGTAAGGTCGTTCACATCGATCCCTCGAGCAGCAACATCCGTCGCAACCAAAATCTGAATATGCTTTTCCCTAAACCGCGCCATGGTTTCACTCCTCTCATCTTGAGAAATATCACCATGAATAGCCCGCGCCGAATAATTATGCTCAATAAGTTTAGCCGCCACCTCTTTGGTTTCGAGTCTCGTTCGGCAAAAAACAATCCCGTAAACATCGGGATTCACATCAAGAAGCCGCCTAAGTGCCGCGTAACGATCCCGAGCATGCACAGTTACATATTTATGCTCAACGGTATCGGCACCTTGATTCTGAGCCGCCACCCTGATTTCCTTGGGATTATTCATCCGCTGCTGCATAACCTTCTTAATCCACGGCGACATTGTAGCCGCAAAAAGCAGAGTTTGCTTCTTTTTCGGAGTTTCATCCAAAATAGCTTCAAGATCCTCCTTAAACCCTTTATCAAGCATCTCATCAGCCTCATCCAAAACAAGCCAACCAAGTTCGCCAAGAAGAAGTTTCCCGCGATTCAAGAGATCCTTAACCCGCCCCGGAGTCCCAACAACAATTTGAGCTCCATCCTTAAGCTTTCTAATCTGATCAAAAGCACTACTGCCACCATAAACAGCCACAGTTTTGATCCCCGGAAGATGCTTGGCGAAATGCTTAATATCACCGGTAATCTGCATACAAAGTTCGCGTGTAGGACAAAGAATAATAGCCTGAACTCTCCTCTGACCGGGATCAACCTGCTGAAGTATGGGAAGAACAAAAGCGGCCGTCTTCCCCGTTCCGGTTTGAGCGAACCCGATCAGATCATTCGAACTGTTTAAAATAGCGGGGATAGCCTGACTTTGAATAGGAGTCGGTTGCTTAAAATTAAGATCATTAAGACCTTGTAGAATCTGAGGACTTAGCCCCATCTTATCAAATTGCTGCACATCTTCTTTGAACATTGGAAAAAAATTAAGAGTATCGCGCCTGAGCACTTACTCCCTTTTTAATCCCTATGGAAGTTTATGTGACCTGGTACTTCTTAGCGAAGTTTATAATAAAAATATGAATTAGTCAAGAGTTGCCGAAAATCGATTGCTAAATTAGATCAACATGGCTAGAATCACCGGGCTTTGATTCCCAAAAACCATTATGGACATATATAACATTGCTATTGTAGCGCATGTAGATCACGGAAAAACCACTCTGGTAGACGCACTTCTGAAAGCCAGCGACGGCTTTGATACACACAAAGGCCTGGATGAGAGAGCAATGGACAGTAATGACCAAGAAAAAGAGCGTGGAATCACGATTTACGCCAAAAACGCCGCCATTACCCATAAAGGCAAAAAAATAAACATCGTCGACACTCCCGGCCATGCGGACTTCGGATCGGAAGTTGAGCGCGTACTGCGAACAGTGGATGCCGTAATCCTGGTGGTAGACGCATTTGAAGGCCCTATGCCTCAGACCAAATTCGTCCTCAAGAAATCCCTGGAACTCGGTCACAAAGTGCTTGTTGTTGTGAATAAAATCGACAAACCGATGGCAAGACCGGATGAAGTTGTTGATCTGACTTTCGATCTGTTCGCAACTCTTGGAGCCACTAATGAGCAATTGGATTTCCCTTACATTTATGCGATTGCAAAACAAGGAATAGCAATAAAAGACCTCGAAGATGAAAAGAAAGACATCACACCTTTAATCGATTTTATTTTTGACAATGTCGTGCCTGCGGAAAGCAATACAAAAGCAGCATTCAGAATGCAGCCCGCAACCTTGAAATACGATAACTTCCTGGGAAGAATGGCAATCGGAAGAGTTCATGAAGGAGTTTTAAAACCAAACCAATCTGTAACGGTAATCAAATCCAACGGAGAAAAACGATCCGGACGAGTAAGCAAATTATTCGCTTTTGAAGGAATGGACAGATACGAAATTCAAGAAGCAAGAGCGGGAGATATAATCGCAGTCGCCGGATTACCGGAGATTTATGTGGGCGAAACCATCACCGATGACCCAAGCGCAGAGGCACTTCCCGCAATCAAAGTCGATCCCCCATCATTAGCTATCGATTTCATGGTAAACGACTCCCCTTTCGCCGGACGCGAAGGCAAATATGTGACGGGAAGACACATCAAAGAACGACTGGAAAAAGAGCTGGAAACAAATGTAGGACTAAAAATCGAACCCGTAGAAAACAGCGACGCCATGAAAGTTTACGGTCGAGGAGAAATGCATATCGCAGTACTCATCGAAACCATGAGACGTGAAGGCTTTGAACTCCAAATCTCTCAACCTGAAGTAATTATGAGAAAAATTGACGGAGAAACACAAGAACCCATCGAAAACGCCGTAATAAATGTCCCTGACGAGATGGCAGGCTCAATAATAGAAGCTTTCGGCCGCAGAAAAGGCATTATGCAAGATATGAAGTCCGAAAACGGCAACACCCTGCTCGAATTCGAAGTACCAACTCGAGGACTTCTCGGATTTCGCAGCATATTTATGCTACTCACAAGAGGAGAAGGCACTTTTTACCACTCATTCGACCATTACGCCCCTCATGTCGGCCCAATCGAAAAACGCACCGTCGGCTCGATGATCTCCGGCGAGACAGGCTCTACAATGGCTTATTCTCTTTGGAAACTGCAGGAAAGAGGCCCTCTTTTCGTCAAACCCGCCACAGCAATCTATGAAGGAATGATAATAGGCGAGCACAACCAAGGAACCGATCTGGTAGTTAACCCAACCAAAAACAAAAAACTGACCAATGTCCGCGCTTCCGGCTCCGACGAAGCCCTCAACTTGACCCCGACCGTCCCGATAACCCTCGAAGGCGCAATCGAATACATCAAAAGCGACGAATACGCCGAAATCACCCCTACACAAGTTCGTTTGAGGAAGAAGTATTTGACAGAGAATGATAGGAAGAGGAAAGGGTAAACCCTAACACCCTTTTACCATCATTTCCGTCCCAATAGGGAAATCCTCGCCTCATTAACGGATTTCTCACAATTTTCTGCAAAGCATATCAACAATTTTTTTCTTAATATTCAGTTCGGGATGCACGACATCAAGATTACAAAAACCCGGATTAAAAACATTTATCTCAGAAAGGTACTCTACCCCATCCTTGCCAACCAACAAATCCAACGCGGCTAAACCAATCCCATGATTTTTAAGGTGAGGCCTGAGAACTTTGGTAATATCATGATCAGCTTCATTTGGATCACAAAATTTCGCCCCATTGTCCAAACAATCACAAACCCCCGTTTTAACATCCGGCAAACGGATATAAGAACCAAGAATCTCTCCATCCAAAATCACTACCCTCTTATCACCCCTTTTTGACGCACTCAGCAGATACTCAACTATCAATATAGTTTTATCCAAAGAGTCTTCTAAATACTTTTTGATAATCAACGAAAGTTCTTCTTCGGACAACAAAATCTCTTTCCCATGCCTGTAGCGATAAAAGTTCCCCGAATTATAACGGATATGCCTCACTCCTCTCCCACCGGAACTGTCGCTCTTTTTAATCATAGAATTCCCCACACTTTTAATAGATTCCAAAGTCTTTTTAATCGTTTTGGAATAAAAAGTTTTCGGTGTCAGCTCAGGAAAATTCTCGAGATAAGATTTCGTCCCCATTTTCAAAACCCCACCGGCATGATTTACAGTAGTAATCCCCTTTTTGAGAAGAGTTTTCAAAAGATATTCATAAGATGCATCTATCGGTGGATCTTTTTTCAAAAAAACCAGATCAAAATCATCGATTTCCATCATCACCTTCCGCTCACCAAGATCCCGCCTTTTTTCATAAGTAACAGGTCTATCAATACGCTTCGCGAATACGGAATCGTCCTTGGACAAATCATCAGCATCAAAAACAAAAACTTCCAGATTAGTTCTGGAAATAGCCTCATTCACAAACATAAAAAAAGTATCTTGCTCATCCAATTCCAAAAGACTGGTAACAATACCAAGTCTCTTAGTCGCCCCTTCGTCAAAAATCATTTTTTTGCAGTTTTTTTAAGCGCTTAACCTGTCGATAGTAGCGCATTTAACCTTGAAGCGCAAGGAAGGGGGATTATTCCCGAAAACTACAACCCCTTCAAAACCTCAAATATCTTCACCATCGCCAAGGTATCCTGTTCACAATAATCAAGGTTCTCACGAGCCAATTATTTCAAAGCGACTTTTTGACAAGGTGCAGCGAGTAATGGAGCAGAGAGGTAAGCCACGAAAAGCAAAAGTAAAGTTGGCTTTTGCTTTTCGTAAAACATTCAATTGCGGTGAGTGCGGCCGCTCCGTAACAGCGGAAAAGAAAATCAAGAAGTCAGGCCGCACTTACACCTATTACCGCTGCACTAAAAAGAATGTTATTTGTCACCAAAAGTATCTGGAAGAACAACCACTAACTGAACAACTCAATCAGCTTTTCCAAAAAGTTGCTTTGAACGATGACTTAAAAGACAAATTTCTCCGAGAATGGCAGAAGGATTATAAAAAAGCTCAAACCGCTAAACCTTCCGCCAAAAACCTCAAGCAAGAACTAAAAACCATAGAAGAAAAACAAATGCGACTCTTAGACGCATACCTCGACCAAACAATATCCGAGGAAGAATATACAAAAGCCAAAGAAAAAATCATAAATTCCAAGATAGACCTAAAAGAAAAGCTCAAGTTTGGGCGGAAGGGAAATAATTGGCTCGAACCATTTAAAGAATGGATTTTATCGGCTCACCAAGCCGTTCGCGCAGCGAACACCGAAAATTTGGAAGAGAAGCGAAGCTTCTTGCAAAAAATCGGCTCGAACTTTCAGCTCAGGCGGCAAAAAGTGGCTTGCCGCCTGGAAATTCCATACCAAAAATCCGCGGAAAAATCGCAATATCCGAGATGGCTGGGGCGGAGGGATTCGAACCCCCGAATGCCTGGACCAAAACCAGGTGCCTTACCACTTGGCCACGCCCCATTGATGTAAGAGCCTTTTAAACTCATTCCCGCCTTTCAATCTTTTAAGGTACTTTTCCATTTCCATTGCTTCAGCTCTTTTTTTATATTTCTTGTGATATATTAACTTAAGTGGTTTTCTATTTCTAGTTGCTTTTACTTGACCTGTATTATGTCTTTTCAATCTGTCTTCCAAATTATTGGTCTGACCTATGTATAGTCTCTTATCTTTTTCGCTTTGTAATATATATATATAGATGAAACATATCTTATTGAACCCCCGAATGCCCCGCCTTGGCGGAGTGCCTTACCACTCCCGCCATGGCGGGATCTTCGATTGGCCACGCCCCATTACCTTGTACTGCGCGGTTAATTTAAAGTGTTTTTCCTGTTTTTTCAAGGAAATCTGTTACTTTTTCCGGTGACTTCCGTATATATTGATGAATGATGAATGAAAACCCACAAAATCTTTCGGAGTTCGGCGAGATGTATGATGAGTTTTTTTCGAAGATCTATAATTTCGTTTTTTATCGGACTCAGGATAAAAACACTTCCGAGGAGGTTACAAGTCAGACTTTTCTAAAGGCGGCTCAGAAGTTCCATACTTTCCGTCCCGGGAAGGGATCTTTTCAAGGGTGGCTTTATCGGATTGCGCGGAATAGTTTGACCGATTTTTACAGGAGTAAAAAGCAGCATGTTGATCTGGAGGCGGCTTTTTCCGTCAGTTCCTCTGAAGACATTGAAAAAGAGGTTTCGATTAAGCTGGATTTTGAGAAGTTTAAGGAAGCTCTTTCTATTCTGAAGCCTGAGGCGAAAGAGATTATTATTATGCGACTTTGGGATGGTTTAAGTTTCAAGGAGATTGCCGAGATTATTGGTAAGAGCGAGGCGAATTGCAAGATGATTTTGTCACGGTCTGTTAAGAAATTGCAGGAGCATATTACCGTTTTGACTTTTATTTTATCTTTTATTTTTTTAATCAAATAAAATCATGGAAAAAATACTTGAAGAGCTGTATGCGAGCGATCCCGAGCTCAAAAAGCATGAGAAGGTGCTGAAGGTTCTCTTGAAGGAACTGCTTGTGGCTAAACCCGATATTGAGCTGAGCGAATCCTTCAAGGCAGAGCTGAGGGAAAAGGTTTGGGCGCGGATTGATGAGATAAAGGATGCGCCTCGGGTTAAGTGGCCGATTTTCGCTTTTGCGGGGGCGGCTGTTTTCGCTGTAATTATGGTTCCGGTTATTTATTTTGCCGGACTGGAGAAGCCAATCGTGAGTTTTGGGGAGTTTAAGATTGAATCTGTCTCGGAAAATGCTTTTGGGTCGCTTTCGGGTGATGGGTTTTCCGCGGAAGATGCGGCTTTGTCGAGTACCGATGCGGGACGAGGAGGAGGCATGATTTCTGAGGAAAAAGCTGCGGTTTCCGATGAAGATGCGTCTATCGAACCTTATTATGATGATTACTATTACCCCTACTACTCTTACACCTATGCTGGAGATGAGCTTACATTTTCTGCCGATTCGGTAGAGGTTTTGAAGAGAAAAAAAGATACAAGTCTGTCTAAACAGCTCGGAAGTATGTTTGCGGATATTGATTTCGGGCTTATGGATCTTTCTAAACTTGGAGATTTTGAACTTTCCAATATTCAGCTTTCACCTCCTTCCGGAGAGGGTTATTCGGTCTATGCGGACTTTGCAAATAGTGAAATATCTATCAGTTATTGGGATCCCAATATGTGGAATTATTGGGAGTCCGTGACTTCCATGCCGCCTGATGATGTTTTGATCGCCGTGGCTGATGATTTTATCAATAAAACCGGTATTTCTCTCCAGGGGCATGGTGAAGCCGAGGTCAATCATTACGATGATGAATATTATTACTATGATGGATGGGTGCCTGATTATGTGGATGTTGTTTATCCTCTTGAAATCGATGGGAAGCATGTCTATTCCGAGTGGGGTGGCAAGATGGGGATTACGGCTACCGTTTATATTCCCGATATGCTGGTGTCTTATGTTTACGGTATAAAATCTCATGTTTACGAAAGCTCTTCTTATGAAGCTGCGAGTATTGAGGATATTTTGGCTGCTGCGGAAGAAGGCGGTGTTGACGGCTGGTATCGTTATGACTGGGTTTATGATGAAAACACTGTGCTTGAGCTGGACACTCCTTCTATGCAGTATATGCAGCACTGGGTTTATGATGATTATGAAAGTTTTGAGGTTTATGTTCCGGCCTATGTTTTCCCTGTTATCGGAAGCGATGATTATGTTGTTGTGCCTTTGGCGAGCGAGGTTATGCAGTCTTGGTGGTGGGATTATCCGGATGAACCTGTGCTATATGAGGAAGAAATTTGAAATTCGAATGTTTCAAATGGGACGATGGGATTGCACAATATTTGCCCAAGGCTTAAAAGCCCGAAGTTTTCTGCTCGGGACTTCATTACTCCGCTGCATGCATCAATGACAGACCTGTTATTTCCGCGATTTCGGTGAAACCTAATTCTATACATTTTGCTGCAAATGCTACCTCTTCTTCTGACCCTTTCATTGTTTCTTTCAAGCATTCTATTGCGAATTTCTTGATGTCCTCCAGAGTATCCGTTGATCTAAATTCAGGGAAATCTCGCAACTCTTCGATTTGGCTAAATTCCGGAAAACCTGCCAATCCTTGCATCCATTTATTCATTTTTAAATTTATTGCTATTTTCCATCTGAAAAAGGCGCTTAACCTCCTTTTGACTCGTAGATGATGGGCTAATTGAATTTGGTGTGATACATGTTTAGTTCTTGTATTATTTTCCGGATCCGGGCCTTTTTTAAGAAGCGACTGGACATCCGTTCTCTCCATTAAATCTAATGCTTTGAGTATCCAATCACTATATTGATCTTCTATAACCTCTGTTCTGTCACGAGATGCTAATGAAATATCCAGTTCTTCCATTCTTCTTAATGCTTCTGCTACAACTGGTCTTATTTCAGTCATTCCATCTTTTTCTCTAAATCTTAAACCGTCTGCCCCATCAAGTTGAGCGAGGTCGGAGTTTTCTTCACCATTAACAATTCCAGATAGGTTGGCGTTATCAATGACGAGTAGGCTACTGTTAATTTCGCGAGCTCTTCCAAGTTTCATAGTTTTGTTTGTTAAAAGTCAGGAGAGTATTTTCTCTTATTTTCTGATGATTTGCAAGAAATTTCGCGTTATACTTTAATCATGGAAAATCAAAAGATAGCGAAAATATTCTCTGAAACCTCCGATATTTTGGAGATTTTGGGCGATAGCCGTTTCAAGATTCGTGCTTATAGGCAGGCTTCGCAAACGATTGAGACTTATCCTTATCATTTGCGGGATATTTATGAGGATGACCCGAAGAAACTTGATGATATTCCGGGGATCGGGAAGGCGCTTATGGGGAAAATTATTGAGATTTTTGAGACCGGGGACTGCCGGAAGCATGTTGATCTTGTTCGGAAGATTAAGCCAGGTGTTTTGGATATTTTGCGGCTGCGAGGGATCGGGCCTAAGAAGACCAAGTTATTTCTTGATGAACTCGGGATTGATTCGGTTGTAAAACTCAAGGATGCGGCCAAGCGGGGTTTGCTTCGAGAATTGCCGGGTATGGGAGAGAAAAGCGAGGATGATGTCCTGCTCGCGATTGAGTCTTACGGGCGACTGACAGCGAGGATGCCGATGTACCAGGCTCTTTCCATCGCTGAGGGGATTATTGATTATTTAAAGGTGAATAAAAAGGTGAAAAAGGCTACTTATGCCGGAAGTTTGAGGCGGCGTCTTGAGACTATCGGCGACATCGATATTTTGGCCTGCGGTTCTCCTAAAATCATTGGTGATTTCTGTGATATGCCGGGGGTTGCTCACGTCGAGGCTAAGGGCGATACGAAGGCTACTGTTATTTTGGAAAGTGGGATTCAGGTTGATTTGAGAGTTGTTCCGGAGGAAAGTTTCGGGGCGGCTCTTTACTATTTTACAGGTTCAAAAGCTCATAATATCGCGACTCGTAAGATTGCTCAAAAGAAGGGCATGAAAATCAATGAGTATGGAGTTTTTAAGGGGAAAAAGAGCGTTGCCGGGAAGACGGAGGATGAGATTTTTAAAAAAATCGGGCTGCCTTACATAATTCCGGAGATGAGGGAGGACACCGGGGAGATTGAATTTATGAAGAAAAATCCTCGGTTTAAACCGCTTGAGGAGTCGGATATCCAGGGAGATTTGCATTCGCATACGGATTGGAGCGACGGGAAGAGTTCTCTTGCGGAAATGGCGGAAGCGGCACAGGCTCGAGGGTACAAATATCTGGCGATTACCGATCATTCTCAATCTGTTAAGGTTGCTCATGGGATGGAGGTTCCCAGGCTTGAAAAGCAGCTTTTGGAAATCGATAAATTGAATAAAGGGTTTAAGGGTTTTCGGCTTCTGAAGGGATGTGAGGTTGATATTCTTAAAGATGGAAGTCTGGATATGCCGGATTCTATTCTTGAAAAACTGGATATTGTGGTGGCTTCGGTTCATACGTATTTTCAGCTCCCCGAGAAGGAACAAACTACGCGGATCATTAAAGCGATTCAAAATCCATTTGTGACACTTCTCGCCCACCCTACCGGCAAATTAACAGGTATGAGAGAGGCTTATGATGTTGATTTATTAAAGGTAATGCGCGCCGCCAAAAAGGCCCAAGTTGCAATCGAGCTTAACTGCAATCCATTTCGGCTCGATCTTGATACCAAGCATCTCCGGGCGGCGCGCGATATGGGTGTTATGGTTTCTTTGGGGACAGATTCACACAGCGCTTCACATCTCGAATTTATCGAGTATGGTATTGCTATGGCTCATCGAGGCTGGCTTCAGCCTGAAAATATTCTTAACTGCCAAAAATGCATAGATTTTATACGGAAAAATCACTAAAAATCGGCCAAAAGGTCGAATTAACAGATCAACAAGCTCATCAAATCGGGCGTGTGCTGCGGATGCAGGTTGGAGATAAGATTGCTCTTTTCGATGGGCAGTCCGATCTGGAATTCGTGTGCGAGATTCGAGATGTCGAGAAGAAACAAGTAGTTGTTTCTGTTCTTTCTGCTGTTTCCGGCAATGCTGAGCGCAAGATTAAGGTTCATCTTTATCAAGCTGTTCCGAATAAAATGGCCAAGTTTGAGGAGGTTTTGAAAAAAGGGACCGAACTGGGGGTCGCGAGCTTTCATCCTGTTAAATTCAGTCGCTCCGAAACTAAATTCAAGGAATTACCGAAGCAAGATCGACTTCAGAATATTATGATCGAGGCTTGCGAGCAGTGCGGCGGGACCGTGATTCCCGAACTTGGAAATATTGTTTCTTTTGAAGAGGCTGTTGCGACAGCTCCCGGTCTGAAAATTATGGCTTATGAAGGCGAATGCGAGCTAACTTTGTCGGATATCCAGTTTGGGGATGAAATTTCTCTTTTTATTGGGCCTGAGGGCGGAATAACAGAAGAAGAGGCTGCTCAATTTGATGGGGATCTTTTTAATCTGGGTAAAAGAATCCTGCGAACTGAAACGGCTCCTATTGCGGTTTTGGGGCGGATTATGCTTTGACCAGAGCAAGCTTTGATGGTACTATTCGATCCTCGATTTTAATAAAAAAATTATGGATTTAGAAAATCCTTCACGACGCGATGCTTTTAGCCTGATTGGTGCTCTAGCTGCAGCTGTTGCCGGAGTCGCTTACGCTCAGGAGGCCGATTACCAAGATGTTGGCGATCGTACCGACAATCTTCAGGAGGAAATTCGCCAGCGAACTGAAGCTATTTCGGAATATTGGATCAATTACATTGAAACTAAGCGAACAGAATCGAGGGGTCTCATGCAAACTTATCTGCGTGAATGGGTAGAAGGTGTTTATGAGCACGATTATTTAGAGGCGTGGGAAAAAGAGATTGAAACATTTATTTTGGAAGAGAACCCTATGGTTTTTGGGGCTTCTTTGGAAGATTTCGAATTAGAATATAATAAAAAACTTGAAGCTATTGCGGTAAAAAATCAAGCTCTTGTGAAAGTTATGAATCGAGTGCTTCAGGATGCACAGAATCCATTTTTGGGAGAAGCGACACAGACACTTCAGGCAAAACTGGAGAAAATCCTCGAAATTCAAGATACAGATCGAAAAGTAGAGAAACTTCAGCATCTTGAAGACGAGCTTTGGAGGCAAATCCGATATGAAAAGAACCAAGGATTGATGCGGGATTGGCTATATATTACTGCGCTTATTGATACCGAACTTCGTGCCACTCAAAGTCGACAATTTGAACCGACAGCTCATGATATCAATGATGATCTTGATCAGGAAGGAACCGCTTCTCGCGAGGGGCCAACTCCTTTTATTTTTGGGCATGAAACCGGCGGCATAACTGCTGATGAAACTTATTATCAAAACCCTGATGCTCAGATGGGCATAGGTCAAAAAAATCCTTACGATACTCTTTTTAATGTACTTGTTCTTCAAGAGATTGAACAAAGATTGCAGCGCAAAGTGGAGCTATATGACAAGAATGTCCATGATCAGCCGCGAATGATGAGAAACGGCTATCGTGACATTCCTGCTTTTCACGGACAGGAATCAAATATTCAAGGGTTTGTCTATCAATTTTTTGGCCCTAACAATTATGAAGATAATGAATTCGGACGAATAAAGGTTAAGTTGGGACCTTTTCACAGATGGTACAACAATCAATTAGGACATATTTTGCCACACCATATTGAGGTTGAATTGGCTAAAGAACTTGGAGAAGAGCCTTTTGAGGATGTGAGTCAGCTTGAAAAGCTTCATCCTATTGCTCAAATGGTGGTACTTGCCTGGCTGGAAAACGACAGAGAGCCTCTTTCTGTTGATTGGGAAACTCAGTTTGAGGAGATGAGTCCGGAGCAGCTCAAGCTTCTTCAAGGGTTTGATACTTTTAGGAAAAGTTGGGAAATCCCAAGTGTCATAGTTACAGAACGATCTTATGGAAGAAATCTTTCTATCGCTCCGATGCCAAAAGGCAGACTTGCATATCACCAAGAGCTTGCTAAATTGGATGCTGCGATGAGTGAGCATGGGTATTTTTTGCTTGAAAGTGGAGGAGATATGAGAGATGTATTGGATCATCCTGCTCACTTGAATATGGAATATGCTCGCTATGCTTACAGTAACAAACCGGGTGAGGACGGTCGTCAATTGACTGCTCAGGAAATCTTGAACCACTGGGCGCAGATCGACCTTCGTAAAGCTCTATTGCCTATTGCGTCCGGAGTGGCTGTTGGGCTTCGATATTTTGATCTTGAACGATTGCTAGAGGAACCTCCGGTAATAGAGCTTAAACCTGACCCAAGATACAACCTTGCTCCTGAATTGATGTTTGCACCGCCTTACTCTGAAACAAAGCGTCCAACACGTGATATTCCTCCTTTTGAGCCTCGTGAGGAGAGTCGTGCCGGTGAGTACAGATTAGAGCTGGTTCCCGAGGAGGACGAAGAATAGAGGTTGACTTTTTCGGGTTTTCTGGCATGATACGCCTCTATGGCTTTAAAAACCAGACAATTCGACAGTCAAGACGAGTATTTCGTTGCATCGTGGGTTGAGAAGAAACGAGCTCGCCGAAATGCTTTTATTGGGAAAGCAGTTATCACTCTTGCTGTTGCAGCTGCAACTTTCGGAGCCATTCAGGGTTTCAAAAAACGAGAAGAGATTAAGGTTGACGGCTCAAGAATTCTGCATGTTCTCGGCTCATCCGATCAAGAGCGCGACACTTTATTCTGGAATCCCGCTATCCGAACCGATTCTCCTGATGAGATTCGAGAGAGTGTACTGACCGCTTATACCACTCAGAAGTTTTTCGAACACAGTCCCCCTCCTATTTCTTTGGAAGATTTACAGGAGCAGATTGATGATGTTGGGGAAAATATAATTGTTTTTGGGGTAAAAGAGCTACCGCAGGAGTTTTGGAAGAATTTTACGAGTGAAGAGGTTAAATTTATTAAGGAGCATGTGAAATGCCTTGCTTTCGGGGAAAACCTAACCGGTGTAAATAGCCTTGCTGACAGAGGTCGAATCGCTTCCTATCTCGGAGAAGGAGCTGTTGCCTTTGATTCCAGTGTGACGGAAGTTTCCGGAGAAAATGCTGATGTTTTTCGATCTATAGTTGCGCATGAAGCGCAGCATGGCTTCAATCAAGATTTAGACCTTCCTCTTTTGATTGATGAGAAAACGGCTTATGAAACAGCTCTGACTTTTCTTGAACGACAACCGCAAACCGAGGAGATTAAAACGGAAATTGGAAAGATTTTAAATACGCTTAATGTGGCAGATTTTTTGATTAAAAATTATGGGCATGTCCCCGAAATTGGGAATATGCATCCTGGGTCCGGACTTAGGGCTATTCAACTCCAAAAGGCTGGGGTCAATCCTGGCATCCCTCCTATTGACGACCCTGATGAACCCGGCCTTTCTTCCGAGATGCAGGCAGCACTTTTTGCTGCTCATGTTGCTGATCATGAGTTCTCCGCCCTAAAAAAGTTGATTGAAGATTACATGTACGAATTCGTACAGAATGGTGATACGTTTAACCTGTTGGTTGCTGATAATTTGGCTGAACTGATTATGGAGAATTATCCCGATCAGTTCCCTGATGAGCTTAAGTTTTTACTGGAAAATATTGGTAATAAACAAAGTTCTTCAGATTACTCTTTTCTTTTGCTTGTGATGAATATTAATTCCTCTGTTCTTAGCATTATGGAGAGCATGGCAACTCCTATTTCTGAAAGCCCCGATCTTGATGAAGTTCTTGGAAAATTGACTCCTCAAGATGTTGAGCTCCTTGGGAAATTCATAGACGGCTCTATGCGGAAAAAGATATTAACAGGTGCAGAAATAAATCGATTGCTTTCACGTCTTTATATTTCGGCTTTTTATTATTTGAATAAAGGAGATTTTGTGTCAGCTTATAGATATCTTCATAATTATGTTGATCCTCAGTACGAATATTTGGATTCCGATGGTGAAGTGAATGCTGTTTTCGGGAGGTTAATTCTTTATCTTGGTTCTCATCAGTTATTTGACGGGTTGGATTACAGTGATCAAAAGGCTTATGACGATGTTTATAAGACAAGTGTTACTTATTTTCAGAGAGGACTGCAACTGCTTGGACCGGAAATCTATGAGGAGATATTTGGCGAGTTGTACCCTGATGAAAACAAGGCTAACAATCTTGATTTTTCTTATATTCCGAAGCATACTCCCTCAACTCTGAATTTTTCACGCCGGAATTTATTTGAAGAATAAGGTTATTTATGCTATAAGTTCATCTGCTTTTATCTTTTAACAAAAAACACAATGAAAAAAGCAACAATCCTTCTAGCAGTACTGTTTTTATCCGGATGTTTCCTATCTCAGCAAGCGGTAACTTTCACAACTCCAGCTTATTCTTACATTGAGCCGGGGGTGGATACTATCGATTTCACGACAACATTCGAAACAAACGCTTACCTTTCCAGGGTTGTTTGCGCGGATGAGGAGACTCTTGACACTCAAGGTCCCGCTCTAATGAGCGCTTACGCTAAGCCTACTGAGGCTGTGCCTGCAACAAGCTTCAATCTTACTACCGATAAATTAAATAAGTTTGCCGGAAGCTTATGCGACATCTACGTTATGGCTTACGATGAGACTACCGTTGAAGAGACTGAGGCTGTTGTCCGAGTTAATATCGGCGCAGCTGTTGTCGTTGTTGAAGAAGATGTTGTTATTGTAGAAGATGCTGTTTGTGACGGTGATGACGAAGAAGAGTGCGACGACGAGGAAGTTGAAGAGGAGGCCGAAGAAGCTCTAGAGGAATAATTTCAAGCAATCTTTTAAAAGCCTTCCTTTTTGGAGGGCTTTTTTTATGTTAAGATCTCTGCGTAACATATACTTGTGAACAAAAAAATTGAACAATTCGTAAATCTGTTTGAAGCGGAAAATCGCAAATTAAATCTGTGCAAGTTCGGCGATCGTGAGGAGTTTATAAAGAGGCATGTCATGGACTCTTGGGAGGCGGGACAGTTCCTCGAGGACTCTCGGAAGGTTGTGGATTTGGGGACGGGAGGAGGTTTGCCCGGACTTATCTTGGCCATTGAGAAGCCCGATATTGAGTTCACATTGATCGATTCTGTCCGAAAGAAGTGTGATTCTGTTGATATTATGGCGAAAGAACTTGAGCTATCTAATGTCGATGTTGTTTGCGGAAGGGCTGAAGAGCTCGGACATGAGATGAGGGAGGTTTTCGACGCTGCGACTGCGCGCGCTTTGGCTCCCCTACCCGTTCTACTTGAGCTTGCTGCGGGGTTTATTCGGCCCGGAGGGCTTTTTATCGCTTATAAGGGGTCAAAATACTTACAAGAGCTTGAGGAGGCCAAAAATGCGATTGAAATCTTGGGGTTTGAGCTTGAAAAAATTCATCATTATGAGCGAGTTTTATTGATTTTCAGGAAAACAAAGTCTTTATCATCTAAATATCCACGCAAAAATGGCACCCCGAAAAAAAGGCCGCTCTAGACGAAGCAATCCTAAAAAAACGGAAGCACATTACAAGGTTCAAGACCCCTACTTCAAGCAGGCAAAGGCTCACGGCTACAGGGCCAGAAGCGCCTATAAACTGAAGGATATTTTGCGGAAATACCCTATTGTCAGGCGCGGGGATAAGGTTCTGGATCTTGGGGCGGCTCCCGGAAGCTTTCTGCAAGTTCTTAATGAGATTGGAGCTGAGGCTGTCGGGATGGATTTGAAGGAAATTGAACCCATAGAGGGGGTCTCCACGATTGTTGCGGATATCTTTGATTATAAACCCAAGGGGAAGTTCGATGTTGTGACTTCCGACCTGATGCCGAATACTACCGGGATTAAGTTTTTGGATAACGAAGAGAGTGTTGATCTGGAACTCAGGGCTCTTCAGGTTGCCAAAAAGTGTTTGAGGGATGATGGGAATGCGGTTTTTAAGATTTTTAACAGTAATGAGCTGAAAAGATTTACGAATAATGCTCGGGATTGTTTCCGAGAGGTGCATGTTTTTAAGCCGGATGCGGTGAGGTCGACAAGTAAGGAAATTTATGTTGTTTGTATCGGGTTTAAGTGTTAAAATCTCGTTTGTCTTTAATTTTTCCGATACATGAGGACTGAGGAAGATGCTCTCGGTCAAGTTGAGGTTCCCAAAGATGCTTACTTTGGAGCTTTTACTGCCAGAGCAGCGCAAAATTTTCAGATTAGCGGGATGACCGCTCCGGAAGAGTTCCGCAAAGCGCTCGGATACATTAAACTTGCGGCTGCTCGAGCAAATGCTCGTCTTGAGGGATTGCCCGAGAAGGAGGCTATTATTCAGGCTGCTGAGGAGTTTTCTGAAGGTAAGTTCGATCATGAGTTCTCTCTCGATGTCTTCCAGGCAGGTGCGGGTACTTCTTACAATATGAATGCTAATGAGATTATTGCGAATAGGGCTAATGAGATCTTGGGATTTAAAAAAGGCACTTATGATCCGATTCATCCGAACGACCATGTCAATAAGGGGCAATCTTCTAATGATGTTATTCCAACCGCTACTCGTCTTGCACTCCTGTTTGTGAACAAGTTTTTTGTGCAGGAACTTGCAGCTTTGGTGGAAGCTTTTAATAAAAAATCCAAAGAGTGGAATCACATAAAAAAGGTTGGCAGAACACACCTCCAAGACGCGGTACCGATTACGCTCGGGCAGGAGTTTTCATCCTACGGACAGGCTCTCGAAAACTGCCTCCAAGAATGCAAACAGGCTTTCTCAGAGCTCAAAAAGCTCGGAATAGGAGCAACGGCGGTCGGAACGGGCATAAACGCTCACGAGGACTTTCAAGAAGAGGTTTTGAAAGAGCTTTCCGATCTAACAGGGCTCGAACTGAAAGCGGCTCCGAATCTGACAACAACCAATAACAGTATGCAGGCTTTCACTCGTCTATCCGGTGCTTTGCGGAATTTGGCAATCGAAATGAGAAGAATTATGGACGATTTGCGACTTATGAGCAGCGGACCTCGTGCAGGGCTAATGGAGATTACTCTTCCTAATGCGCAACCAGGTTCTTCGATTATGCCGGGTAAGATTAATCCGTCGATCCCGGAATGTATGAGTATGATTTGCGCCCAGGTTATCGGGGCTGATCAGACTGTTGCTTGCGCGGCTCAGAACGGGGAGTTCGAGCTTAATTGGAACGCTCCTTTGATTATGTTTAATCTGACTATGGCTGTGCGGATTCTTGGTAACGGGTTCGAGATGGTGCGAGAAAAGTGTATTGCCGGGATTCGAGCCAATGAGGAAAGGATTGCCGAGTTATATGACGGCAGTCTTGCTGAAGCTACCCTACTTATCCCTGAGCATGGATATAAGAAGGTTGCGGAGATGGTTAAGGAGGCGAATGAGAGTGGGGGGGGGCTCGGGAATGTTTAATTTTCAATTACCAATGTTCAATAGTGGAGTTTTTGCTGCGCAAAAACAGCTTTTTGTAGTGGAAGGTTCTGATCTTGCGGCCTCACTCTGAGATTTTTAGGGATATAAAATCCGTTTCGCGAAAGCGTTTATCTCCGCCATGGGGAAACTCCACTCACTGGGTACTTCGTACTTGAGACTTGGTACTAATTTTTAGCTATTGACAAAACTGCCGTTTTCGGCTTTAATAAGCCACTTCCAGCTATTCGGTAACCGTAATTTCACCTTCATATGAATCACTCACGCCGGTCACATCTTCTACTTCTAATTGCACCGTATATTCTCCTGCCTCATCGAATGTGTGAGTTGGCCTCCTATCAAAACTTTTTGCGCCGTCACCGAAGTCCCAAAAATAGTTTTGTGCGGATCCCCGGCTGCAAGTCGGGTTAAAAGTGACAATTAAAGGTGCCGGCCCCTGCTCTACATTTGCTTCGAAACAAGCTGTTAGTTCAACGGGTCGAACTGTTATATTCAGAGATGATGAATCTTCCGCTCCGTCTGAAGCTACAACTGTTACCGTTGCTGTGAATGTCCCGATATCATCGTATTCGTACTCGATTTCAGCTCCTCCAAGATAATCTGTTACTCCATCACCGAAATCCCACTCGTAAGCGACGATTTCTCCATCAGGATAACTTGAACCTGATGCGTCAAATTCAACCGTCATAGGCACTTCTCCCGCGACCGGTGAAGCTGATAGTGTGGCGGTTAAACCCTGTGCTTCCACTATAACCATTATCGTTTCCGTGCTTTTATTGCCGTCTGCATCCAATACTGTAAGCATTGCTTTGTACTTACCTTCTTCTTGATAAGTGTAGGCTGCTGTTTCTCCGGTATCGTCCGCTACGCCATCACCGTCGAAGTCCCATCCGTATTCGATGATGTTTTCATCTGCGTCCAGGCTTGACCCTGCGTCAAATACAACCGCGAAAGGAACGCTACCTATTACTCCGCCTTCATCTTCGTCGAAGTCCGGGGTTGTTTCTATTACTGCAAGAGGTTTCTCCGAGGCTGTTCTTACCGTTACTTCCAGTTCCGTTTCGCCTTTCTCCCCTTCTTCATCTGTTACTTCCAGGATGATTGTGTAGGTTCCGATTTGGTCGTAAGTATGTTTTGCAGTTCTGGTTTTGGCTTTTGAAGATTCGTCTCCGAAGTCCCACTCGTAAGAAGCGATGTCTCCGTTTGGAGAGTCTGACTGTGATGCTGAAAAGCTATATTCAGTGTTTACGACATATTCGTCTGCTGGTTCTGTTATTACTGCGATCGGTACATCTGTTCCTGCACCTATTTCCACTGTGGAAATGCTGTATTCGCCATTGTTGTCCGTGACTCTTAGAGAGGCTTCGTATGTCCCGATTTTTTCGTATGTGTAGGATGCTGTGACACCTTCCGCGTCATCGAACTTGCCATCTCCGTCAAGATCCCACTCGTAAGCGACTATTTCGCCGTCGGGATCCAGGCTTTCCGAAGCGTCAAATTCAACTTTTAACGGAAGGGCTCCCGCTTCCGGAGTTGCCGTAAATATTGCCGAAACCTGTTCGTTGCTGAATACAACGTCCATTGTGAGGATTTCCGAGTCTTCTTCGCCTGTATTCAAATCTTCGTAAGTTATGTCGAGGGTTACTGTGTAGCGTCCGCCATCAAGACCTTTTTCCGTGTATTTGTGACTGACTGTCTCCCCTGTTGCGCTTGCGCCGTCACCGAAGTCCCATTGATAAGATATAATTCTGTGTTTGTATGGATTGAAAGGTATGCCGGAAGCGTCAAACTCTATGACCGCCGGTGCTGTTAATCCTGTTACTTCCTCGGGTATTGTTTGAATTAAAGTTGTGTTTTGCGAATTTTGAGTTTCTACCTGTTGTGAGCTCAAATACATATAGGTAAAGCCCCAAGCGAATGCAAGGATCAAAAATATTCCTCCTCCGAGTGCGGCCATCACTACTCCTTTCTTTTTGCCGCTTTTGTCCTCTTTTTTGGACATTGAGGTTTTGAAAAGGCCAATAACTCCTACCAAAAATGCAATAAATATTGCAAGTCCGAATATAATGTTGGTCAGGGCTATTAGGAATGGGAAGAAATTTTCCTCCGAAATCCCGAACATCTGGAGCAGAGGGTTGTTGCTGCCTCCGCCTTGAGTTAGAAGAAGAAAAATCATCACAATCATGACGACAAATACGATTCCTGCAGTGATTCCTCCCGCCATTATCGCTTTTTTCTTTTTGAGTTTTTTCTTTTTGGCTTTGAGCTCTTTCTTTTGCTCTTCTGTTAATTGAGGTTTTGGCGGCTGAGTAGGTTGCACGGGTTGCGGTGTTGGCTGAGCGACTGGAACAGGCGCCGGCTCTGGCATCGGTGCTGGCGGCGGTGTCGGTTGAACGACCGGCTCGGGCATTGGTGGTTGCTGTACCGGAGTAGGCTCAGGCTGCGGAGTCACAACCGGCTGCGGCTGTGACTCGGGCTGTGGAGTAGGTTCCTGAGGTAGCGGTGCTTGGTCTGCCGGCAAGTTATTAACATAGATTTGCGGATCTTTATTATCGTCCATTTTTATTTTTGTTTTAGGTTATCCTCTTAACAGTGTAAATACTTGCTCCCAAAAGTGCAAATGAGAGTGCCACTATCATAAGAACAAAACCTTGCGACCCCGACACGGGGAATAGATTTGCTCCTCCCATATTTTGGAAGAGTATTTCTTTTGTAATGTCATAATGATTATCGAACTCATCCTCAACGGTGAACTGCATCACGACAAGACCCCAACTTTCCTCGAAGTAAACATCGCTGAACACACCGCTCATACAAGCTGCGTCTTCATAGTCATGATCGTTGTTTTTCACCCCATCACCATCTGTATCATAATAAACATTTTTATCCAGCCAACAGGTTACTCCATCTCCGCTGTCACGGTTGGTCGAGTAATTTATCTGTATATATCCTCCCGGACTTGGCAGATATATCTTATGATCGTCCTCTACTGAAGGAACAGGGTTTGTCAGTATATAGCCGATTAATTCCTGTTGCTCTGTCAGCTCAACCGTTCTTGTTACGAAATCTTCCTTGTTCATCGAGTCAAGAACTGTAAGTTTTACTGTATAATCTCCGTAATTGTCGTATGCATTGGTTGGATTCTCCTCGTAAGAGTCTTCGTCGTTTGCATTGTCCCCGTCTCCGTCGGAATCAACATCCGTGTTGAAATCCCACACATGAGATACAATTTGCACTTCCGCTCCATCCGATTGAGAGTTGTTTTTGAAAGCTACCGACAGATCTTCCGCTTCATAGGTAAAAGCCGCCGTTGGGGGCTCTGTTTCCGCGATTATTATTGTGTGCTCGACTTCATCAATTCCGCCCGCATTGTCGTAAGCCGTGAGCTTCACCCCGTAACTTCCAATTTCAGAATATGTATGGGTTGGCGTTTCTTCCTGCGAGTCGATATCGTCCTTTGTATCGCCGTTCCCGTTCGAGTCTTCGTCCGTATCAAAATCCCAATGGATCGCATAAATCTCCGCTCCGTTATCTTCGTCGGCTGTTGATTTATTGTTAAAATTTACTTCGAGAGTGTCAACCGTGTAAGTGAAAGCCGCTTCGGGCGCACTCGCCAATGTCTCGACACATATTTCGGCTTTGTTCGGAGCTACCGAGGCTTGTTCTTTTTCATCTATAACTTTTAATCTGACTTCGAAACAACCTACCTGCTCAGGTTCCAACGTTATCGTTGCTTTTCCCGTTTCTTCGTTGTTATGGAACCCGTCTCCTTCAATGTCCCATACATACATCATATCGTCACCGTCCGGATCATAAGAACTGCTTGCCAGCGTTACCGTTTCACCAAGCATTATAAGTGTATCGCTAACGCTGAATTCCGCGATCGGCGCCGCGTTTTGTCCATTTGTAACTTTTAAAACAGGAACTTCATCCTCATCAAATGTATCCGCACTTGTAACCGTATTATTACCTGTATCTGTTATCTCAACTACAAATGCATAAGTTTTGCTCTCTCCGCTATTCCCTCTCGTAGGGATTGTAATACTAACCATATCGTCGGTTGTGATTTGAGCTCCAAGTTTCTGGGTACTGTTATTGATATCATAGTAATACCAGTAATAGTTGGTTATACTTCCATCGGGGTCTGATGCATCGACTCTTAGATTCACATCAACAGGGGTTACGAGAGTATCCGAAGTAACCTGATAAGATAGGCCTGTTATGACCGGTGGTTCTTCCGATACTTCTATATTGAATGTATCTTTAGATGTTGCGGTTGGGTCATCCTCATCTGTTACGGTGAGGGTTACTATGTATTTGCCAACTTCATCGTATGTATGAGTCACCTTTTTCTCGGTGCTGTTTGTGTTGTCTCCAAGATCCCAGCTGTAATCAAGTTTTCTTGATGAGCCATCTGTATTCTTAGATTGGCCGGCGTTGAATGTGAAGACTGTGTTTATGTTGCCTTTTGCATCCAAGCTCGCGACATCATTCCCGTCTTTTGAGGCTTGTATCACCGCTATCGGGCTGTCTGCGTCTCCGATGTAGACTTTTTTAGTGTAGTAGTTTTCGTTGTCTTGCTCATCGTAAGCCGTCAGTTGCACTCTATATGTTCCCGCTTCTGAGTATGTGTGTGTGAAAAATGCGTTGTTGCCGATTATTGATTCCGTAACATCGGAATCTCCGTCATCGTAGTCGATTTCGAAGGCCACTGCGTTTTCACTTTGAGCCGAAAATGTTACCACTACTCCCGTTTCTTCAAGCTGATAAGCAACTCCCGATGGCATATTTAAATAAACATCAAGAACTGAATCTACTTCGAATTTTCCTTCCAAAGTTGTGGTTTTTTTGAGGTTTTCATTTTCATAATCATCACTTACCCCGAGAATTAGAGATTTCTCTCCGGCTTCCGAGAATTTAACAATAGGTTTTTCCGAGTTTTCATCCGTATTATCAACATATTCAAAATCTTTTCCTTCCTCTCCTTCAAACTCCCATTTGTAAGAAATCACATCTCCCTGATCCGGGTCGTAACTATCACTTGCATCGAAGTGAACCGTTCCCGGCTGAGTAGGATCAGGCATTTCGTATGTAAATTTTGCGACCGGCGGTTGAGAGTCGACTGTAATATCTACACTGTCTATATCGATTTCGCCGGCGCTATCCAACACCTCAAGACTTACGGTATATTCACCCGGTCTTGCGAATTGGTGTTCTGATTCACTTCCATTGCCTATTCCTTCTTCTACTCCGTTTTCAACTATGAACCAGTCGTACTGAATTATCGACCCCGTATCTGTTGTTGAAGATGAACCGTCCAATCCGAGAACACCTCCTATATCAAGAAGTGTCGCTGAAGGTATGATTCTTGCTGCAGGAGAAGCTATCACGATTTTTCCGAGATATCTGTCTGTATTCCCTATAACATCTCGAACTTCGACAGAAAGGTCATAAGATCCTTCATCCGTATAAACACATGTTTCCGAAATAAGGCTTTCGCTTTCGAACTCTTCGCCGTTTCCACAATTAAGTTTGTGGGAAATCGTAGCGTCCCCGTTGCCGTCAAGAGTTCCTTCCATATCCATTGTTATCCCAGCCACACCTTCTACAAGTGTGAACTTGGTTTTACTTCTGTCGATATTGGCCGAATAGTCTGCGAGTTTGATTGAATCGCCTTTTCCGGAGCCTGTTTTTGCAGTCAAAACTATCTGAGAAGTCGGCGGCTGAACAGTCACGCTTACATAGCTTTGTCCGGGACCTATGTTTTCGTCAGAGCTCAAGATACGCAATCCAACCCTGTATGTTCCGGTATCTCTGTATGTACAACTTACCGTAGGCTCGTTTACTTCCTGGCATTCCGTATCTCCAAGTTCGTTGTACTCTCCATCGCCATCAAGATCCCAATGGTATTGGTAGCTTTGGATTGTTTTGTCACTTGGGTCGTATGAACTTAGTCCGTTAAAGCTTATTACTGCAGGAGCGTTTTCTTCTCTCACGCTCGCCGTGATTACAGAAGTTGCAAAATCAAGGTTTTCCACCATTGCATATATTTCACCCATCTCCTGAACAATATCTCTAAGCACCGAATTATCCACAAACTCATTCATGTTATCTTGTCTGGCGTCTCCTCCTTCCATGAAGTATCCCAGTATATCTACAAACTTTTGATTTACCGCAGTCAATGTTGACCCTAATTGTTTTATTGATCCCGAGCCATCATCTGTATTGGCGACGTAAAGGTCCAAATCAAATAGTGACTGAAGTGTTATCAACTGCTTTTCATAACCGATCACGCCTTCTTCATAATCCGCCGCGGCAGCTTCTTTCAGGTAAGTTAGTCCGTTAGAAATATATCCTTCATAAAGATCAAGATCTCCGCTATCCGAGTAGGCGTATGCTTTTGGAATAAAAGATATTGAAGGTAAATTATAATTATAATATTCGCTTATGTTATCCAAAACCGCAGAAGAGTACTCCTGAAGTTCCAGTGCGGCATCGTAAGTTTCGCTGTATCTATCAACCATATCGAGAATGTCTGTCGCCAGCTCTTTGATCATAAGGGCATGATCCTGAACATCTCTCAAAACCTCTTCATCATCATACCCGGAAGTATCCCCGATAGTCACAACTGACTCAATATTCGGATACGGCTGATCTTCCGCAAAGTCTATGTACTGATAAACATTCGAATATATAGTGTAAAGCTCCAGATACCCCCTGGTAATCGCCTGCAGCTCGTTTGATATCGCATTCACGTTGTAAATGTCTGCTTCTTCTCCCGTTACCCCTTCCCCCGCAGAGTACACTCCCCCTTGTCCACGATCCTCTCCTCCTCCCGCAGCTTCTCCTATCAAGGTGTTCACTATCGCGTATGAGGAAAGCACCACAATGATACCTGCAACCGCATACATAACAGATTTCTTCCCCTTCTCCATCTGTTCGTCTTTACCTCCTGCGGTAACGTACATAAACCCTCCGTAAATTATGAAAATAATCGCGATTAACCCCAAGAAAGAAAGTGCGAAATTTGTCACATTCAGTATGAATTCTCGTGCGCTTTTTGCCTTGGTAAGACCCGGATCATAACCTGCGGCGTCAGGAGCTTCAAATGAACCCTGATACTCTGTAAAGCTTGTTATTTCGTAGTAGTTGTCGCCGCAATTGAGAATCCCGCCGGTATCGGATTCCATTTCGTCACAGAACGCATCTTCAACGGCACCGAAATCAAGGTCGAAAGCTGCTGCGGAAAGCGGCATAAATAATGCCAGAACCATCAGCACAAACCCGACAATGGGCTTTGGGAGGATTTTTTTTGTTTTCATGGGGTGTGTTTTTAGTATTATTAATCTCTTAATTATACCAAAAAAGCGCCCACAACTCAAGCCCTTAATCAATCGCCAACACTGATGCGGTTATCGCATAAGCGCTTCCGGCCATAATTATTCCTATAACCGCACCGATAATTACCTTTTTGGCCTTGGCTGTATTCTCTTCACTTGCTCCCGCAAACACATAGAGATACCCACCATAGATTATCATTGCAACAGATACAAAACCTATTAGCGCCGATACGAAGTTGGTTATGCTCGCAAGAAGGTACTGCCCCTCTTTTACCCCTATTTGCACCCCTTCTCCCGGTATGTAGTTGAATATAACATCTTTAACCAGAAATTCGGATATCCCTATCATAAAAAGCGCAATGATCGACCAAAAAACATGGTTCTTGGACTTGGTAACTTGCTCGTCGTTATAAGACATCGTTACTATCCTGAATCCTTCATAAGCGATCATGAATACCGCAACCGAACCTATGAATGTCTCCAAAAGCATATATATCCCCTGCAAAGTTCTTGCAGTTCTTTGAGCGAATTCCAGGGTTTGATCCCGATCCCCTGCAAGTATTTCTCCTTCCGCCCCGAAGAACATGTCTTTCACAATCGTGTCCGCCGTAAACACAACAAGCAACCCCACCGTTGCCCATACAAGATAAGTTTTTTGTTTGGTGATCTCTTCTTCCGAGCTTTTCCCCGCAAGGAACAGTTTATATGCCGATACCACTATAAAAATCACCGCGAGCCCCCCCAAAATGTACTTCATAAAATCCAGGACATAGTAAAGCCCTCCTGTTATTCCTCTTAAACCGTCTTCATCAAAAGCTTTATCATGTACTCCCGTTTCTTCATAATTCGGTAAATCCACCTTATCGCCCGCATTCTCCAGAAGATTTTCATAAGTTGCGGAGTCCGCCTGAGGGATTTCCGCTTTGATAACGGGCATAACCCCTACCATAATCATAAGCAGTATCGAGAAAACCAGGAAAGATTTTAGAAAGTTCATGTTTTTAAATTACTCCTGAAATTACCGTGGAAACTATTGCAAAAGCTCCATATATAATAATCGCTCCTATTATAGAATTTACAATTATTTTCTTAGCCTTACCGGACTTCTCTTCATCACCTCCCGAAAGAGCGTACATCAGCCCTCCTCCAACAATTCCCAAAATCATCACGGGCCCAACAAATGAAACCAGGAAGTTGGTTACCGCAACTATCTCCGTCAAACCTGCACGGGTATCTATTGTGACCATTGCCGTATCGTATCCCGCATCCGGATCGATTTTGAAAAGGACTCTTCTCACAAAAAATTCCGCAACCAATATTATTACAATCCCGGCGACCGCTCCTATTACCTGCTTCCTTTCATTGGTAATCGCCTCTTCTTTATCTCCGGCTGTAATCATCGTGAAAGCCGACTGAACTATCATAAATACCGCAACACTTCCCAGGACATATTTAAGAAAAGTTACTATAGTTGTAACCGTATCGTTAAAAATCCCCGCCCTTTCCATTATTAACTCCCCGCTCCCGACAAAACTGCCTTGTCCAAAGTTAAATATATCGCCAACCGTTGCAGCCACACTCAAAAGTGCAAACCCCACAATCGCCCAGAGAAGAGCCTTCTTCTGCTTGCCAACCGACTCTTCATTGTGACCCGTTATCACAAGAATGAACCCATACATTACGATAAGCCCTATCCCAACCGCAGCCAGTATAATTCTGGCTATCCTCATCAGGCTTGCAGCCAAATTACCCGCTTTTTCTACTGCTGTCGCTCCTTCCGGATCAGGCACATCACCGAAATTCTCCGCATCTGGCAAATTCAAGAAGTCCGCCGCCGATAATGGAGAGTTTATTATAAAATAAATGATTACTCCTATCAGGATTGCAGCAACTATGAATGTTTTTAAATATGTTCGTTTTTGTTTTTTCATCTTGTTGTGTGGTGGTGTTTTACCGGAGGCAAAACGGCTTTTTGTATTTTTTGGCGCAGGGATAACTTTGATTCCTCTTGTTATTTTACCATTTTTCCCAGGTCAGAAGCAAATAAATATTGCTTTTTTTTGAAAATATACTACAATTCTCATTGTCAGATTGCCCCGGGGGCCTTTTAAAGGTATTTTGCTCCCAGATATAAATTTATTTTAAAATTATGAAGAAACTCTTACAGTACATTAAAGACAGCTTCGACGATATTAAGAAAGTTACTTGGCCAACCAAGAATCAGGCTGTCATTCTCTCTCTTATTGTTTTTGCTGTTTGTATTGTTGTCGCTATATTTCTAGGAGTTTTGGATTATGTTTTCGGGCTCGGGATTCAAGAACTTATTAACCTGGCCAAATAATCTCTGTTATCTGTTATCTACACTCTACTATCTACTATTTAAATCATGGCAAAACAAGCTAAAGGAACAGGTCGAAACTGGTATGTGGTTCATACTTACTCGGGATATGAAGATGCTGTGCGTGAAGCTCTGATCCAGAGGATCGAAACTATGAATATGCAAGACACTATCTTCGATGTTGTTGTCCCGAAAGAGACTCAAATCGTCATCAAAAACAATCAGCCCAAGACCGAGAAGAAGAGGCTTTTCCCGGGTTATGTGCTTGTAGACATGATCGTTGATGATGAATCTTGGTATGTTGTAAGAAATACTCCGAATGTTACCGGATTTGTCGGATCAGGAACTATTCCCGTCCCCGTTTCCGCTGAGGAATTCAAGGTTATCAGGAGACATATGGGTCAGCAGGATCCTAAGTTCAAGATCGACTTTGCCAAGGGTGACAATGTTGCTGTTCTTGACGGACCTTTCGCCAATTATGAAGGTCTTATCGATATGGTTGATGAGGAAAAAGGTAAAATCAAAGTTCTCATCACTATCTTCGGAAGAGAAACGCCTGTTGAGCTCGACTTTACTCAGGTTAAGAAGAAGTAAAGTTTAGTTGTAGAAGTAGCTGTAGTTGTGGTATATTTTTGCCTTATTTTTATTAAAAAATATTTATCAATGAATACTCCCAAACTGAATGAAGAAGGTCCTTACAATAATATTGAACGTATGCGACAGCTCTTGATGAAGCGTGGTATATTCGTCGATTTGACAGAGCTTTCTCGTGAAAAAGCTATGGCTCTTTCTCCTGAGGAAATTTCTAAAATGTTTAGAGAAAGATGTCGTAAGGAAGTAAATGCTGCCCAAAAACTATCCTTTCTCCGATGATCCTCAGGAACAAGAAGGTTTTGCGAAAATTTTGAGCATATCCTATCACACTTATATATTCTTCCGGTCAGATGAGTACTTAGAAAATTCATAGTATATATCTGAATAAATTGCAGCTTTTTTAGTTTTCTGGTAGTTTTTTATCAGAAGTTAAAAGCTAACAGATGCACAAATTCACGATCTTCACGATAATTCTCTCTGCAGTTGTCATCATCACTGTCGGGGAACTTGTTGTTAATGATTATTTGGATAGTGAGTCTCAAGTACCAAGTACCCAGTCCCAAGTGAGTGAGGAGTCTATTAGTGAAGAAGTTGCTGAGGAAATTGAGGTTGAAGAAGTTGCTCCTGTTACGTTTTTGAGCGGGCTTGATTATGAGTCTTTTGGATTCAGCGAAGGGGTTGAGCTGAGGTCGAAGGATTTTTCATCGGTTTTTTCTTTTCTTGAATATGAAAGCCAAGCTTCCGAGCCTTATTACTGGGAGATTCTTGAGGGTGAGGAGTACGTTGGCGGGCTTTATGAGATAGTTTGTGAGAATCCGACGGAGGCTTTCACAATTTATACCGATTTACGGGAAAGCGGTGTTGCCCAGCCTGAGAGTGGGTCCGTTAATGAGGTAAATATGTATGGCGAGGCCTCTTTTTACTTCAATCATTCGGTCAAAACAACTACCGTTCACCTGGTTATTCTTGGAGAAAGTCGCGTTTACGGTTTGACTTATGCTCATAAGGATCATGGGAAGTTTAAGGGGATATTTGGGGTTTTGAAGTAGCGCGAAGGGGAGGTGTCCCCCTCGCGAGCTCCCCCACAAGGACCACCCCATTCTTCCCTCGCTTCGCTCAGTCCAGAACGGGGACCCCGGGGTTTTCGTAAAAATAGGTTTCGCTTAACTTCTCTTTCTCACATTTGGGGCCCACGAGACCCAAATGTTCAAAAGTTCGCTGTGTGCTCAACCTATTTTTACGAAGTTGATTGTAGTCTCGGAATTTTTTGAAATTCCGAGACCTTGAAATAAAATTACGCTTAATGTGGGGATTGAGGGATGTGATGAATAAATTTTCAGGTTGACTTATCTGAGCAAACCTCTTAGAATCTCTCCGCATTTTCTATGATTTTTGATCTTATATCTTATATTTAAATCACTATGGCACCTAAAAAGATTTTAACAGTTATCAAACTGCAAATCCCTGCGGGGAAAGCTAATCCTGCTCCTCCTGTCGGTCCTGCTCTCGGTCAGCATGGGCTTCAGATTCAGGATTTTTGTAATCAATTCAACAACGATACCAAGGATATGGGCGAAACTATCGTCCCTGTTGAAATTACGGTTTATGAGGATAGAAGTTTTACTTTTATCAAAAAAACCGCACCTGCAGCGATCCTTATCAAGAAAGCGATCAATCTAAACAAAGGATCCGGAGTACCGAACAAAGAGAAAGTCGGAACCATCACGCAGGCTCAACTCGAGGCAATCGCCAAGGAGAAGCAGCCGGATCTAAACGCAAACGACATCAAAGCCGGAGCCAAAATTATTGCCGGGACAGCAAGAAGTATGGGCGTAGAAGTGAAAGGATAACTTAGTAAGATCCAAGAAGCCAAGAGACAAGATCCAAACAAGATCCAAGTGCCAAGTCTCAAGTACCCAGTGAAATTCTCAATCTGTTATCTGTTACTTGTTATCTACTCACTAACACAACAACATGAAAACAAAATTCAAAAAAATCATTCGTAACATTTATTTGTACACATTTTCGGCTGTTGGGCTGATTATTTTTATAACTGGTGCAATCGGGCTTCTAAATGTTTGCATGAAGACTTATGTTTTCCCGTTAGCGCATTATGAAGAATATTATTACGACAGTTGTTATGAGGGCAAATACAGACTAGCTCCTGATACGACTGAGCTAACAGAAGAACAAACAGCGGAATGTGAGGAAGAAAGAGAAGTTTCAGATTCGGATGCTAGAAAAAGGGATTTGGCTATTGGGGTTTCGCAGATTTTCGTCGGTACTCCGCTGTGGCTTTATCATTGGACTGTAATTCAAAGACGCAAAAAAGAAGATTAACACTTATTTCGTGGGAGGCTTTAAGTAAGGCCACTAATACCACTTAACCCCAAAAATCATGGCTAAACATGGTAAAAAGTATCGAGCTGTGCTCGAGAAAATCGAATCGGACAAGCTATACTCAATCGACGAGGCTTGTTCTTTGATCAAAGATACTTCCGTTACGAAGTTCGACTCTTCTGTCGAGGTTCATATGAACCTTGGAATCAACCCAAAGCATGCCGAACAGCAGCTTCGCGATACTGTTGTTCTCCCGCACGGAACAGGCAAGGAAGTTCGCGTCGTTGCTTTTGTTTCTGATGACAAGGTCAAAGAAGCTACTGATGCCGGCGCAGTTAAGGCCGGAAATGATGACCTTGTTGCGGAAATCGAAAAAGGATGGATGGATTTCGATGTTGCTGTCGCTACTCCTGACATGATGAAATCTCTAGGTAAAATCGCCCGAGTTCTCGGTCAAAAAGGTTTGATGCCGAACCCAAAAGCCGGAACCGTTACTCCCGATGTGGCAAAAACAATTGAAGAGATTAAAAAAGGCAAGGTCGAGTTCAGAAACGATAAAGCAGGAAATCTGCACAATATGATTGGGAAGGTATCTTTTTCCGCGGAAAATTTGGCGGAAAATTTAAAGACATACCTGAAAACAATTACCGATCATAAACCTAAAGATCTGAAAGGCATCTATATTAAGAGCATTACTCTTACAACTACAATGGGGCCCGCGATTAAAATCGACACCAAGGAGGCTGCATCATGATTAAACAACTTTTCCAAGGTGAGCATCAGAATTTCAAGCATGATGGGTATTATGAAATAAATCCTCTGTCTAGTGGACCTGTTTTAATAAAGAATGTTCGTGATGAGATTATCTTGGTGGATCCGGGGGCTTTTTCTCATGCGGACAAGTTGGTTGCCGCTCTTTCCGATGAAGGACTAAATCCCGAGGACATAGATTTCGTTCTTAACACACATCACCATCTTGATCATACTTCCAACAACTACCTCTTCAAGGATACTGCGACTATTTTTACCAGCAGTGCGGCGCTTAGGCCTACCGGGGAGACTACCGTTTACCATGATCGGGAGCTGCATGAGGCCATCTTGCCTGAAGGAGTTAAGAGCTTGCCGACTCCCGGGCATACGATGAGTCATGTTTCTTTTATTTATGAGGAGGAGGGGAAAGTTTTTGTTTGCGCGGGTGATGCTGTTCGGGAGGATCTTATCAGGGGTGAAAACTCCCATTCTTGTCGAGATGATGATTCTTTTGCAAAAAGTATGAGAAAGATTTTTGAAATTGCCGATGTGATTTTACCTGGACATGGTAGAGTTATTGATGGTGAGCTCCTGGGGGAGCTTAAATCAGAAATTTTAAATTAGAAACTTATGAAAGTTAAAATCAAACGAATCGATAAAAGTCTACCTCTGCCTCAATACGAGACGGATGGTTCTGTGGGGTTCGATATTTTGGCAAGGGAAGATACTACTGTTGAGCCGGGAACGATTGAACTTGTGCCTTCCAACCTGATAATCGAGGTTCCCGAGGGATATATGCTGATTGTTGCCTCGCGTTCGAGCACTCCTCGGAAGCATGGGGTAACTCCCCCTCACGGTTTCGGGATAATCGATCATGATTATTGCGGGCCTGAGGATGAGATTAAGATTCAGGTTTACAATTTTTCCGATGAATCTGTTAAAATCAAACGCGGAACCAAGATCGCTCAAGGAGTTTTTGTTAGAATTGATAAATTCGAATGGGAAGAGGTTGAAGAGATGCGGAAAGAATCAAGAGGTGGATTTGGAAGTACGGGATAGTAGCAAGTAGTAGGTATTAAGTATATTGGAAATTTTTATGAAAACCTCAAATACCTGATACCTAATACCTGATACCTAATACCAACATAATATGCTAATCACAATCTACGGGACAAACAATATGGGGAAGACGACTCACGCCAAGCTGCTTGTTGAGAAGTTGGAGGCTGCCGGGAAAAAGGCCAAATATGTGAAATATCCGGTCTATGACCTGGAGCCAACCGGGCCTTATTTGAATAGGATTTTAAGGAGTGGTGAGTCGCAAAACATCACCGAGGAAGAGCTTCAAATGTGGTTTGCTTTGAATAGATATCAGTTCCAGCCGGAGCTTAAGAAATGGCTTGCGGACGGTTATATTGTGGTGGCTGAAGATTACATTGGAACGGGAGTGGCTTGGGGTACGGCCAAGGGTGCTGACCCTGTTTGGCTTGAGCGTTTGAATCAGTTCCTAATTCAAGAGGATTTGGCGATTTTGATTGATGGTGATCGGGTTGAAAGTGCTATGGAAGCTTTGCATATTCACGAGAGAAACGATGATCTTATTCGGAAGTGTCGGCAGGTTCTGCAAGATTTGGCGGAAAAGCATCAATGGAGGACTGTTCTGCTTCAGGATAGGAAGGAGGATACGGCTGAGCTGGTTTGGGGTGTTGTTAGTGAAGCGATGAAGTATGGGAGAAGGTTCTGAGGCTGATAATTAACCTATTGTCACACTCCCCCACCCCTGCTAAAATCAATTTGCCCTAATCCCCTATCAATGGAACTCCTAGATGGCAAGCTGGTTTCGAAGTCTTTACTCGAAGAGATCAAGGGAGAGGTGCGCGATCTGCCGAAACCACCTAAGCTGGTGGTTGTTTTGGTTGGAGAAGATCCTGCCAGTCAGACTTATGTAAAGATGAAGAAGAGGGCTTGTCAGGAGGTCGGAATCGAGTGGGAGCAGATTAATCTTAAGCCTTCCGAGGTGACGACCAAGTCTTTGATTGAAAAAATCGATGAACTCAATGAACGGAAGGATGTTAATGGGATTTTGGTTCAACTGCCTCTGCCGGAGCATGTTTATGTGCCGGAAGTCATCAAAGCTATCGACCCTTACAAAGATGTGGACGGTTTTCATGCTTATAATATTGGGAAAATGTTCCTTTCGAGTGAGTTTGAGGATATGGCGCCTTGCACACCAAAAGGTGTGATTCGAATGTTGGATCATTATGGAATCGATGTCCGAGGGATGGATGCGACTGTTGTCGGCCACAGCAATATTGTTGGCAAACCTATGTCGGCAATGCTTCTTAACAGAGGTGCGACCGTTACAACTTGTCATATCGATACTAAAGATTTAAAGAGCCACACCATTGGTGCGGATTTGCTTGTGGTTGCTGTTGGCAAGCCGGGATTGATTACTGCCGATATGGTTAAAGAAGGCATCATTGTCGTGGATGTTGGGACTACCAGAACCGATGATGGGCTCCGGGGAGATGTGGATTTTGATGAGGTTTCTAAAAAAGCTTCTTATATCACTCCCGTTCCCGGAGGAGTTGGGCCAATGACTGTTGCTTGTCTGATGCTAAATACTTTGAATGCTTTTAAAAAGCAGATGGCTAATGGCTGATGGCGTATTGGAATTTTTTACCACTACAACTACTTCTACAACTAAACTAACTACTAACAACTACTTCCTAACAACTAATCAATATGTGCGGAGTTATCGGAATCTATGGTGGGGACAATGTAGTCTACGAGCTATATGACGCGATGGTTGTTCTGCAGCACAGAGGGCAGGATGCTGCCGGGATTGTGACTTTTGACGGGGGGCACTTTCATCTGCACAAGGATGAAGGAATGGCGAGGGATATTTTCAATGAAAATATATTCAAAAGATTGCCTGGCCAGATCGGAATCGGGCATCTTCGCTACCCGACTGTTGGAGGGTGCAGTGTTACGGATGCACAACCTTTCGTAAGGTCTGCTCCTTACGGGCTTGCGATGGCGCATAACGGAAATCTTGTGGATTTTCATAAGGATAAAAAGAAATTGCAGGAAGAGGAACTTGTGAATGTAAATTCCAACTGTGATGTTGAACTGATACAGCATGTTTTTGCCAAAGCCCTCAGGAGGCAGAAGCCGAACAGGCATTTGCAGCCGGAGCAGGTATTTGAGGCTGTAAAAGAGGTACTTGAAAAGCTTTCCGGTGCTTATTTCGTTGTCGGACATATTGCCGGGCAAGGCATGTTTGCTTTCCGAGATCCGCACGGGATCAGACCGGGTGTTTTCGGGAAAAGAGAAGGGCTGCAAACGGACTATATTTTCTCTTCCGAATCTGTTGTTCTGGAAACTCTCGGGTTTGAAAAAGTTTCGGATGTTGCTGCCGGAGAGGTTGTGTTTATCGATAACAACAGGGATGTTCACCGCAAGGTGGTTGCGAACAAAAAATGTGCTCACTGTATATTCGAGTATGTTTATTTCGCACGTCCCGACTCGATTATTGATGGGATTTCCGTTTATAAGGCGAGGCTGCATATGGGTGAGACGCTTGCGCCTATAATCAAAAAGGCCGATATTGATATCGATGTTGTTTGCCCCGTCCCGGATACTTCGAGGTCTACCGCCGTTTCTTTGGCTCATGAGCTTGGAGTTAAATTCCGGGAAGGTTTGATTAAAAACCGTTATATCGGGCGAACATTCATTATGCCGGGGCAGGTTGCTCGTCAGAAGTCGATCCGTTATAAGCTTTCACCTAATGTTGTTGAGCTTAAAGATAAGAATGTGCTTCTGGTTGATGACAGTATTGTGCGAGGGAATACTTCCAAAAAAATCATTGAACTTGTGCGGAATGCCGGGGCGCGAAAAGTTTATTTCGCAGTTGCGGCTCCTCCCCTCACCCATCCTTGTTTGTATGGGATCGATCTCCCGAGTCGGCAAGAGTATGTTGCGAACGAGCTTACTATCGACGAAATTCGCAAATCTATCGGGGCTGATGAGCTTTTTTACCAGGAGTTGCCGGATTTGCAGAGGGCTGTTGCTTTTGGAGATGTCAAAAAGGATGATTTCTGCTGCGCTTGCTTCAACGGAGACTACCCTACCGGCGATATTGATGAGGAAATGCTGAAAAAGGCCGAATCCGATCGAGAAGCCGATAGATGCGCAGAGGTTGTGGACAAGTATCATAGTGAGGATCAGATGCCGCTTTTGTGAGTACCCAGTATCAAGTGCCAAGTACCAAGTAGGTGGAAATTTTTAATCTTAAAATAAATGAAAAAAATACTCTTAGTTGGAAACGGGGCGCGGGAGCACATCATTGGAGAGACTTTTGTGAAAAGGAATGATGCTCAAGTTTATACTTACGGCGGGGCTAAGAATCCTGGGCTAATGGCGATTTCTGCGGGTTATGAGGTTGGGAGCGTGTCGGATTTTGATCGTTTGCGGGATTTTGCGAGGCATATTCAGCCGGACTTTGCTTTTATCGGGCCCGAGGGGCCTATTGCGGACGGTGCTGTTGATATGCTGCTAGAAGTGGGGGTTAAAAGCGCTTCCCCGATGATGACGGTAGGGGCTCTTGAGTCTTCGAAGTCTTTTGCGCGGGATTTGCTTAAAAAGCATGGGATTCCGGGGAATCCGGAGTTTAAGGTTTTTTATGATAAGGAAGGAATTCGGGAGTTTATGGAGAAATTGGGGGGTGAGTATGTTGTAAAAGCTGATGGCCTGATGGGTGGTAAGGGGGTGAAAGTTTCCGGGGATCATCTGGATTCTATTCAAGATGGGGTTAAGTATGCGGAGTCTTGTATCGAGGATGATGGACATGTTGTTGTTGAGGAAAAGTTTGTTGGGCAGGAGTTTAGTTTGATGAGTTTTGTTGATGGTATTAATGTTGTATCGATGCCGGCTGTTCAGGATCATAAAAGGGCTTATGATGGTGATGAGGGGCCGAATACCGGTGGCATGGGGACTTACAGCGATGCGAATCATTCGTTGCCTTTCTTGCAGGATTCGGATATTCGAGATGCGCATAATATCAATGTTGCGGTTGCGAAAGCTCTTTATGAGGAGACCGGGATTTATTACAAAGGCATTATGTATGGCGGGTTCATTGCTTGCTGCGATAAGGTTGGCTTGATTGAGTACAATGTTCGATTCGGTGATCCCGAGGCGATGAATGTTCTGCCGATTTTGAAGACGGATTTCACGGATGTTTGCGAGGCGATGATTTCGGGGGAGTTATCAGGTTTGAATATTGAGTTCGAGAAAAAGGCTACAGTTTGCAAATATATCGTTCCTAACGGCTATCCTGACAAACCTGTTAAAGGCGAGAAAATCGAGGTCGGCGAGATCCCTAAAGGCGTGAGAACTTATTATGCTTCCGTCGATCAGCGTGAAGATGGCTTATACCTGAGCGGCAGCCGTGCGATTGCTTTTGTCGGGATTGCGGATACGATCTCCGAAGCTTCCGAGATGGCTAGCTCCGCTTTGGGCACAGTTAAGGGGCCGGTTTTTTACAGAAAGGATATCGGGACGAAAGAACTTATTGACAAGAAGGTAGCAATGATGGAAAAATTGCGAGCCTAGATATTAAATACTCATGGAAACTTCTAAACATTTTGAAAGGTTTGTCTTTGTTGTTGCGGTAATGGGTCTTTTGGCCGGATGTAGCGAAGTTGAAGTCGCCGATCCCGGACGCCTGATTATTACCGTTGCAGATCCTGAAATCGACGTTGAATTCATTTTAACCGGAGAAGAATTAAAAGGAGTTCTTGGCATTGAGCTTGAGAAAGATGAAGAGACCGGCCAATGTTATGCCCATTTATCTACTTATCCCGGAAAACTTGCAGGTGAATCAAAAGAAACCAAGGTCATACCTTGTTCCAAGTTAGACGGTTCTATTGCACAGAAATAGTTATTTCTTCTTGGCTGTTGTTTTCTTCTTCGGAGCAGCTTTCTTTTTGGTTGACGGCTTTTTGTTTGGAGTCGTTTTCTTTTTTGGTGCGACCTTCTTTTCCACCTTCTTTGCGACTTTTTTGGCTTTGGTTACAGCTTCCTTGCCCTTGGTTGTGGCTTTTTTAACGACTTTCTTAGCTTTAGTCTTGGCTTTTTTGGTTTTCTTTTTAACCTCATTTTCCAGCTGAGTTTTCTTTTCTTTTGCGAATTTAGTAACGAGGACCTTCATGTCTTCGGCTTTGGTGTGAGCTTTTTTGACCAGTTTGTCGAGATCTTCTTTCTTCATGTTGACCATTTCGGCTGCGGTTCCTTTGGTTTTATCGATGGCTTTTTGGACCTCTTCCATTTCGGCGATTTCTTTCATCAATCCGAAAATATCTTCCCCCATTCTCTTGAGATCATCTCCTACCGCTCTGGTTCCGCTTCCGCCTTTTTTGCGTTCTGCGGCTATTTTTTTACGAAGATCTTTTCCTCTGCTTGGCGCGAATAAAAGACCTGTTGCTGCACCTGTTACCATCCCGAGCACGAGTGCGATTTTTCCTCCTTGTTTTGACATTTTTGTTTTTATTTAGATTATAAACTCAAGATCAAAGATCATAGAGTGTTTCGATTATATAGCTAGATGAGGTTTTCGCCAAACTCTTTGAACATTTTGTACATTCTGAATATTGGGAGACCAACCACATTGAAGTAGTCGCCGTCGATTTTTTCTATAAAAAGCGACCCCAACCCTTGGATTGCGAAAGCTGCTGCTTTGTCCATCGACTCACCGGATTCCAGGTAAGTTTCTATTTCGCGCGGACTCATTTTAGCGAAAGTGACTAAAGTTTTTTCCGCTCGTGCTATCTTTCGGTTTTTCTCTGTGTCGATGAGGCAGATCCCCGATATTACCTCGTGAGTTGTGCCGTTTAGGATTTTCAGGATGCGGCGAGCGTCTTCAAGGTCTTTCGGTTTGCCAAGAATGTGGTGTTGATATGCTCCGATTGTGTCGACCCCGAGAATTAGTGATTTCGGATGGTTTTTTGCTACTTCCAACGCTTTTCCTTCGGCGTTGTGTATTGCGATTGCTTCGGGAGTTAGGTCTTCTGCGTTTTCTTTCTCCTGGAAGTCTATTGCCGGATCAACTTCGAAATCTAATCCAAGTTCTTTAAGAAGGGTAAAGCGGCGTGGGCTTCCCGAAGCGAGGATTAAAGGTTTTGAGAGCTTTATTTGCACGGCGTTTTCTTAATTTTCTTACCAAAATATAACAGATCAGAGGCAGAATCAGAAGCGGGATTAACATTGCAAGTGGGAACTCCGGCTTTAAGATGTTTGCCTGGGTTAATTCTGCGATTTCAGGTTCTTCCGCGACGGGCTCGGGCTGAGGCAGTTCTTTTGCGACTACCGGGATCTCTTCTGTCAGATATATTTCTTTATTGATCCACTCGATTTCCAAGTCTTTGCGTTTGCCATCCTCGATTGTTGAGATGATTTGGTTTTTGAAAGTCAGATCTGTCGAATTTTTATTTAAAACTTCAAAATTCAAAGCAATTATTGTCCCGCTCGAATTAATAAGAGTGTCTGTGCGTTTAAGGGAAATTCCTGTGACTATTTTTCCTCCCTTATGATCTGCGTCAGGTACAACAAGGTAAATCGGCTCACCTCCCTGCTCGAAGAACGCACCATGTTCGTAACCGAGATAAGACAACACCTCGGGGTCGTAATAAAGGTCAAAAGCGGTTCCAATCACGGGAGTCATAAGATCACGCGCAGTTATTACTGCTGTCAACATAGTGCCTGATTCGTAAGTTCTTATATCGATCGATTCGGCGTTCACCCGAGGGATCGCTGCGAGAGCGAGAAGGGCTGCGAGCATTGTTATGAGGAGTTTCATGTTTTTGTTAGTAAGGAGTCTCAAATGCCAAGTACCAAGTGGATGGTGTTCCCCTCGCCGAAGCGAGGGGAACGTTTCTTGTCTCTATTCCGCGTAAGTAAGTGCCCAATTCACTCCGATATCGATGAGGTCGCTTCCGTTGATTGCTCCGTCGTAAGTTGTGTCTATCAGCAGGTCGTAATTTTCATCGAGGGATGTTTCGCCATAGTGTTTGGCGAGATTGTCGAGGTCTCGTCCATCGACTCTGTCAGATCTGTTGCTGTCCCCTGTTAGTCCTCTTGTTTCCTGAGCTTCGACTTGAACACCTGTACTCTCGGAAATCCCAAGGACTGTCACTATTTGGTATGTGTATGTGATGTTTGGGATGACTTGGCTTCCATCAGTAAAGGTTGTTCCCGAGGCTGTTCCCAGTTCTTCGTAATCGCCTTCCTGATTCAGCCTTAAAATCCTGTAATAATCGGCTCCGCCTTCCGCCGCTGTCCAAGTTAGGTCAATTGAGTATCTTTCTGCGCTTTCTGCTGCCGCTAAATCCGTTATCTCCCCGGCATCCGCCTCTATTGCAACTTCCGTTCCGTTGAAATTGGATTCTATGTCTATTTCCGGGTTTGAAATAAAGCTATTTGAGAAAGTTATTGCCGTACTTGAGCCCGCTACTCCTATTACTAAAAATTCTACTGTAAAAAGTGTGCCGTCTCCCGAGATTCCTGTTTTCTCAGGAAGTGTTCTGGCTTCTCCTATGACTAGAGTTCCTTCTTCGCCGTTTTCCAATTCCGCGTTGAATGTTGAGTCTGTTAGAAAGCCTCCTACTGTCGCCGTTTGGTAATCAAGAACTGTTTCGTCGTAATCGAGGTCGAAACCGTATGAGAAAAGATCTTCTACTCCTGTTACAGAAGCTGTGATTAAGAGAGTTTCTCCTACTTGCAGTGTTTCCGCGGAGGGGGTTAGCGTGACTGCGGTTCCGGTTGGGCTTTCGCTAACGCTGTTGAGGGTTCCCGGGGTTCCCAATATGCTTGATCCGTCACTTGATTGATTGCCGTTGCCTGTTTGGCAGCTTAGGAAGTTGTCATCGCCCTGCAGGGCTCCGCTTACGCGTTCCATTGAGGCTTTAGTCGTATTGTCGCCGGCCGGCCAATCTGATCCTGCAGAATTAACTATATCGATTGTGTTACCTAGGTCATCCTGCAGCTCGAGTGTGTCTCCTGAGTTGGCGAAAGAAAGGCCCAAAATCAAGTCTGCAGTTATTGTTGAGACCGCATCTTCGCTACCTTCTATCAAGAAATAACCGTTTGCCGGGACTACTCCGGAAAGTTCTGTTGGAGATTCATCATCGAGCAATTGCCAACCTGTTAGATCGATGCTTGATCCTGTATTGTTGTAAAGCTCCAGATACTCATCTCCCGAGGCATCGAGTGAGCCGGCCCAAGCTATTTCGTTAATTACAATATCTAGGGCCGAGGCGGCTTTTGCCTCCTGAATTTGGAGGTTTGGAGCCAGCATTACGAACAGAATCAGCATTGAGAGTGCTTTTTTCATTTTGGTTTGGTTATGAATTTTTTTTACTTTTTTTCCGCGCGAATTCCCAAGTTGGGCTCCTATAAATAACACAGCGACATTAAATTTAGATTAAAAAAAGGGGGGGCAACTTTTAAAAACAGCGCGTAGCAAAGCGGAGCGCAAAAAATAACAATAAGCCGTTTTGCGAAAGCAAAACACCATAGAACCAAGAGACAAGAAACAAGATCCAAATAAATTTCAATTTGCAATATAGTTAGCGCTGCAGAATCATTCGAAATGAATTTTCTTTTTTGATTGGGGAAACACTGTAGGATTCGAAATAAACTTCCGGTTTTCTATTTGACTTCCAGGGTAACTTTCCTTATAATTTCACTCGCAAATTTTCCAATAAAAAATATTATGCCGATAACACAAGCTGCCAAGAAGGCTTTGAGACAATCTATCGTTAAACAGAAGCGAAATTACAGCGTGCGCGTCAACTATAAAAGGGCTATTCGAGAGGTTGATGAAGCAGTTAAAGCCGGAAAGATTGATGAAGCCAAGAATGCTCTTCCTCGAGCTCAGAAGGAGATCGATATGGCTGAGAAGAAGAATATTCTTCACAAAAACACCGCTGCAAGGAAGAAAGCGAGGCTTGCCAGAGTGATTACGAAGTTAGAGAAGAAATAAGATCCTAGACTCTAGACCTTAGACTCTAGACCTTAGACTCTAGAGGATTGTTGGCTTTTTTTATTTGGGTTTTTGTATTAAGATTGCTGGGCTGTTTGTTTCCTTGAAAATTAGGGCCTGTAGCTCAGTGGTTAGAGCAGGACGCTCATAACGTCTTGGCCGTTGGTTCAAGTCCAACCAGGCCCACCAGGTTTTTTGCGTTCTCCAAACCTGTAAAATAAAAAAGCCAATAGCCTGCCACGCTTGTTGCCGTAAACTCCTTCAAAGTAATATTAAGCCTGCCTAGCCAAAGAAGAGCCACCTCAGTGTTATGAAATATTCAATTCTGTCCCAAACACCTATAAGTTTTCTTTTTAGGTTGCCAATTGGGTAAATATCTCCATCCTGATTCACCAACATTTGGAACGCAAGCGTATTTGAACGAGAATAATCAGAATCTCCTATCTGCTTAGTGCCAAAAACATAAAGGTTATTATTTCCCGCAGGAGCTAATTGAAAACCTTTCTCTTTCCAGAAACTCGAATATACTTTTTGCCAAATTAAATCTCCTTGAGAATCAATTTTTGTCAGACTCACAGATGATGGATATCCATGAGCATTAGACAAAACAACATAATCATCTAAAGAAACCTGAATTGCTTTTATAAACGTTGATCCAGACACAACGTCTTTATATTCCTGTGGATCACTATACTCTCCTGTCCCAGGGTCCATCAAAAAAGTACACACACTCCCCCAAGAGTAATCATAATCCATCCCTCGAGAATCAAGATAGTAATTGTAACTTTCACCAATCATAAATAAGTCACCATTTTCTTTTTCATAAATTTCGCGCGCTAGACAGGAAAAAGTATATTCTTCGAAAGATTTCCCTTCAATTGTCTTTTCCCAAAAAACCTCTCCATCAGAAGATAAACGGGTTACTACTGTATTTTCATTAAACTCACTTAGAATGATAAGAGAGTCATCTTCAAGTGCATAAATGTCTTTTATACAATTGCTGGTACTACCAGTTGAAACAATTTCATAATCACCCAGAACTTCTCCTCTCGAACTAACATGCAAAAGATCCATTTCTCTGGCACACGATGGATAAACATAAGCATTGTCTTCATGCGCAAAAATATAATTCTCATCACTTCTCAAAGTGTATATTCCATCTTTTTCAACAACCTCAACAAAATTCTCCTCAATAAAGTTTCCATCCTCATCCAGCCACCATAAATATAAACGGTCAGAGTCAACCTCTTTGCCTATTGCAAAATAAACAAAATTCTCGAGTTCAACTACAGACGTATTAAGAAAGCGCTTACCAGATTCACTATTCATATCTACCTCCCACTCTAGCTCGTCATCTGAACTCCATTTTTGAATTTTACTACTTGATATTGCAATACTTCCATTATCGCTTGTCAGTGAATTTCCATCCCAGTTCCAACTTCCAGAGTCGTAAAATGGATGTACGCACTCACGAAATGATCCGCCACTTTCTTGATACACAATTTGAGCGCCTTCGCCTAATTCTGACGGAAAAACCAAGCATTTCTCCATAATGCCCGAATACATTTTATAATAAGGTAACCCCACCAATGTTAACCCAATTAACACAGCTATTAAAACGGAGAAAGTAATAAATATTTTTTTCACAGCGTGATTATAGCAAATTTCATCTAAAATCACACTTCTAACCTACAAACCACTCCAGTAACCAGGTAGGCTTCTTACCGTACGCAGTAACACAATAGTTCTAGAACCAACCAACCGGGCCCACCACAGCGCGAACAGAATCAAATTCCGGTTCGCGCCCTAAAAAACGCTGCACATTGAAAAAACTTCAGGCGAAGCTTTTCTAAACCAATTTTTCTTACATCTTCCCCAGTATCCCCCTCACATAACTCTCCGCTTCATTATTCCCTATCTTTTGGGTGAGCCCGAGCATCTGATTGTAGGTTGAGCGGTGTTTTTTGGCGTCTTCGATAGTTTTTACGTTTTTCACCTTCTTGACGAGCTGATTGTACTGCCCCTGGTAGCAGGCTTTTACCATCCGTTCCTCCCCTATTTTCTTGAAGTACGGGATAGCTTTTTTGTAATTTTTTTGGTTGTAAAATTTTACACCCTTTGCGTGGGTTACGCTTTTTTGCAGATCATCATTTCCGGATCTGTCGGCGTAATACTGCGCTTTTGATAGACTCTTTTTATTCAAATAATGCACGGCGGCGTTGTGATAAGCCTTCCCAATAAGTTCGCGATCGCCGAGTTTCCCGAAGAAAAATATCGCCGATTTGAACTCTTTGCGTTGCATTAATGTAATTCCGACGTTTCTGTATGCGATGTCGAGGTTTTTCTTCACCAGCTCCTTCATGCTGCTAATCATGTAGGCCAGTTGGGCGCGTTTCACTATAGTTCTCGGGTCGATTTCTCCGGTTTTTTCCGTTTGGTCGGTTATGTCCAGAAGGTTTGTTGAGATTATTTCCGTTATTGGTAGGATCGCTTCAAACTCTTTGTAGTGGTGGAATGTTGCGTTGGTGGCTTCGATATCGATTCCCTCGAAGTGCAGGCAGACATGACCGGGCAGGATTTTTATTTTTAAATCTGAAACCGGGAATTTCCTCGAATAAAAATAGATATAAAATGTCACTATTTGGTTACAGTCTCCTACGCATTTTTCTTTATTCAGAAGGCGTCCGAAGTTTGCCGACTCTTGATATTCGTATTTGTCTCCGGGTTTAAAGAAAGCCATGATTTGAGCCAGGCATTTAAGCTTCTCCGAATGTCGATCTTGATAATCAAGTCCGTGTTTTCCGATCTCGCCTCTTAAGTGATTTTCATTTATCTGATGTTCTTTTGCAAACTGATCAAATTCTTTGTTCAGCACATCTGTATTTTCGTACATTTTTCGTCTGATTCTTTTCTTCAAATACTTATAATTCTTATATTTCTTTTCCATCCAAAGATTCGTCACAACCAAGTTCTTTTGCATTAAAGATTCCAGTTCTTTTTGAATCTTCTGCTTATTACTTGTGGATTTTATTTTTTTGAAAAACTTATCGACCCTCTTTTCCAGAGGATGAGCGTAAGGTGAGAAGATATTTAGTATAAACTTAATCATTTCCGTATATTTTACCAGATTTTACAGGTTTAGACAATCAATACCGCTTTCAAGTTCCCGCTTTTTTGGTATTATTTTCGGGCATGACCAATTTTCTTCCCCAAAAACCTCAAGTTAAACTGCTGTCTTACACAGATAATGCTTTCGATCTTTCGATTGCGAGTGCTCGAACCTGTTACAGCCCGCGTTTGATTGAGCCGCAGGAGGTTTCCGACGGGCAGCGAGAGAGGATTGGTGAGGCTATTTACGAAGCCGGTCATCATACTCCTTTTCAGCATCCGACTTTTGTTTTTGGGCTGAGTGGGGTTTCGCGGCAATGTATCTGGAGTTTTCTGCATTCTCATCCTTTTTATAATTCCGAGCAGAGTTCCCAGAGGTATGTTGTTCTTGATGAGGCGGCTTGTTATGTACCTGATCTTCCTGATGATAGTTTGAAAGTTTATAAAGATGCTGTTTTGAAATCTTGGGAGGCTTACTCTCGTATTTCAGAGCTTCTTAAAGAGGATAATTTCCGAATGATGAGTGCGATCGGGCGGATTAAGGGTCAATCTGATAAGCAGATTCTCGTTGATAGTGAGAAAAAAGCTATTGAAAATGCTCGTTATGTTGTCCCCGTGTGCGCTACCGCCAATCTGTACCATACGGTTTCCGGTCTTGTTTTGAAAAGATATGTCCGAATGGTTAACGCTTGCGACTGCCCTACTGAGGCTCGCGAGGTTGTTGACGCGATGGTCGCGGCCGCTCGCGAGGTTGCTCCGGACTTCATTGATCGGGTCGGAGAAGGGGCTTTGGAAGATGGTTTGGAGGATAGTTTTGGAGGAGACTCTCATTTTGACATGGATTTGGGCGGAAAAAGTGCGAAATTGATTTCTTACGATAAGGATGCTGAGAAGATTGTTGCGGAAAGCATTCGTTATGCGCTGGGGACGGACATGAGTGATGAGGAGATTCTCGATGAGGTTTTAAATCCGGAAAAGAATCCATATTTAACCGATACTCTCAATAATTGGACTCACTCCCCCGCTATGAGGGCTCTGAATAATGTTCATTATGTCTTCAAGAAGTGCTTATCGCATACTGCGGATTCTCAGGATCAAAGGCATCGTATGACTCCTGCATCTCGTCCTATGCTGACCAAGGTTCATACCGAGAAACCGGACTTTTATATGCCTTCTACTTTGAGCAAAAACCCTGAAGCTAAAGAGATTTTTGAGGAGACTATGGAGATGCTTTGGGAGGCAAAAAATCGTCTTCTGGAGATGGGTGTTTCTGCCGAACATGCCTGTTATTTACTGCCGAATGCTGTGAACGTTCGATATGTGCAAAGTGGAACTTTCTTGAATCTGCTTCATAAGTGGAGATTGCGGCTTTGTTTCAATGCTCAACTGGAGATTTATGACAATGCTCGTGATGAACTTGAACAAGTTGCTGCTGTTCATCCGGGGTTGGCTAAATATGTTGGTCCGCCGTGTTTCAACAGAAGGCACGAGGAGTTCACCGGCAAAGAAGGGCCTTGCCCAGAGGGACCTAGATGGTGCGGAGTTACCGTTTGGCAAAACTGGCCTAAGGTTGGAAGGCCGTTTTGAAGTTAGTGAGGAGTAATGAGTACCAAGTACCAAGTACCAAGTACCAAGTACCAAGTGAGGGGTGTTTTTGCTTACGCAAAAACGGATTATGGCTGATGGCCGTGTGATTGGTGATTTTGCGTCCCCGGGGACGGATCGTCGATGAAAGATGTTTACGGTAAAAAATCCTTGTTTCGTCAAATCTCAACCGGTTGGGAAGATTATTCTTTTGTTAAAATTGGCATTACACACACAAACGACTGAGGAGTGCTTACAGGTCTCTACGAACCAATTTGCCATACCTATTCACATACCAAAACAAGCCAATTCTGCATATGCCAAATACAACGAATCATTGCGACGGACTCTTTTCTCACATCAAACAAAAAGTTCTCATTCATCGTGGCATTTCTAAGCAACGCAGGAAGAAAATGATTGATTACATGCTAGAGAATTTCTAGCAAAAAACGCGACACCTACACAGCAACTATTTTTTCCCTATATCCCAATTTTTATATTAAAGGATAGTGTACGGAGTTTAATGCAAACCGCTTACAAAAGCCATACTAAGACACTTTTCTTTTGTTGCGAAATATTATTTGCTATACTTTCCATATCTTATTTTAAACACAATACTTTCCTGTATATGTCAACCGTTTCTACAGAGACAAGCAAGCTTTTAAGGGCTCACAAAAAGCAAAATATCTACTTGGATCATGCGGCAACTACACCTATGAATCCTGCTGTAAAGACTGCTATGGATCCTTATTTTTGCGAGAAGTTCGGAAATCCTTCGGCTTTTTATGAAGTTGGGCTGCAAGCTCAGGATGCTCTTGAAGAGTCGCGAGGAGACGTTGCCAAAATTCTTGACTGTAATCCTCGGGAGATAATCTTCTGCGGTAGCGGGACCGAGTCTGACAACCTCGCTGTTTTGGGTGTTGCGCGGGCCTACGGGAAGGGTCATATTATAACTTCCGCGATAGAACATCATGCTGTTTTGGACCCTGTTTTGGAGCTCGAAAACGAGGGTTTCGAGGTAACTGTCTTACCTGTTAATAAGGATGGACTTGTAGAGGCTCAAGTTTTAAAAAAAGCTATTCGAAAGGATACAATTCTTGTTTCCATAATGTACTCGAATAATGAGATCGGAACCGTTCAGCCTATTGCGGATTTATCGAAGGTTTGCCGCGATAAGGGCGTCCTTTTTCATACCGATGCTTGTCAAGCGGGCTGCTACCTTGATTTGAATGTGAAAAATCTCGGGGTTGATCTTATGACTTTGAACGGCAGTAAAATTTATGGCCCTAAAGGCGTTGGATGTTTATATATTCGTTCCGGAGTGAAAATCAAACCTATTACCTGGGGTGGCGGACAAGAAAGAGGTCTGCGAAGCGGAACTCATAATGTCCCGGGGATTGTCGGTTTTGCGAAAGCTTTGACTTTGGCACAAAAGAACCGAGAAAAAGAGTCAAAAAGGCTCGAAAAACTGCGGGATAAACTGATTCACGGGCTCGAAAACGGTATCCCGAAGTGTTTCTTGAACGGCGATGCCCAGAACAGGCTGCCGAATAATGTAAATATGACCGTTCTGGATATTGAGGGAGAGGCTGTCATTCTGTTTCTGAATGAGCTTGGAGTTTATGCTTCAACAGGTTCGGCGTGCACTTCCGCAAGCCTTGATCCTTCTCATGTGATTACGGCTCTAGGACTTCCTTATGAGGCTGCTCACGGCAGTATTCGATTCACCCTGGGACACTCCACTACTTCCGAAGATATTGATTTTGTTTTGAAAATAATGCCGAAAATCACGGAGATTTTAAGGAGAATTTCACCACTGAATCTCGAAGCGAAAAAGATTCAGCAGGGCCAATGCAAACTTCACGTATGACTATAAAAGTTGTAAAAACCGACGGCGATGTCGAGGGGCGGAATTCCCAATCCTGGGCATACTCACAACAGGTTAAAAAACACTTCTTTCACCCTGAAAATCTGGTTGAAGATGCGGCTCTATTCGATGAGTCCAAGTACAACGGTGCTTCTGTCGTAGGAAGTCCGGCATGCGGGGATATGATGAAGATGTGGATTAAGGTTGAGAATGATCGGATTGTTGACTGCAAGTGGCAGACTTTCGGATGTGCTTCGGCTATTGCGAGTACTTCCATGTTGTCCGTTATGGCCACCGAAAACGGCGGCATGAAGGTCGAAGGTGCGCTCGCTCTCAAACCTCAGGATATTCTTGATCGCCTTGGAGGGCTGCCACCTCGAAAGGTTCATTGCTCGGTTCTGGGCGATAAGGCTCTCAGAAAGGCTTTAAATGAGTATTTCAGGCGCAGTGAGCAGTATGATCGGATCGTTGTTAGCGGGTCTATTATGATTGATCCCCATACTCGGATAACAGATTCCGATATTGAGGCGGCTGTACTGGAGGGTGCCGATACTTTTGACAAGTTGCAGAAGAAGCTTAAGGTTGGGATTGGCAACAAGGAAGCTGCAGCCAAGGCCGAGGCTCTGATGAAAAAATATATCGAAAAATATTATGACTAAATACCTGCTTTTTTTCTTGGTCGTTCTGGGTTTTTTGCTTTATTTCATTACATTCCGAGATAATGGAGGGAAGGTAAAAGTAAAGATTTTAGGAAAAGAGCGCGAGGTTACTCTCGGACTTCTGCTTTTCAGTGTGTTTCTTGATGGAGTTATACTGGGATTCCTTTTTTGGTATCTTGTTTTTTGGTCTACTTGATCCATCCTCTCTGTTCCAAAGCATCCGTTGCCGCATTTTGTTCGGCCTGTTGTTTGCTGGTGCCGCTGCCTTCTCCGTATTTTTTGTCGCCGATGTATGCCGCCATCAGGAATTTCTTATCGTGATCCGGGCCGGATTCTTCTATTAATTCGTAATTCGGAGTCAGGTTAAATTTGGCTTGTGCTATTTCCTGAAACTTTGACTTGGGGTCAACGTGCAATCCTTTTTCGAGGATTTCTCCCAGGTATGAGATTATAAATTTGTTAATGAAAGTGTGGCATTTTTTATATCCTTGATCGAGAAAAATTGCTCCGATCAATGCTTCTACCGTGTTTGCAAGGATGTAGCCTTTTTGTCGGCCGCCCGATTTTTCTTCTCCTCGACTCAGATAGAGATACTTATTTAGTTTAAGCTCTTTGGCAATTTCTGCGAGATTGGCGCCTCTTACAAGTGCCGAGCGCCAGTTCGTTAGGTCTCCTTCCGGGTTCCCGTAATTTTTGTAGAGATATTCCGTTACAACCAATTCCAGAACGGCATCGCCGAGAAATTCAAGCCTTTCGTTGTGTGCTTCTTTATCTTTAGACTCGTTTACATAAGATTTGTGGACAAAAGCTGCATCAAGAAGACTTAGGTCTTTGAATTTCGTGCCTATCAATTTCTCGAGGTCTTTGTATTTTTGTTTAAGATTTTTCATATTTATGCATTAGGGTGCTTAATACTCCGTTTACGAATTTGTGTGAGTTGTCGTTCCCCATCTCTTTTGCCAATTCTACGGCTTCGTTTATGGTTACGAGGGGCGGGATTTCGTCTTCGTATTTTAATTCATAAATCCCAAGTTGGAGAATAGCTCTGTCAATTCTTGATATCCTGTCAAGCGGCCACTCGGGAGCTGTTTCCACTATAGATTCTCCTATCTCCTTTCTGTTATCGAGTATTCCTTTCAAAAGTTTTCTTGGGAAATCTTTATCTTCCACTTTATTGCCAAATTCCTCCAATAAATATTCGAGGGTTTCCTGCGGGTCATTCTCCCGTGATTCTATTGCAAATATGGTTTGTACAACTATAATTCGGGCTAAATGCCTGTGGCTTGCCATGAGATGTCAATTTTTAGGTACTGTTAGGCCTTGATTGTCGTGATTTTTTCGGACTCCTTCTCTTTGTTTATAACCTGGACACCTCGGTATTTGCCGCATGATTCACATAGGTGATGTGAAAGAACCTTATCTCCGCATGATGGACAGTCTGTTACTACCTGCGTCTTGTCCGAAAGCTTCTTACGGGTTCTGTTTGCGAAAGATTTATATCTTCTGGTGCTCCTACCTTTACATAGTTTTTGATGTGGTACGGGATGTTTTGCCATTTCGTTGTGAGTTAAAGCTTTTAGAGGATACACGAGAAACCTCATAATGCAAGAGAATTTCTTGGTTAGCGTGATATGAAAAAGCCCTCCGGAATGGAGGGCTTTTTCGCTCTTATTTTTGAATGACTTAAAGTTCTCCGCTGTCTATAAGATCCAGCATGTTATCGAATACTTTCGCAACTTCAGCTCTGTTGATTGAATCATCAGGCCTGAAGTTGCCTGTTCCGTCATCACCGCTAACGATTTCAAGTTCTTTGGCGTACTGGATAGCATCGGCATATTCGTGATTCCCGGAAACATCTCCGAAGTCCGTACTTGAGTAATCAGGTATATCTACACCAAGTGCTTCGAATCCCGCCTGCAATACTTCACCTCTTGTAGCGTACTGGTTAGGATCCTGGTAATCGTTTTCTCCGAATGTCATTCCCATATTTTCAGCCATTCCGAAGTAATTGTTGCTCCAGTGATCCTGAATACCTGTTTTGGAAGTAGAGTCGTTCCCTTCACCAACACCTGCGTTTTCGAGAGCGATCTTCAGAGTTTCGGCAACTGTAACGTTGTCGCCGGGACCATAGTATCCGGTAAGATTACCGCTTGCGTCTTTATAACCGTTTACGAGGCCACTGTTCATAACTTCCCATACATACCCCGTGAACCATTGGTTATCATCTGTATCGACAAATGGTATCAGCCCGTCATCAAACTTAGATTTTCTTGCATCTTCTTTTGAATCTTCAAGCTTAGAGTCGTATTTTGCGTACACTGCATCTCTTTCAGCTTCCGTATCCGCATCGTCAAGTTCGTCTTCCATTTCTGCAAGAATTTCGTTCACTCCTTCCGCGGCATCACCGTACCAGTTGTATTCGGCAATCTTTGTTGTTATCTCCTGAAGCTTTGCCTCCATACCTCCGATCTTTTTCTCAAGGATCGAAATTTTGGAATCAAGATCTTCAAGAACAGCCAATTTAGCCGACATCAAGTCGCCGTATTTATCAGCATCCGCATAACCTGCAGACACACTATCCAAAATACCGATGTTGCCGAATTTGTTCTTATACTCAACGAATTTATCGAGTTCGCTTGAAGTTATTTTTTCAAGCAGAATCTCAATAAGCTTGTTCATAACATCCTCGTTGGTTGTACTGAGCTCGTAAAGCATGTCCGCGAAAGCGTCTGCATCTGTAACACTGGCACTCATCGTTTCGATGTAGATTCCTCTCTTGTCATGCTGTCCGAAAGCAACTCCGAGTTTTTTTCCTTCCATATCGGCTTCTCTACCGATTTGATCAAGTCTTCCGAAGAGATCCTCCATTTCTCTTTCATCATCTGTTTCTTCGAGCTGGTCAAGAATATCTTGTGCTTCCTCAAGAAGTCCTTCAAACCTTGTCACGTCAATACCTTGAGCTTTCATTTCTTCTATTTCCTTAGAAGCGTTTTCAAGTTCTTCAGTGATAAATTCGAGCTCTTTTGCCATGAAGTTTTGCATTTTCATGTCATTCGCATGGCCCCAAGACATATCCAGGGCATCCCACATGAATCTGTCCTCATCCAGTATATCTCTAGTGTCATTGAAGAAGTCCCGAACGGTATCGATAGCTCTCCATGGATCAAGTCCGTCTGCTATGTAGCTTTTCGCTTCCGTAATAAGTGCCGGAAGCTCGGTTGAAAGCATGTCTTGAACTTCTGAAAGAGCGTAATCCGCGAATGAAACAGCTTCCGTAATTTCGTCCCCAAGTTCATGAGCGCTTGCACCTGTTTCTCTTTCGATTCTCTTAACCTCTAGTTTAAAATCATAGAAGTTAAGAAGCCTTCCCCAAGTTTCGATTTGAGATCTGTAAACATCTCTCCATTCGTTAACAGCTCCTCCTTTCTGAGCATCCCAGAATTCTTCGGAATTTTTTTCGTCGCCGTTCACGAAATCATCATAAGCATCTTCCATATCTTGCTTGGCTTGTTTGGCGTCGTCTTCCAAATCATCGAACTTACCCAGAAGATTATTGACCTTGGATTTGGCTTTAGAACAGAAAGAAATTGCATCTTCATAAAGGTCTTGACCTGAAGATGTCAATTTACCTTTACTGCTCATGTTTTCGTAATCTGCTCCCCACTGATCGCATCTCCATTCAATTTCAGAAAGCCAATTCTCACCTTCCTCCTTCGAATTCTTAACATCTTTTGCCCACCAATTAGATTCGGTAATCATGTTTTCCATATTTCTCTTCTCATCCTTTACCCATTTATCATCCTGACTCCAATAATCCTTTTCATCTTCTTCATATCCTTGCCATACGTTACCCCAATCTAATGATTTATCACTTTGTTTGCTCCAGTCATAATCTCCGTGCTGGTAGAAATTTTCTTCACAAGATTTCCTGTCAGGGTTATACATCATACCTTTATCCATACAACTCTGGTAACCGTATTGCGAGTGATCGACACACTTGGTGTAGTCGTTTGGATCAGGAAAATATGAATCTCCGTATTCACAGAAACAGTCCGGCCCCCAATTATCAGCCCAGTAGTAATCAGTGCTATCGCACCATGCCTGTGGATCCATGAAGTAGTCATCTCCCCAGTCGTCCCAATCGTCTTCCCACATCATGTTGTCATCGCCTTCGTAATACCCCCAATCTTCACAGATATACTCATTGTTTTGATCATAATAACAGTTGCCTGAATATTGGTCGTCCGCATCACATTCACACCAACAAGCTCCTGTATCGTCACATTCCGAGTAACAAGCATCGCCACAATAAGGAACATCGTTGAAGTTATAACAGTCAGGGTCATCATCTGAATCAGGGTCACAATATCCATCGTAATTGCTTCCGTAATAATCATCATCACCCGGCTCACATATCCAGTTGTTGAGCTGGTCATAGTAACAGTTTTGGCCCCCTCCATTGTACCCGTAACCATCACAAATGTAAGCTCCTGTATGGTCGTAGTAACAACCTTCGCTGTCATAATCAGATTCACACCAACATCCCGAGTCATCACATCTCTCCCAGTATCCTTCTCCACAAGAACTTTGCGAATAATCGTTCGATTGACACATTTGATTACCACTATCCCACCATTCGTTAGATGCACAAGAACTTCCTGAGCTTGAGCCATTAGGCATACATGACTGGCTATAGCTGTCCCAATACTCATCGTATCCGCAAGAAGTCCATGAATAGTCCATAATCTGGCATGATTGGGTAACATTGTCCCACCATTGATCGTATCCGCAAGAGCTTCCCGAGTAATCCATCGTCTGACACGATTGTGTCACGTTGTCCCACCAACTGTTTACACCACAATCCTGCCAATTTCCGGCATCATTGTAATAAGGATCGGGGCTACCGTACTGACATGCCTGCATATTCGGATCCCACCATCCATCAGGTGAACAGTCGCTGCCTCCGGAATACGGATCAACGTATGGGTCATTGTAGTTAGGATCCATATAAGGATCTCCGCCTGCGTTCCCGTATTCACACCATCCTCCTCCGTATCCGTCGTCCACCCACCATCCATCAGGCGAACAGTCCATTTGTGCAACCGGTCCGCCCGATACCCAGGCAACCAGATCAGAGAAAACACTAGCCTGCATTGCGCGGCCAACCCCTGCAAAACTTGTAATGGCAACAAAGCCGACTAGCACTCCGGCTGCCACTCGTTTGAGGGAGATTTTTTGTTTTTGCATGCTTTTTTTGGTTAAATTATGCAATTTTGATTTTTATATATATGTGAACCCCTTTTTTGTTTATTATAAAATTATACCGCAATTTTGCGTAGCTGTCAAGTTCTAAATGGGTGGAGAATCCGTGCAAACTCCCCTATTATTCTCGCGCATGAATACTACATGGATCGAGATCTCAAGATCGGCTTTAAAGCACAATATTAAGCAGTTCAAACAGCTTATTGGTCCTGACATACTGCTTTCTTGCTGTGTTAAGGGTAATGCTTACGGACACGGCCTTATTGAATCCGCTCGAATCATGATCAATAGCGGTGTCGACTGGCTCTCCGTCAATGCCCTTTATGAGGCGCGAGAACTTCGCGAAACCGGCGTCACAGCTCCGATTTATATCATGGGGTATGTCCCGCTTGAGGATCTCCATGAAATCCCCGATCTCGACGCTAGGCTGGTCGTTTATAATATGGAAACTCTTAAACGCCTCGAAGAAATCGGACGGGAAATCAAGGTTCACTTAAAGCTTGAAACCGGGAACAATCGGCAAGGCATTCGAGATGAAGATTTACCAGCTGTTAAGAATTTTCTTGCGAACACAAAATTTGTTCAACTAGAGGGTGCGACGACGCATTTTGCAAATATTGAGGATACTTTGGACCATTCATTTGCGATGTCACAGCTTGAGAAGTTCAATGAGATGACTGCCGATTTGGATATTAAGATCAAGCATTGTGCGAATTCCGCCGCGACCATACTTTTCAAAAAAACTCATTTCGATATGGTACGGGTTGGAATCGGCGTTTACGGAATGTGGCCTTCGCCGGAAACTCGAGTTTCCGTTGAACGCGAAACCAACCGCGAAATTGAGCTCAAACCTGTCATAACCTGGAAAACCATTATCGCTCAGGTAAAAAATGTACCTTCCGGGGAATATATCGGTTATGGATGTACATGCAGGGTTAATCGTGATTCACGGGTGGCTGTTTTGCCCGTTGGGTATTATGACGGTTACGATCGGAGTCTTTCCGGCAGAGCGCATGTTCTGATTCACGGGAAGAGAGCTCCTCTTTTGGGCCGGGTTTGCATGAATATGATTATGGTTGATGTCACCGATATTCCCGAGTCAAAACTTGAGGATGAGGCTACCCTTTTGGGCCGACAAGGAGAGGAAAAAATCACTGCGGAACAGATGGGAGAGTGGGCTTCTACTATTAATTATGAAATTACTACCAGGATTAATGAGCGGATTCCGAGAGTTCTAGCCTAGATTTTCTTCTAAAAATTCATCGGCTTGTGCTGCAACTTGCTTCTGATCCTCTTCTTCTTCATCTTCTTTTGCTTTTTTGTTGTAGGTTTTGGGCTTTAAAACTTCTTTGTGTTCGCTTTGGATCTTGGGCTCTTCAGGTAGCCCGTGGCGATACGGATCTTCTATTTTTGACTCAAAATCACCTTTCTGCTTCTTGTTTTTCCTTTTTTGCTCGATATTTTCGAAATATCCTAAGCTTTTTTTCTTCTTTTTCTTGCAATCATAAGATTCCAGTGTTTCAAAATCTGACATTTTTATTTTGGTTATATTTGTTTATATTATACATGATATGAATATGAAATTTGAACTCCAAAATGAGCCGCTTGCAGACCCGAGAGAATTCGGGTTTCTTACCGAGCCGGCCTATTACAACCAACATTTGACCGAAACCAGGGAGGTCTTGGTTCGCGAAGGTGTTCTTAGAAGGCTTTCTGTTGCTCGGGAGAGGCTTCAAAAAGGTTGGAATTTTAAGATTTGGGATGGGTATAGACCTCTTGAGCTTCAGTCTATTTTGTATGTGGGCTTGTATAAAAAAATTATTCGGCGTCAGCCGCTTTGGGAACCGGAAAGAGTGCAATCAGAGGTTGAAAAATATGTTTATCGTCCGAGCTTTGATTTGAGCAAGCCTTCGCCACATAATACGGGAGCTGCGATCGACCTTACCCTTGTTGACGAAAACCTTGAAGAACTCGACATGGGCACAGAATTTGATTATTTCGAGGAAACTTCTTTTACAATGTATTTTAAAAAGGCGAAAGAAGGCTCAAAAAAGTACAAATGGCATCATAATCGAATGATTCTTTACTCTGTTTTAACGGGAGAGGGATTCTTCAATTTCCCTGATGAGTGGTGGCATTTCAGTTATGGGGATCATTTTTGGGCTGATGAGGAAAAGGAAGATGCGCTGTACGGAAGCTGGGAGCTTAGATGAACTGGCATTTTCTTCTGTTTTATGCTTAAAATATGCCTGCTATGAATAAGATCAAAATCGGTATTATTTTCGGTGGCAGGAGCGGCGAGCATGAGGTTTCGCTCGTATCTGCCGGCAATGTGATTAATGCGCTCGATAAGGATCGTTATGAGCCGCATCTTATCGGTATAACCAAGGATGGGGAGTGGATTTTTGGAGAGGATTCTTTAGCTGCTTTGAAAGAAGGTCGTGCGGAATCGCAAGGAGAGGATATTATTGCCAATTTGCGTGAGCTTGATGTTGTTTTCCCCGTTTTGCACGGACCTTATGGTGAAGATGGGACGATTCAGGGGTTATTTGAGATTGCGGGAGTGCCTTATGTCGGATGCGGAGTTCTGGCTTCTTCCGTTGCGATGGATAAAGCCATGACCAAGTCTGTTTGGGATCAGGCGGGCTTGAAGCAGGTTAAAGCTCTTGGCCTCATGCGGAAGGATTGGGAGAAAGACCGCGATCAGTCGATTTATAAACTTGTTTCCGAGATTAATTTTCCGATATTTGTTAAACCTGCAAATATGGGTTCAAGTGTTGGAGTTTCCAAGGCGCAGGATAACAAGAGTTTGGCTGAGGCAATTGATTTGGCTTTTAGGTTTGATCGTAAAATTGTTGTTGAGGAAGGACTGGATATCAAAGAGATCGAGGTCGCTGTCCTGGGCAATGATGATCCCGAGGCTGCCGAACCGGGCGAAGTTTTGGTTGCGGGAGATTTTTATGATTTTAATGATAAATATGTGGATGGAAAGTCTTCTGCTCGTATTCCTGCGGAAATTCCCGAGGATAAGCTTGCCGAGGCTAAGGAGCTTTCGATAAAGGCTTTTAAAGCTGTTGATGGCGCGGGTATGGCGCGGGTTGATCTTTTTTATCAGGAAGAAACGGGAGATTTTTATTTAAATGAAATCAATACTATCCCGGGGTTCACTGAGATAAGTATGTATCCGAAAATGTGGGACTGCTCGGGGCTGCCCTATTCTAAATTAATCGATCGATTGGTGGAGTTGGCGCTTGAACGGCATAAGGATAAGGGGAGGAATGAGGCGAATTTCAGTTCGGGGAGTGATTGGTTTAAGGGGTGATAAATTACAGATTAAATGTTTTTACATACATCTTTTCTATAATCCATATTGATTATCTTGTTTTCTATTTCTCGTTTTTCAAAAACTATCCTGATCCTACCAACCCTGACTCTGTATAAATTTGAATTGCCGCTTAATTTTTTGGCAACTAAACCGGATAAATCGTTTGTTATAACTTTGCACATCAATTCTGCAATTATTTCTCGTTCTTTTCTTGAAAGCTTCTTTAAAAACTTTTTTATTCTATCCATTTAATTTCTTGATTGTTTTGAGGATTTTGTCAGCATCAAGTCCTTTTTCACAGTAGATCCCACAGCCTTCTTTATCTTCGTAAAATACGGTTTCATCTTTTGCGAAAGGCTTGATTAGCAGTCCATCTTCAGTTTCTTCTGCTAAAAACTTTTTGGTATCGGGATATCGCTCTCTCCATTTTTTTGGAAGCGTGATTTGACCTGTGTTGAACATAGACAATGCGTAACTCATAACTAAATTGATTAAATTAACTAATTTAGTTAAATTTTAACATATCTTACTAGATAACGTCAATAACATAGCGCTTCGACATTAAATCCAGATTAAATAATCGCCATTATATCGCTTTAGGGTAGACGCGCTTGCTGTTTCATTGTACACTTCCACCTCATGGACACTCAGAAAAGATTAAAATCACTTCTGCTAAAAGCCGGCCTTAAGACCGACGAGGCTGACCTGTATATTTTTGTATCCGAGAATCCCGGCTGCTCTATTTCTGATGCCTATAAAAACTCCGGTATTTCCAGATCAAGTGCTTATAGAGCTTTTGAATCCTTGAGGGATCTGGAAATCTTGAACTGCAATTCTGATTCTTGGAAAACTAATCTTCAGACCACTTCCCTATCCGGTTTAATCAAGAAACTGGAAGCTGAGAAGCGTAGAAAGAGCCGCTTGATAACAGAGCTTAAAACTTTAAATACTGCGCAAAAACTTATCGGAAACTCTAAGATCGCGGGTATTGAGACTTTTGAAGGGGAAGATGTTTATCAGAAGTATCTCGATCTTTCCGAGATGGATTTTGATACCGATTTGGTTTATGGAGACTGGGAGCCTTTTAATCAAAATGAAAGTTTGGTTCCGCTTGAGAAGAATTTTATACAAAATAGAATTAAAAATGGTGGTAATTGTGTATTAATTCTATCCGGTGATGGGCCGAATACACGGGAAATAATAGATTGTGATTTTGCGGAAGATCGAATTACCAAATACCGCAAGGAGAGTAATGCCAAAAATCCTGTTTGGATTAACGCTTTTGAGGGGAATAATCTAGTTTACATCTGGAATCTTGATGAATCCGGAAAGACTTATGGGACACTTATTGAATCAAAGCCTGTTTCTGAGTTTTATAAAGCTTTTATTTATTCTCAAACTACCGGGAAATAAATAACAGGTTGAATTGATAGATTTAGGCGTGTTTTTCGGTGCGTGGGTTTTGAAAAACCGGCGTTTTTTTTATAGAATTTTGGACTATGAAAAATGCTATGCACACATTTCCGGGAGACTATTACAAGCCTCGATTGATTGAGGGGCTGGAGGCTATATCTCCTGATGTAATATCTCAAATTAGTCGGGAAATCGAAAAAGTCATTCGGAGAGAAGGCCGTATATTTGCATTTGGAAATGGCGGGAGTGAGGCGATAGCAGAGCATCTTTTGTATACGATTGAAGATGAAATTAGTGATGAATATCAGTTCGACACTTACGGGAATCCAAAGACTAATACACCTATTGACCAGCTATTCAATCCGCGAATCAAGAGGTCGGCCAGGCCCGGAGACTTGGTTTTCTTAATTTCTGCCAGCGGAAATTCTAAAAATATCAATGAAGCTTGCAGGTTGTGCCGAGAAATGGATATACGGACGATTTCCATCTCCGGCCAAGGAGAAGTTGCCGAAATTTCTGACTTTCCTGTTGTTATTCCTTCAAAAGATCAGCAGATTTCAGAAGATATTGCTCAAGCCTTGATACATGCTGCCGTAAGAGCTGACTTGGATTATCCGGATAAAATTCAAGATGGCCTTGTGTCTATAATCGATTCTCAAGTTCACGAAATCGCCAGTGATGTATTCGATGCGTTCCAATCCGGGAATACTGTCAGGATTGACGCTCCCGATTCTGCAGCTATTTCCATAAGTGCCGGTCATACGACTCATAATTTTAAATGGGATGCTTTCCAAGGGGCTGAAAAAAGGCTCAGCAATAATGTCAATACAGGGCTTTTGTCTTACCACCTAACAGGAGTAAGTAATGATGGAGGGGAGGACTTCAATCTTGCGGTTGAGATTGATGATAATGGTCAAGAAAACGATGTTGAGATCGTATTTGCAATGGACTTGGAAGATCTGCGGGTTCAAAGGGTTATTAAAGTTGCACGACGCAAGCTTATGAATGTCCATCCTGTTTGTTTTAATACTGAATCCGAGGATATTGCAGCGGATTTGACCCAAATTACGGGGCATATTCTTGGGAGGATTTTGAATACAATGATTACGGGTTCAGATCTTGAATCTGACTTGGCTTTGCTTAGAGTTCGCTGCAAAACTCGTCAAGAATTAACTGCAAAATACAAATGCAAGTAATTGGCTGCGCGTATACTTACAATATTAGTCAAAAAGTTCGTTCACGCCTTGCCCGGAGGAAAAATCATAGTTCGCTCAATAGAGATTTTTCTTTTTTTAAAAAGATTGAAAGACCTTCCGATATTGCTCGAGGCGGAGAGTCTTTACGACTAAATCCTAATGCAAAAAAACATTGGTATGAACCTGAGCTTGCTATCCTTCTTGGGGAAAATTATCAGATTATTGGGTTCGCATTGGCCAATGATCTTACAGCTGCGGATATTGAGCTTGGCAACTCCACTTATGATGGCAAGTGCTGGCCCGGAAGCCTGGGACTTTCTGATGAATTTGTCGACATGGATGTTGATGACATTGATATCGGGCTGAAAATCGAACGAGAGGGCAAGATTATTTATGATCATACTTATAGTACTCAGCGACGACGCCTTGAGTTTCCTGCGCTACCGTCCAAGATCATCGAATGTCATCGCAAACTTGTTAAAGCCGGCATGCTGGACAAATCGAAAGATATTGACACAAGCCTTCCCGCGGGCACTGTGATTCTTGCCGGGACAGGTTTAATAACACCACCCAAGTATTATGCACAAACCGGAGATATTGTGACAGTTTTTGCTGAAAATATGAGAGCACTTGTGAATCAAGTCGCTCTGTAATTTTAATCTTGTACTTCTGCCCCACTTGGAGCTCTTCGAGCGAGTTAGTTTTTGTGCTGGCCTTCGGCCGCACTTTCGAGTAAATTTATAAAGCTCTAATTTTTCCGAATGTTCGATTTTTTTAAGCGTAAATCAGGCACCCAGGCGGGTCATTATTTTTTGGCCCTTGATATTGGGACTGAATTTGTTAAGGCTCTTCTTTGCGATGCGCGCGGGAAGACCGGGACAGTTCTGGGAGTTGGCTGGCGTCGTCAGAACCTTGGGGAGATGCAGAGCGGTGTTGTAACAGATATATCGGGGGTTATTGAGAATGCGCGCGAAGCTATTTATGAAGCCGAGAAAATGGCGGGCGTTCATGCGGAACAGCTTGTTATGGGGATTGCCGGTGAACTTGTGAAAGGCGCCACTTCGACCGTGAAATATACCAGGGCAGACCCTCACACCAAGATCAATATTGAAGAGCTCAAGAATATTGTCCACAAGGTTCAGTGGAAAGCTTTTGACCAGGTTCGCGCCCAACTTGCTTATGAGAGCGGCTACAATGAGATCGATGTGAAGCTTGTGAATGCGGCGATTGTTGATGTTCGGATTGATGGTTATAAGGTTTCTAATCCTGTTGGATTCCAGGGTAAAGAGGTTGTAATGAGCGTCTTCAATGCTTTTGCTCCTCTTATTCATTTCGGGGCTTTGCAAACTATTGCGGCGGAGCTCGACATGGACCTTCTGGCGATTACAGCCGAACCTTATGCGGTTGCGCGTTGTATGGGTCATGAAGATGCGGGGAATTTCAGTGCGATTTTTATCGATATTGGGGGCGGAACTACAGATATAGCGATTGTTAGAGATGGTGGTGTTGAAGGAACAAAAATGTTCACCCTCGGTGGACGCACTTTCACCAAACGTCTGGCTCAGAGTCTCAATGTTTCTTTCCAGGAAGCGGAAGAGATCAAACTTGCCTATTCCAGCAACAAACTTGAGAAGCAGTCCCATAAGATTGTACAGAGTGCGATGACAAGCGACTGCGAGGTATGGCTAACGGGAGTGGCCCTCACTCTTTCCGAGTTCGTCAATGTGGATATTCTTCCTTCTCAAATCTATCTTTGCGGAGGAGGTTCTCACCTTCCGGAAATCAAGCAGGTTTTGGACTCAAAGGATTGGCACAAAAACCTTCCTTTTGCGAGGAAACCGCAAGTCAGCTTCCTAAAACCTAAACATGTCAGTAATATAATCGACGAAACAAAAAAACTAAAAGATTCCCAAGACATAACACCTATGGCTCTCGCAAATCTTGCGCTTGAGCTTGCCGGTGAAGAGAAGGTTCTAACAAAGTTGCTTCGAAAAGTTGTTCGTTTAATGCAGGTTTAGACTCCAGATCATAGACTCCAGATCATAGAAAAAATCAAAGATGACAGATCAAAAATCAAAAATCAAAGAAAACCCGGAAGATGAGCCGATTAAGAAAGTGACCAAAAAGAAGGTCGTTTATATCGAGCTGGACGAAGAAATCACTTCCGTTTACGACCGGGTTAAGCAGTTCCGATTCAATGATATTTACCTGGTTGTCCCAAGACGCGCGGTTCTTCTTGAAAGCGTTGTTAATTTGAAAATTTTAAAAAAGAAACTGGAGGAGGACGAAAAAACACTCTATGTAATCACGAACGATCCGGTCGGCACCAAGCTGGCTTTTCAAGCTGGAATCAAGGTTTACGACAAAATAGATGACGACTCGAAAATCACAAAGGAGATACTCAATCCCGAGCTCAAAATTCAGCCAATTACTGCAACTTCCAATGAATATGAAGAGATTTCGCCTGAAAGACTACCAAGCAAGAGGCTTTCTATCCTTGAGCTTGTGAAAAATTTCAAAGAGAATAAGAAGAAAGGGGCATTCAACCTGAAATCCTTATGGGATATCCAAAAAAAATACCGCAAAGCCGTAAAGGAGAAAAAAAAGTTCTCTATCCCGGGTGGTCCGAACAGAAAAGCGATGACAACACTCATGATCGCGAGCGTTACCATGTTGCTTGTTATCTTCTATGTTGCTTTGCCCGGGGCAACTATCTATGTTACTCCTGAATCGAATGTTCTCGAGGCCAGCGCCAATATCACTCTTGCAGATTCCGTACTAAATGCTTCTGAATTGGACTCACACCCTTCTCATATGATCGCTTCTTATGAAATTGAGACAACCGCCGAGGTTACTATCACTTACGACGCTACCGGCGAGCTGTTCAGCGGTGAAAATTCTACCGGAACTATAACTCTTACAAACGAGGCCGATTACAAGTGGGATCTTGTGGCATTTACTCGACTACAAAGCCCTGACGGAGTTGTTTTCAGGACGCAGCAGTTTGCGTCTGTTCCCGCAGCCACGGATTTGGCTCCGGGGAAGCTCGATGTTTATGTTGTTGCGGATGAGTTTGATGCTTATGACGATGTTATCGGTGCTCGCGGAAATCTTGAGGCCGGAACTCACTTCATTCTTCCGGGGCTCAGGGCTTCGAGTCAAACCTCTTTGTATGGCGAGAACGTTGCAGATTTATCGGGAGGAGAAACTATTGTCACAAAATATGTTCTTGAGGAAGATTTGGATGCGGCTTATCTCAGAGTTGAGTCCGAGCTTTATGATAAGGTTGGAGAAACTTTGCAGGCCGAGGTTGACCGTCTCAATCTTGAACAAGGAACTAATTTGGATCTTCTAACCGGAGGTTTTGCTTTTGATACGAGCACTGTTGTTATCAGCCTGCCTGAAGTTGAGGGTGAATTAATGGATACTTTTCAAGTTACGGGTTATATGGATGTTTCCGGAATTGCCTACAATCATGATGAGCTTGTGAATATTTTGAGAAATGAGCTGAAATTGCGTAAAAGCCCCGAGAAGCAGCTTAACTCTATAGACGAGAGTTCTCTTTATCATGATATTTTTGAAATCGATGATTCGGCAAAAAAGATCAAGATTACCGCCTCGATCAAAGGCATTGAGGAGTATGTACTGGATCCTTCCGAAGAGAGTGGGGCTCGGCTTGTTAAGAAGATCAAGGACCATATTGCCGGTAAACCGGTTAAAGAGGCTGAGGAATATATCCAAAATTTATCCGAGGTCAACACTGTTGAGATAAAGTCTTGGCCCGTTTGGGCGCCGACTATCCCGAGTGTGGCTGAGAATATTAAGATTAAATTAGTGGAAGATTAATTTCATTGTTTGACATTAACAGTGATAACAGATATATTCACTCCCTATTTTTTTAATAAAAATTATTATGGGTGCAGAACTTACTGCTGAAAACATTACTCTGGAAAGCTGGGCTAACAACGCAGAAATTCAAACCGGTTTGGATCAAGCGGCTGATGCACTTGAACGGGGTGACTCAGAGCTAAGAGAATTTGCTGAAAATATGAATAATTTGATTTTGCCTCGTCTTGAAAAAGATATCGCAGCAACCCCTGATTCAGAAGATGCAAAGAAATGTGCCGTTGTTGTAGCGAGAATTCAAGCAGCCGTCGACAAAATTCTTGGCGAAACTGCGTAGCTCTCAATATTTGAGGTAGAAATTCCTTCGGTTTTCCTATAAAATTGTTCGGCGAAACAACAATTTTTAAAAGTATGTCCAGAATCACACCTCAGTCTGAAGATTTCTCACAATGGTACCTTGATATTGTTAAGGAGGCGGAGCTTGCCGACTACTCCAAAGTCAAGGGCTGTATGGTAATCAAGCCTTACGGATATGCGATTTGGGAGAATATGCAGAAAGATTTGGATCGCCGAATCAAGGAGGCCGGGGTCAAGAATGTGTATTTCCCTCTTTTTATTCCTGAAAGCCTCCTACAACGCGAGAAAGATCATGTTGAAGGGTTCGCTCCTGAATGTGCGGTTGTAACGCACGGCGGTGGGAAAGAACTTGCCGAAAAGCTTATTGTCCGTCCGACTTCCGAGACTATTATGTACGATACTTTTTCAGATTGGATTCAGAGTTATCGAGATCTTCCTTTACTTATAAATCAATGGGCGAATGTTGTGAGATGGGAGATGAGAACACGGCCTTTTTTGCGAACTACAGAATTCTTGTGGCAGGAAGGACATACTGTTCACAAGGATAAAGCCGGTGCTGATGAGGAGGCTCATCGCGCTCTTAATATGTATATTGATTTTGATCGTGAATCTTTGGCCTTGCCCGTACTAACAGGCAAGAAGAGTGACAAAGAGAAGTTCGCCGGGGCGCTTTACACCTTATCAACAGAGGCTCTCGCCAAGGACGGCAGGGCTATTCAGGCCGGAACATCGCATAATCTCGGGACAACTTTCGCCAAGTCGTTTAATATCCAATATCAGAGTGAGGAGGGCAAACTTGAGGATGTCTGGCAAACTTCATGGGGGGTTTCCACCAGATTAGTTGGAACTCTCATCGTTTGTCACGGCGATGACAAAGGGCTCAAAATGCCTCCGAAGATCGCTCCTATCCAGGTTGTAATTGTGCCTATTTTTAGAAATGATGAGGATAAAACCGCTATTTTGGATGCGGCGAAACAAGTTGTTTCCGATTTGAAGAATTTTCGGGTTGAAATCGACAATCGCGATGGTCAAACTCCGGGCTATAAGTTCGCACAGTGGGAGGTTAAAGGTGTTCCTATCAGGCTTGAGATCGGGCCTCGTGATCTTGAAAACAATTCTTGCATTGTTGCGCGTCGAGACACTTCCGAGAAAGAAACTTACGAATTATCTGAGCTTTTTACGGTTATTCCCAAGCTTCTTGATGAGATTCAGGATAATTTGTATGAAGAGGCTTTAAATTTTCAAAAAGAAAATACTCGCAAAGTCGATTCTTATGATGAATTCAAGACTGTTCTCGAGGAAAAAGGCGGGTTCATTCTGGCCGGATGGTGCGGATCTGAGGATTGCGAACAGAAGATTCAGGACGAAACCAAGGCAACTATTCGGGTGATTGATGAGGAGGAGCATATAGGGAAGTGCATACTTTGCGGAGCGGAGGCTAAACAACGTGTTTATTTTGCGAAAGCGTATTAGTAGTAAGGAGTAATGAGTTCCAAGTACCAAGTGGATGGAGCCCTTCCTCCCAGCGGGGCAAGTGGTGTTTCGCCTAACGGCGAAACGGCTTGATTTGTAGTTTGAGACTGGCCTTAGATCGCCCTATCTTGTAATATCGAGGCATGAAAAATATTGCACGTTTATCTTTGTTTTTTCTTGTAGCGACGCTGTTCCCCTACTCGGTAATCGCTTCCGACTTGGGGCCGACAGCTTCCATTTCTGTTTCGCCGAGCAGAGGTTCTTTGGAGACTGTTTTCGCCTTTGATGCAGGAGGATCCATAGATAGCCGAGGGTTTTCCAGCGGACTTGAGTACAGGTGGAGCTTTACTACAGATGGCGGAGAGTGGACGGATTGGGGTAATGAAGATAGTACAACTTACAAGTTTTCCAGCTCAGGAGATAAAACTGTTCGAGTAGAGGTTAAAGATGAGGATGGCTACACGGATACGGCCTGGACGGAAATAGAAGTTGAAGACGACATCCCTTATGAAGTTGAGTTTGAGGTTACTCCCGAGGAGGGCGACATAAACACGGTTTTTACCTTTGATATCGACCTGACAACCAATATCGCTTATGTAATATCTGAGTTCGAGTATAGATGGGATTTCGAGGGGGATGAGACTTGGGATACGGACTACATGAGCGCGCAGATTATCGAGCACAGTTACGGCGACAGCTCGACTTACACCCCTATTCTCGAAGTAATGGCTCCTGACGGGACTACGACTACTGTTCACGGTTATGAGACCTCTAACGCTTCAAGCGGAGGCGACATTGTTGTTTATACTTCCGATTACCCCGAGGCTTCGATAAGTTATTATCCTTCGAGTGGCACGGAGGCTACCAGATTTTATTTTTCGAGCGAAAATTCTTCTTACGACGCTTCCGAATTCAGATGGGATTTCGAAGGGGATGGGATTTTTGATACGGATTGGAGTAATGATGAAACCGTCGATCACAAGTACGGTCTAACGGGAGAGTATGAGGCGATTTTGCAGGTTAAAAATTCGGACGGATATACTGATGAAGCACGAATTACCATAACAATTGCCGAGACAGGATTGGCGCCTGAGGCTAAATTCACGGTAACTTCGGACAGCCATCTTGCGGACAGCGATGTCGGGACAACCGCAACCGAGTTTACTTTCAATGCGAGCAGTTCTTCGGATGACGAGGATTACAGTAGCCAGATGGAAGTTAGATGGGACTATGAGGGAGATGGCGACTTTGATACGACTTTTGCCGACACCAAGTTGGCTTATCATCAGTATTTCGAGCCCGGGGAGTATGAGATAACTATGGAGATTCGGGATTCGGACGGGAATGTATCAACCGCCACTTATGACATCAGAATTGTTACCAATACCGCTCCGAGAGCGGCATTCGAGGTTGAGTCGGACCAGGCGACTCCGGGAGTTGAATTCGAATTCGATGCAGGGGCCTGTTCGGACGATCAGTACAAGTCTCCTTATCTGGAGGTGAGGTGGGATTTTGACGGGGATGGGAGCTGGGACACTAATTTTTCTACCTATAAAAGAGAGGACTACTACTACGAATCTCCCGGGACTTACGATGTTGTTATGCAGGTCAAAGACCCCGAGGGCCATACCGACGAATCTTCTTCAAGCGTGACCGTTTTATCCAATAGCGCACCTTATGCGGACTTTACTGTTACCCCTGAGTCCGGCACTTATTCAACCAGTTTTACTTTTGATGCTTCCGATTCTTATGATGGGGAGACCGATTTTGACGACCTGTGGTTTCGGTGGGATTTTTCTTATAATGGTGAAAACGATATCACTTACGATACAAGCTGGCGGCATGATGATGACACTGATCATTATTTTGATGAGGATGACGGAACTGGAGAGATTTTCGTTAAATTGGAGGTTAAAGATGCGGATTCCGAGGTTTCGAGTATTGTGAAAACTGTTAATCTGCACTGGGCGTCAACTTATCTTGATGAGCTTAAGGATGCGGGAGTTATGAAAGGTTATTCCGGTGATATGATGCCGGATCAGAACATTACTCGCGCCGAGCTTTTGAAGGTGGTTTTGGAGACTATGGATTTAAATCTTTACGGGATGAGTTATAAGGGTTATTTCTCGGATGTTTCGCAAGCGGATTGGCACTGGAAATATGTCGAAAAAGGTTATGAGCTTGGAATTATTTTGGGCTATGACGGCGGTATTTTTGACCCAAATGAACCTGTTAATCGAGCTGAAGCGATGAAGATTATTCTTGGTGCTTTTGATATTGATACGGGGGGAAGCCATGAGGGCGGAGTTTTTTCGGATATTTCCGTTACGGATTGGTTTTTCAAATACGTTATGACAGCTTATGATGAAGGTCTGGTGAGCGGGTATGAAGACTCGACTTTTGGACCGGGGAGTTATATGACCAGGGGTGAGGCGGCGAAGGTTGTTGTGCTGGCTTATTAGTTAAAAGTCTCAAGTACCCAGTACCCAGTAGGTTGTTGTGTTTCGCTTCGCGAAACAACTTTTATAGCGAGACGCGCAATTATGACTGGATATTGTCCTGTTGCAACTGCTGTAGTATAATTTATGCAAGTTTTCAAAAATTAACCCAAAATAAAAATGAAAAATCACGTCAAAGTGCCAAAAGCTCTAGCTGCGTTCGTCGCTTCTGTTTTTGTAGTGACTTTCGTATGTGCTTCTCTTGCCATTGCGCAGGATGTTATTCCTAACTTCACCGCGTTAAAAGTTGGGGAGCCCGGGACAGAACCTCTTGAAGGAGAAATTTATACCGAGGGAAAGATCGTTTCGGAAGAAATGGTTCAAGCGATTGACGGCACCGTTCGCGGGGCTATTTTGAAGGCCAGCACATTAATGCCTACTGCAGCCAGTATGAACTTTTTGGGGCACTTCAATGTGTCGGGGAATTTGAATGTTGATTCAAATATGACTGTTGATGGAGGACTAACTGTTGATGAAGATTTGACCGTTGGAGCCGATTTGGTTGTAGATGGAGGTTTTGAGGCGGATTCGATCGGGAATTTTTATAGAGTGGTTGAAATTTGCTCTGAAGGTGCTTGTGTTAATGACGATGCATATTACTGGATCCAAGCATCTTGCGAGGAGGGTGATATTGCAATAGATTGCGGGTTTACAGGCATGCCTGGCAATGCAGATTATCCGGCAGGTCTTTATTCGTTTTACGTAGAAGAAACATTGGGTACCTGCACCGCTAAATATATTACTGATATGTCCGGACTTGCTGCCTTTGCACTATGTTTCAGCCCTGATGGGGAAGCTGAAGTCGGTGGCGTAGCCGAAGCTATCCCTGCCGAACAGAATGATGGCCCTGATCTTGGTGGAAATCGTGGACGATAACAACCTACTCCAAAATCTCAGCCATGCACATTTCTTGGTCGGCAAGTTCCGAGAGCTGCTCACATTTTGACGAATCTTTGGCCGCTACAGCCGAGTCGTAGATGAATTTTTGCTCGCAAGTTTCTTTGATTTCCGCGTTGTCGATGTCGTTGCAGTCGGAACTTTTCGCTTTTTCATCCATCAAGATTTCCGCATAAGTTTCCGTGTCTTCGAGAATTTCTTTGGCTTCCTTGCTTGGTTCGATGTTTTCTACAGCTTCGATTTCTTCTGTTAAACCTTCCGTATCGTCTCCTTTTTTCTCAAAAATACAACCGCTGAAACTGATCAGTCCGATGAGCAGTAAGATCGCTGTGAATTTCTTCATTTTGTGTGTTTGTTAGGGATTACTCTTTAAATTTATTACAATTTGTGCCAAATTTGAAGGTGAAATGATTATTTTCATAAAAACCCTCGGGTGCAGAGCGAACAGATATGAGTCGGAAAAGCTTGCGAATAATCTCGCGGATTCCGGGCATGAGATCGTTTCTGAACCTGATAATGCAGATGTTGTCATCGTTAATACTTGTACTGTTACTCATACCGCTGACAGGAAGTCTCGGCAGGAGATTTATCCCTGGACTGAAAAGAAAGTTATTGTTTTCGGTTGCGGACCGAGAGTGAATCCGGAGCAGTTTGATGCGGATTTGGTGGCCAAAGAACCTTCTGAAGTTCTTGAGTATCTCGGCAAGGGTTCAGGCGGGAAGATTCATGATGTTTTTTTGACCCGTTCCAACCTGAAAATTCAAGATGGATGCGAGAATTTCTGTACTTACTGCATTATTCCTTTTGCTCGAGGCAAATGCAGTAGCAAACCTTTCTCCGAAGTTATGACTGAGGCTCGTGCTCTTAATGCCAAGGAGATAGTTTTGACAGGTATAAATATTGGGAATTGGAAGGATTCGGGAATGGATTTCTGGGATCTTATGAAGGTTATGCTCGATAAACTTGATGCTCGAATAAGGATCAGTTCGATTGAGCCTTTTATTTTTAATAAAAATATTAAAGAGGTTCTTACTCATCCTCGATTCTGCAAACACCTGCACATTTGTCTGCAATCGGGGTCGAAAGGGGTTCTTAAGAGGATGGGGAGGAAGTATGAACTTGAGGATTTTGAAAATTTGATCAAAAAAATTCGTGAAATTGTGCCGGATATTGCGATAACTACCGATCTGATTGTGGGATTCCCGGGAGAAACGGATGCGCAGCATGAAGAAAGTTTGCAATTTCTTGAAAGGGTTGGTTTCGCGAAGGTGCATGTTTTTAAATATTCGAGGAGGGAGGGAACTCCGGCTGCAAAGGTTGATGAGCAAGTCCCCTACTCTGTTAAAGTTCAGCGTTCGCGTGAGGCGCGGGAGCTCGCGGAAAAAATGCGGCAAGAATATATGACCGGGTTTGTCGGGATGACGCGCGAGGTTCTTTTTGAACATGAAAAGAATGGGGTTTGGATCGGAACGACTGACAATTATTTACAGGTTGAGATGAAGAGTAAGCGGAATTTGAAAAACTGCCTCATTTGGGTGAGGTTGGGGAATGTGAAAAAGAATGGGCGTGTTAAAGGCCGAGTTGTTTCTTAATATCATCAACCTGCCCTTGCTCCTGCTCTTTCTTTGATTCCTGCTGGTACATCATTTCGATGTCTTTCCAGTCCGCTCTGTGCTGGTCTTCGAGTTTCTTTAATTGGGCGGCGTGTTTAGGTGAAAGTTCGATGAATTTTTCCTTTTCTTCTTCAAAAATCTTGATCAGTTCGTCGATTTGCTCCTGTTTTAGCTTAGCAATTGAGTCGACGATTCTCTTTTTTTCGTTTTTGGTAAGAGAAATTGATCCAGCAAGAAGTTTAATGAAGTAATCTTGGTCGAATTTAAGGTCGTGCGCCGGAATCGGGATTGTTGTTTTGAAGTCATTCATAGCGTCCCAGAACTTGTAATTCGCAAGTGCCGGATCTACAGGCGGTTTCGCTCCGAAGCCTCCCCCCATTCCTCCACCGAACCCTCCTGCTCCTGCTCCAAATCCTCCCTGCATTGGTGCTCCTCCGAACCCTCCCTGTGGTGGTGGCGGCGTGAATCCTCCGAATCCTCCCTGTTGTGGCGGTGGCGGTGTAAATCCCCCAAATCCTCCCGGCGGAGGTGGTGGCGGAGTGAATCCTCCCGGCTGAGGTGCCGGTGGCATTGGTGGCGGCGGAGTCGGTGCTCCATACATTGGCTGTTGATGCACTGGCGGCGGAATTGGCGCTCCTCCTCCAAATCCTCCCTGCATTGGTTCTGCAGGTCTAGGCGGCGTTGGAGGAACAGAATATGTCGGTTGCACCGGCGGCGGTGTCGTTGGCGGCGGTGTCGTTGGCGGCGGCACAGGCGCCCCTCCAAATTCTCCCTGATGCGGTGCTGGCGGTCTTGGCGGCATTTGTTGCACCGGTGTTGGTGGTATCGGTGTTGGTGGTATCGGTGTTGGTGGTATCGGTGTTGGTGGTATCGGTGTTGGTGGTATCGGTGTTCCTCCTATCGCAAATCCCGCAGTATGCGGAGCCGGCGGTGGTGGAGTTGCTGAATGTATTGGTTGGGCCGGCGGCTCTACTGGTGGTGCCGGTTGGGTCACAGGTTCTACCGGTATATGCGGTGGTGGCGTGCTGCCCGTATTGCCGTCTTGCTGTTGTCCTGCACTTGAATGACCAACAAGAGGCTCTGACGCATCATCTTGCTGCGCTCCTCCTCCCGTTGTTTGAGGATTTGTGTTGTCGTCCATTTTTAATTTAAAATTATTAGTTGCTTAAGTGTATCAGACTTGAATTTACAGTCAATGCTCCATGAGCCATTTTAACTATACCACATACCAATAGAGCTGTCTAGGGGGTTTTCTTGTCGGAGCTTTTCTTTATATTCAAACATCAAATTCTTCGTAATCTCCGCTTTTCAAGTCTTCTAAAATAATATCCAAGTTTTTATTTAAAGCTTTTTTGAATTTCGGATTTTGAATCGTCATATTTGAACCTATTTTCTTGTCGTTTTTAAGCTTTACCATAACCAGAACCGATTTTTTATTTTTGATCTTTAATAAAAAGACCACTCTTCCGACACCGGCCGTGCTTGTTAGATATACTTTTCTCAGACATGTGCCTCGTATTTTTGATGAGCTTTTTATCTTTTCCCCTAATCCTTGCAGTGATTTTTGTGCTGCAATTTTTATTACATCTATATTAAAAGTCTTTTTGATGGGCTCAAACTCAACCTTCTTGATAGAAGATGTTATTATTAGTTTCAATTTGATTCGTTTTTAAACAAGTAGATCCCCTATCGCATCCATTTTCTCTTGGGTATCTGATGCTACTATAATTTCCTGTGGCTCGCCAATAATAATTTTCGGCGACTGAACGAAATTAATTAGTGCTGTTTTTACAATAAATGTCAGTGGCACTCCCAATTTTTCGGCCTGTTTTGCCGCTTGTGTCTTCAAGTTATTATCTATTCGAATTGTTAGTGTAGTCATATTTTCGTGGTTATTTACGCTAACATTATAGCGCACTAACAATGTTAGTGCAAGCTATTGCTTTCGTACCAACAAGAAAGTTTTTCTGTCAAACATCTCGATTGCGATATATACTTCTCGCACTTATGTCCAAACACCAAGAATCTCTGGCGAACGAAAAGATCCCCCGTCTACTCCTGAAGCAGTCGATGCCTGCTGCGATCGGCCTTTTGGTCATGAGTTTATATAATATAGTCGATACGATCTTTATCGGGCACTTTGTCGGGACTTTGGCGATAGCAGGTTTGGCGATTGCTTTTCCAATCCAGATGATTACTATGGCTATCTCTCAATCTTTTGGGATTGGGGCCGCTTCTATTATTTCGAGGGCTCTTGGTTCCAAAAACTTCAAGAAAGCCGAGCTGGTTCTCGGGAACTTCTTTTCTTTGGTTCTGATTGGCGGGGTGCTGACTACTGTTGTTGGTTTGGTTTTTCTGCAGCCTATTTTGCTGCTTTTTGGCTCGACTGAGACGATTCTTCCTTACGCAAGCGAATACATGTCGGTGATTTTCTTGGGAAGTGTCTTTATATATTTTGCGGCCGGGAGCAATAACATTATCCGTTCCGAGGGAGCTGCCAAGTTTTCGATGATGGTTATGATCGCTTCCGCGGGTTTGAATATCATCCTGGATCCGATCTTTATTTTTTGGCTTGATATGGGGATAAAAGGAGCAGCTATCGCTACTGTAATCTCTCAGGCTGTTTCTGCCGTTGTTGCTTTTGGATTCTTTTTTACGGGGAGAAGTGTGATTCATTTTCATTTCCGCAACTTATTGTTGAAGTTTAAAATCCTGAAAGAAATTCTCGCTATTGGCTCAGCCTCTCTCGGACGGCATGTTGCAGGAAGTTTTACCACCGTTCTGATCAATCATTCGCTGGGAATTTACGGTGGTGATATTGCGATTGCGTCGTTCGGCGTCCTAAATCGTATGATGATGGTCATTCTTATGCCTATGTTTGGTTTGGTCCAAGGGCTGCAGCCTGTTTTAGGTTACAATTATGGCGCTAAAGCTTATGATCGAGCGAAGGAGGTTGTTTATTTGGCGATGAAAATTGCTACTGTTATTGCTGTTATTGCTTCCTGTATTCTTTTTGTTTTTGCGACGCCTTTATCCAGTGTTTTCAGCTCTGATCCGGAGCTCATCAGTCTTTCCGCTCATGTTGCCAGGATTATTGTCATTGCTTTCCCTTTAATCGGATTTCAGGTTGTTTCTGCGGGTTATTATCAGGCGCTCGGGAAAGCTTTGCCTGCGTTTTTTCTGTCGCTTTTGAGGCAGGTTTTCCTTCTTATACCGCTAATCATTATTCTTCCGTTATTCTTTGAGTTGGACGGACTGTTTTATTCGTTTCCGATTGCGGATTTTCTCGCTGCGATAATCACCTTCTTTATGATTAAGAAGGATTTGAAAGTGCTTGGGTAATCAATTCCAGTTTTTGTTTTCTCGTCAGAGTTTTTATTCTATATTCTTCTTTTGATGCCTGTTTTTTATTCTTAAAAATACTTGAATACATCAATTGGACAGGTCTTCTTCCTGATGTGTATTTGGCGCTTTTTTTTGAAAAATTATGCTCGCGAATTCGCCTATCCAAATCTGTTGTAATGCCTGTGTAGAGAGTTCCGTCTGCGCATTTTAGGATGTATACGTGCCACATAGTATGCTACAGTTCAGTTAATCATTCCTTGGTTATTATATCTTAACTCTATTCCCATGTCAGATGATCAGACAACTGATGACGATCAAGTAACAGGTTGGTGCATGAAATGTAAGGATAAATGTCCGATGGTGGACACTACTGAAGTAAAAATGAAGAATGGTCGCCCGGCTATGAAAGGTTCTTGCGGCACATGTGGCTGCGGAATGTACAAGATTCTTTCTACGAAGAAATAAATGGGCTTGAATCATTAAGATTTCTCATGGTGTTGAGGTTTTCAATGCCATGGGTTTTTTTATCCGAGTAGAAATCGCGCAAGGGGTTTACAGGTTGGTGAAAATATGTTATTAGTTTTGCATGATAAATTTCGCGGTTCCGGAAAACCAGAATACTGAAGGAGATATTGATTTGCTCCGAGGATGCTCGGCTACTCCAAATGATATTTGGACAAGTCAAATCGAGGGAACCGATAAAGATCTGGGAGAATGGCTAGAAAGTCCCGAGCGTTTTGACCGAGAACTCCCTGAAGCAAATTGGTGTGGGCTTTGTTGTGTGCGAGCTATTGCGAAAGCTCATAGTCATACTGATTTCGAGACTGAAGTTCCATCATTGATCGAAATGTTTAGAGCCGCTGTCCAAAAAGGCGTATACCAATTAGCCGACACAGGGGAATATGAAGGAGCCTATCACTATCCTTTGGCCGATTTCATAAGAGATGAGTTGAGATTGCCTGCCCGTGCAATACAAAACATGGGGATAAGTGATATACATCGAGAAGTAGAGTCTGGGAATTTCGTCATTGCATCTGTCGACCCTACTCTAAGATATCCCGGAAGTCCGACTCCGGAAAATCCTGCCGGTCACTTTGTTCTTGTTCATGGCATTTACTTTAGAGATTTATGTCGACTTAAAATGCTCGATTCCACAGGTCTTATTTCTCAAGAAACTCATATAAATCCTGGACTTCCAGCAGATAGATTTCGTAGATTTTTTTCAGGTCGAGCTATTTTGGTCAAAAGTCAAATTCCTATGAGTTATCACAGAGGTACAGGTTGGTGAAATAAATCCCCACAACATACAGGCACACCATTGTTGACAAGTGTCAACCTCGCGTATACAGTTGGGTCACTATGAATTTTGCCCGCATACAATCAATGATGATGATGAACATGATGCCTGAAGAAGGCTCCTGGGATTCTTAGTATGATTTTTTAAATTCAATCAATCCCGCGAGACCTTCTCCCGGGATTTTTTTTGTTATATGTAATTTTTTAAAAAAATGAATAAATACACTTCAATCAGAGATCAAGTCTGCCCGAATACAAAATGTTCTTTCTATAATAAAGAATTGAAAGGCAACATTGTTATCCATGGGCAAAAATACCCGCGATTCAAGTGTAATTACTGCAATAAAACATGGGCTTCTTCTCTTAACAGTACCTGTTACAGGCTCAAAACAAATCCACAGAAAATCGAATTAGTAAAAGATTTGCTCGAGCAGAATTTCAGCATCAGAAAAACAGCAAAAATAGCAGGTGTCAGCCCCGGCACCGTTCAACGTTTGAAGTCATTATTCTTTAACCAATTACAAAATGACTAATCTTTCTTATCCAGATAGAATCTACCTCTTAAGTGACACTTACGGAGGTCAGCAAACCTGGAACCCTTATGAGTCACCGGACATCGATGCGCACATTGCTACAGACATTCGTTCAAGGTTTCCTGATGTCCGCAGAAGCTTTGATACTTTTGGTGCTAAAGCAATAAGTGATCATGTTTTACGAACAATCGTGGCACTGCATGATGCTGTAAGTGGCCTTGGCAGCACAGGTGTTTTTATAAACAGTGCTCCACGAACTGAAAAAGGTTCTAACGGTGAGCCTTTTTATGTTGCTGATACAGATAACGGTATTCGGGTTGTTGCCACTCCCCTCTCTGCGCTTTCCGCTATAAAAGATCGCATTGCCGGGCTTAAGCATCTTCCTAATGAGGATAACGGTCTTTATACCGAACGTGAGCAGTTTCGATCGAGTTTGACGGCTGTTTTGCTTGCAGGCAATCACGGACTCGACCTTATTGAAGATTCACCCTCTGATATTCCTGAATATCCGGCAGGTTGCAGGGTTTCGTATGCAGATCGTTTCGGGAATCTTGTTCTTTTTGAAAAAAATGATCAAGAAACAGGTAGCATTCGTGACACCATTGCTTCCGGTATTGGACGAGTTATTAATTTAAATATTGGATCTGTCGAACGCGAACTAGTCATCGGCGAATCACTCGGTGAAGCGAAACCCGGATCTCTCGTTATTTATCCAAATGACGGGAATATAGAAGTCGTAAGCAAATGGGGGCCGGATTGGAGTGCTCAAGATAGCCTGAAAAGATCCGCTTATGAACAGTTTGAAAAACCAAGTATAGGAACAATCGCTGCTATATGAAAAATGATCTACATGAATTTCTGGAGAATTACTATAAGCCTCACTTGATTCAAGGGCTGGCAAGTTTGTCATCTGATGATATTTCTAAAGTCAGCAATGAAATCCTTGATGTTGTCGAAAATGGAGGACGGATTTTTGCGTTCGGTAACGGCGGTAGTGAAGCGATAGCGGAACATTTACTCTATGCGCTTGAATTTGGGATCAGTGATAATTATCAGTTTGATACTCATGGCAATCCAAAAACAAGTTATTATATAAAAACGCCGATCGACAAGTTATTTAATCCTAGGATTAAAAGATCGGCTAGGCCTGGGGATTTAGTTTTTTTGATTTCTGCCAGCGGGAATTCCAGGAATATTAATAATGCTGCTAAATTATGTCGAAAAATGGGCATTCGTACGATTTCGATTTCCGGAGATGGTGCAATAGTTAAGTTATCCGATTTACCTGTGATGATTTCCTTGCATGATCAGCAGATCCTTGAGGATATAACACAAGTTTTTATACATATGGCCGTCAGGATTTTAACCGACTCTTTTGACCGGAATTATTTGAATAAAATTCAACATGGGGTTGAATTTGTAACTGCATCGATGATTTACGAGATTGCTTTTGATGTTTTTGGAGCCTTTAAATCTGGTAATACTATCCGAGTAGATGCTCCTGATTCTGGAGCTATCGCAATAAGCGCAGGGCATACTGCTCATAATTTTAAGTGGGATGCTTTTCAAAATGCGAGAAAAAGATTAAGCAATAATGTCCATTCTGGGTTGTTCTCGTATCATTTAACTGGTGTGAGTAATGATGGAGGGGAGGGTTTTAATTTGGCTGTTGAAGTTGATGATAATTGCAAAAAAGATGATGTTGAAATTGTTTTTGCTAAAGATCTGAATGATGCCAGAGTTCAGCGTGTTATTAAGGTGGCAAGTTCCAGGTTTGCGAAAGTTCATCCCGTTTGTTTTGATGTTGAGTCTGAGGATATCGCTGCCGATCTCACACAAATTACGGGGCATATTTTAGGCAGGACTTTGAATAGAATAATTGCTAAATCAGATCTCAAATCTGATTTGGCTTTACTTAGGGCTCGTGATAAAACCTGTTGTGAATTTAACAGGAAATACTTGGTTTAATTGAATGGCAACAAACTGTTTTCTACTTATTTTTTGTTTGGGTTTGGGTTTTTAAAGATTACAGCACCATGCTTCGTTAGTGGAAAGCTACTGATCTCCCTGTTCACCTCTTATCCTTTCGAGTGCTCCGTATCTGGCAAAATGCATCTCTACCGGGACATGACAAGCATCTTCGTCGTAAGCGTCTACAGAATCGGTTCGAAAATCAAGGCTGGATCTTCTTCCTATAGTTTCTTCCAGTTCTTTTCTAATCTTGTCTTTATCCTGCCTATCCGGTCCGGCTACACCGACCAAAGTCCATCCTTTGTTTGTTCTATCTTTAATATTTCTCAGCACAATATCAGTAGGCACTAATTCAGTGAAGAATTGTTTTAATTCATCGGGCAATGTTGTAGCAATTCGCGTCCGATTTGCAATCTGCTCCGCACGCCATTTTTCACTGTGTTCTGCTTGTATTTCCGCTGCGATTTTTTTCCACTCTCCCCATGCT
>JAHIUS010000020.1 GCA_018816885.1 Patescibacteria group bacterium | reverse complement strand
GCAATGTGCAAGCAACCTGCACAAGAAATCCACCACCCCGACAGGTTCGCAGCCACCAAAGCCCACAAACGCCTCGTGCCACTCTGCCGTCATCACCACCAGATCGCTCATGCCGGTCTAATCGAAAACGAACAGGACGACCCAAAGGATTGGCGCCCTCGAACCGAGATGAAACCAAGCGAAATCGACAAAAAATACCTGAAGTATCTCAAGATGGCGGATGGTCCATGATATATGTTAAGATTGCACCTGCTTTATATCAATTCGCAATCAAAATCATCCTAATAATACAATTCTTTTCTTGTCTTGCTGTGTTGCAGCAACCTTACGATACTTTGGCATCGCTGCGATTGCTGCGTCTTGCAAGACAAGTAAATAATTTATATTTTTAATAATGTTTTGATTACGAATTGATATAACAAACAAAAATCCATGTCAAAGATTTCAGAAAACATCCCTCTTATGGACATAAGAGAGGTTAAGAAAATTTATGGAGAAGGGGAGTATAGGACAGAAGCGCTTCGGGGGGTTTCGTTTACTATTCATCCTGGGGAGTTTGTGGCGATTATCGGGCATTCGGGGTCTGGGAAGTCGACGCTGATGAATATTATCGGTTTTCTTGATACGGTTACGAGTGGGCAGTATCATTTCGCGGGGCAGGATGTGACGACTTTTACGGAAGATGATTTGGCGGGGATTCGGAATAAGGAGGTTGGGTTTGTTTTTCAGTCCTTCAATCTTCTCCCGAGGACGAGTGCTGTTGATAATGTGCGCTTACCGCTTGTTTATGCGGGAGTTTCTGATCATGAACAGATTGAAAGGGCTCAAAAGGCACTTACTATGGTTGGGCTTCATGATAAATTTGAGAATGCGCCCAACCAGCTTTCGGGAGGTCAGCAGCAGAGGGTTGCGATTGCTCGCGCTCTTATCAATAACCCGAGTTTGATCCTTGCGGATGAGCCTACCGGTAATCTTGATACTGCTTCAAGCAGGGATATTATGAAAATTCTCGATAAGCTCAACAAGGATGGGCATACGATTGTGATGGTGACTCATGAGAAGAATATTGCCGCACATGCGGGACGAGTTTTGGAGGTTTCCGATGGGCAGATTATTTCAGACCATAGACCATAGATGTGGACCAAAAACTATAAATTTCCAACATGTTTGATTTTCTTCAGTCATTTAGGATAGCTTTCAGGAACCTTTGGGTGAATAAAGGAAGGTCTTTTTTGACGAGTTTGGGAATTATGATCGGGATTGCTTCTGTTGTGATGGTGGTTTCTATCGGTTCTGGGGCGCAGAGTTTGATTATTAATCAGGTTAAGAGTGTTGGTAGCAATTTGATTGGTGTTCTCCCCGGGGGTCAGCTTGAGGATGGGCCGCCTGCGGCTGTTTTGGGGGTGACAATTACGACTTTGACTCTTGAGGATGCGGAGGCTCTCGCCGATACCGATAATGTGCCCAATGCTACTTTCGTTTGTGCTTATGTGAAAGGGAATGCGACGGTCTCTTCCAATGGAGAGGCGGTTGATACTTTTTTGAACGGGATTTCTTATGATTATCCGAATGTTGAGGATGTAAAAATCGGTGATGGGCGGTTTTTTGATGAGGCTGAGCAGAGGGGAATGGAGAGGGTTGTTGTTCTCGGGTCGACTGTGGCGACGGAGCTTTTTAACGGGGATGATCCGATAGGTGAGGATGTTAAGATTCAGAGGGAAAATTTTACTGTTATCGGAGTTTTGGACAAACGCGGAAATACGGGTTTCCAGAATAGAGATGATCAGGTCTTCATACCTGTTAATGTTGCTCAAAAACTTATTTTGGGAATCGATCACATCAGTCTTGTCAGGGTTAAGGTTGATGCTTCGGAAAATTTGGATAAGGCGAAATATGATATTCAAACTACATTGAGGGCCAGGCATGGGATTAGGGACCCCAAGGATGATGATTTTTTGGCTGAAAGTATTGAAAGTGCGATTGAACTACTTTCTTCTATTACAAATGTGCTGAAATTCTTTCTGGCTGCGATTGCGGCGATTTCTCTGGTTATCGGGGGGATTGGGATTATGAATATTATG
>JAHIUS010000019.1 GCA_018816885.1 Patescibacteria group bacterium | reverse complement strand
GTACTTTTGGTGGAGCGTACCAAGATTTGGGAGATTTGTCTAGTTGGATTTTATACCATCCCCCTCAGCACCTTGATCCTCTCTTCTGCCGGCGGGTGCGTGGAGAACCATTTTGCGACTGCACCTTTTTTGAGCGGGTTGGAGATATAGAGATGGGCTGTTCCTTTTGTGGCTTTCGGGAGTTCGCTGTGGCCGGAAATCTTCTCGAGTGCGTCTGCGAGGGCGTTCGGGTCTCTGGTTAGAAGTGTACCTGAGGCATCTGCGAGGTATTCTCTTTTTCTGGAAATTGCGAGTTGGATTAAAATTGCGATCAATGGTGCGATTATTGCGAGGGCAATTGCCAGCAAGATCATAATCAATTGGACTTTGCCGTCTTTTTTACCGCCGCCCCTTCCGAAAATTGTGAATCTCAGAAATACATCCGATAAAATTGCAACCGCTCCGACCAATGCAACTACCAACATTGAGAGCCTGATGTCGTAGTTCCCTATGTGTGAAAGTTCATGTGCGATTACGCCCTGCAGTTCGCGTTTGTCGAGTTTCTCTATAATTCCTCTTGTCAGAGCTACCGCTGAATGTTTGGGGTCTCGGCCGGTTGCAAAAGCGTTCATTGCTTGGCTGTCGATGATGTAGATTTTCGGGTTTGGAAGTCCGGCTGTGATGCAAAGGTTTTCTACCATGTTGTAGATCTGTGGGACGTTCTTTCTGGTTACTTCTTTTGCTCCGGAGACCGCCAGTGCAATTTTCCCTCCTACAAAATACCCGATAAGCCCGTAAATAACTGCGATTATTCCGGCGATTGTGAGTCCTCCGAATCCACCTCCTCTGCCGACTACCGCTTCGCCAAATACAAATCCGACAAGCATTAGGAAGGCGACGAATACCAGGAGAAGTACGATCGACTTTAGTTTGTTACTGGTGATTTCCTTATAGACGATGGCCATTTAAGTAGCAAGTATTAAGTATATGGAGTTTTGCTTCGCAAAACGGCTTTTTGTATAGCTACTAAAACTCCACCTTCACATTCTTTCTCTCTTCTTCATTCTCAACCTCGAAGAATTCACGCTTCTTGAATGCGAACATTCCGGCGATTATGTTCTTAGGGAAGACTTGAAGTGCTGTGTTGAAGTCGCGGACGGTTCCGTTGTAGAAGCGGCGTGATGCTTGGATTTTGTCTTCTGTTTCCGCGAGTTGCTGCTGGAGATCGAGGAAATTTTGGTTTGCTTGGAGTTTCGGGTAGTTCTCCGCGACTGCGAATAGTGACTTCAGCGCTCCGGTCAGCATGTTTTCTGTCTTGGCCTGCTCTCCCGGTGTACCGCTGTTGTCCATTGCGGCTGTTCTTGCTTTTGTGACTTCCGTGAAAACCTCTTTTTCGTGAGTTGCGTATCCTTTTACGGTCTCTATCAGGTTTGGGATGAGGTTGTATCTTCTTTTTAACTGAACATCGATGTCGGACCATCCTTCTTCGCATCTGACTTTTCTTTTGATTAGTCCGTTGTAGGTTCCAACGATGTAAAGGAGTAGCAATGCTCCTACTACAATGAGTGCGATCAGTGCTGGGTTCATGTTTTTTTTGGGTTAAAGAGTGCTTAGGATTTTACGTTAATGAAAGGATGATTGTCAAAGCGCTTACTGCGAATAGGTAGTATGCGAACGGTTTTAGGGTGTTTTTTTTGAAAAAATACATGAGAAACTTGATTGCGAAATAGCTTGCGATTAAGGATGCGAGGAATCCTGCGATTAACGGCTGGGTTGCCGGAAGCTGTGGGTCATCGAGTGCTGTTAAGAGCCCTGCACCTGTGATTGCCACCGATCCGAGTAAAAATGAAAATTCCGCCGCTTTTACCCTTTCTGCTCCTGTTAGAAGTCCCGCCGCTATTGTTGACCCCGATCTGGAAACTCCCGGGATTAAGGCAAGGGCTTGGGCCAGGCCGATAATGAAGGATTTTTTAGCGGTAAGGTTGGATTTTTGGGGTTTAAACTTTTCTGCTATCAAAAAAAAGGTTGCTGTAACGGCCATAACTATTCCAACCGCAAGGGTCCCTCGGAAGATCGCGTCGATTTTGTCTTCGAGGGTTAATCCGATTGCTACCGCCGGAATTGTGCCGACTATTAGCCATAAGATGTACTTTTGGTCTTTCAGAATGATTTGGATGATTTTTTTTCTAAAATAAAAAAGGATCGCCAGAAGCGAAGCAACGTGGAGAGCCACATCGAAACCCTTGAGAGTCTCCACCTCGAGCTTGAGAATTGTCTCGAATAGGACGAGATGCCCGGAAGAGGAAATCGGGAGGAATTCGGTAATGCCTTGGAGAAGGCCGAGGATGAGGGAGTGGAAGATTGACATGGGGTGGATTTATGCAGTATGTTTTCGACCTAAATCTTAACACAATTATTATGACATTATCTAATGCTGAAGCGCCAAAAAGTCCAAGTTGGGGAGATGTTTTTACCGAGCTAGAGAGTTTAATGGCTAGGGAAGGTGATATTTTTGTTCAGGCTACTTACCCTGGCGGGCAATGCCGATTAGAATTTGACCCTGATGCTGTTCGTATACTTAATGCTCATGATCAGCTTATAGGCACAGTTACGCAAGAAGCCCTCATCCCGGAGCAATGCCTAGATCAAAAGTATCTTGCTGGCGTTCTTGCAATGAATTTTCCTGAGGTTGGAACTCTTGTTAGTCAGTTGACCTAGTCTCCAAACAACGCTTTCTGCCTGTACTTCAGATATTTCTTGTCGATTTCGCTTGGTTTCATCTCGGTTCGAGGGCGCCAATCCTTTGAGTCGTCCTGTTCGTTTTCGATTAGACCGGCATGAGCGATCTGGTGGTGATGACGGCAGAGTGGCACGAGGCGTTTGTGGGCTTTGGTGGCTGCGAACCTGTCGGGGTGGTGGATTTCTTGTGCAGGTTGCTTGCACATTGC
>JAHIUS010000018.1 GCA_018816885.1 Patescibacteria group bacterium | reverse complement strand
TGGTAGCAGGGGTCGGGATTGAACCGACGACCTCAGGCTTATGAGTCCTGCGCTCTAACCAACTGAGCTACCCTGCCGTGTTGTGTTAGCTAATAGCTTATGGCTAATAGCTTGTGGTGTAGGTGTTTTGCCTTTGGCAAAACGGCTTTTTGTATTTTGGGCTGGCCTTCGGCCGCCCTTTTGGTTGCGGGGGCAGGATTCGAACCTGCGACCTCCGGGTTATGAGCCCGACGAGCTGCCACTGCTCTACCCCGCGACGATTGATTTTGATATTTCAAAGACGCGTTACCTTTTACCATATTTATTGAGGGGTGGCAAAGTTTTTTTGTTTTTTACTTCTCTAATATTTAAACGGATTTTCTCCAAAGAAAAATTCCCACCACTTCCGCGAATTAGACCAAGTGTTGCGGAGAACGAAGTTCTTAGCTTCTTCATATTCGGCTTCGAGAATCGTGTTGTTGTCATCTTCGGTGATTACTATGACCTGCTCGCCGGGGTTGATGAGGCCGAGGTTTTGTTTGGCGACTTTCTCGATATACATGTCTGAGGTGTAGTATTTGTAGCTTTCAAGTTTTTCTAGATTTTCTGTTTGGAGTTGATCGTTTTTTGACTGGAAATTCTCGATATGAACGTCGATCTGGTAGTTTTCATAAATGGAAACTGTAAGGCTATACAGCATATATGCAACAATCGCGAATCCGAAGATCACTATTATTCGTGCCAGATTGAAATTTTGACTTTGGTTTTTCATCTGGTTGAAAATTTATCACATATGATAAGATTACGGAAGATATGAATGAACTCATCGAAAAAATTAAGTTTGATGACTTGAAAAAGGTCTTCTTCGTCGGAGTAGGGGGGCGAGGGGTATCTGCTTTGGCCAGGGTTCTTAAATCCAGGGGGATTGAGTGCATTGGTTCCGACTCGGAGGATTCGGCTTATCTTGAAGAGTTGCGAGGGGAGGGGATTGAGTGTTTTGCTCAACATAAGGCTGATCATGTTCCAGATGACATTGATTTGATGATTAGAACTTTTGCTGTAACTGAAGACAATCCCGAATGGACTCGGGCCAGGGAACTGGATGTTCCTGTTTTAAGTTATCCCGAGGGGCTTGGAGTTCTTTCCAGAGAGTTTAAGACGATTGCGATAACAGGAGCGCATGGAAAGACCACCACAACGCTCCTGACAGCTCTGGGGATGATTGAGGGCGGCTTGGATCCTTCTTGTATGCTGGGGGCTCCTGTGCCTGAATTTGAGGGTAAAAATTGCCGAATAGGTAGCTCGGATTACTGCATTATTGAGGCTTGCGAGTATCGACGGGCTTTTTTGAATATTCAGGCTGAAATTGTGGTAATTACAAATGTTGATTGGGAGCATATGGATTATTACAAGACTGAGGCTGATTTTATTGAGGCTTTTCGTGAGCTTGTGCGGCAAGTTCCATCTAATGGGATGATTATTGCGAATATTTCCGATAAGTTGACTGCTGAGGTAATCAAGGAGGCGGTTTGTACGGTTATTACTTTTGGAGAGGATGAGGATGCCGATTATGTATTAAAAGGTTCTGAGCTCTTTGTTTCCGGCAGATCTCTTGGTGAATTAAAGGTTGGAGCTCCGGGAAAACATAATAGATACAATGCGATGGCGGCTTTTGCGGTTTGCAGGGCTCTGGGGGTCGATTCCGGGGTTTTGTTGCGGACTTTTGAGCTTTTTGAAGGGGTTTACAGGAGGTTTGATTATGTTGGCAAAAGTCAATCGGGAGCTTTAATCTATAATGATTATGCTCATCATCCGGTTGAAGTTGAGGCTACGCTTGATGCTGCTCGGGAGAAGTTTCCTGAAGAAAAAATCGTCATGGCGATTCAACCTCATCAATATAACCGGACTTGGCAGCTTCTTGATCAGTATGCGGTGGCTTTTAAGAAGGCTGATTTGGTGGTTATTCCGGATATTTATGAGGCTCGGGATACCGATGAAGATAAGGCTGCTGTTTCTCCGGCTTCTTTGGCCCAGGCGATTGAAAAGGGGAGCGGCTGTAAGGCGATTGACGGCGAAGGGTTCAAAAACTCTGTTGCCAAAATCAACGAATTAACAGATGAAAACAGCGTTGTTTTTACAACGGGGAGTGGGGATGTTGATAAGCTGGCGAGGATGCTTGTTGACAAAGGTGCAAAATTGGATTAGAGTAACCGACCTTTATATATTGTAAAAATTGGATCTAATGAATAAAGCAATAACTTTGTGTGCTGGTCTAGGGGCGGTTTTTATTTTTGAGGGATGCGAAGGTAGACATACTTTTGAGAAGTAAGGTTTGCCTCCGGAATTAGTAGAGAAAATACAAGAATATGGGGATATAGGGAAAAAACGTCTGCTAGAAATTCTCTAGCATGTAATCAATCATTTTCTTCCTGCGTTGCTTAGAAATGCCACGATGAATGAGAACTTTTTGTTTGATGTGAGAAAAGAGTCCGTCGCAATGATTCGTTGTATTTGGCATCTT